>JALOKP010000001.1 GCA_025456425.1 Acidobacteriota bacterium | reverse complement strand
GGTGCTGGGCCGGGCCTTCCTGACGACCGTCTGGAAGAACCTGGTGAAGGGCCGCTCGGAGCGGCGACCCGACCGGACGACCCCGGCGATGGCGCTGGGACTGACCACCGAGCCGTGGCCCTGGGAACGGATCCTGGCCCAGCGGCTCTTCCCGGAGCGCGAAGCGCTCCCCGACTCGTGGCGCCCGCTGCTCGGTCCCCGGACCCAGCCCGAAGACCGTCTCCCCGACGCCGCCTCCGCCCCCGAACCCACCCCGCCGCACCAACAAGCTTGCGGCCACCGTGCCGTCAGCGCGCCGGCAGGCGCTCGCGCAGGACGGCCAGCGCGCGCGCCGCGATCGCCGGCCACTCCAGGTCCGGCGACCGCGGGGCCCGCTCCGCCGCGCCCGGCGCGCCGAGCGCCTCGATCGCGCGCGCCAGCCCGGCGGCGACCTCCGGGGCGCCGGTCCCGTCCAGCAGCGTGTGCGCCGGGTAGTCCGCCACGTACTCCGCCGCGCCTCCGGTGTCGGCGACCAGCACATGGCGGCCGAAGCTCATGCCGAGCAGCAGCAGCCCGCTGCCGTACCCCTTGCGGTAGGGCAGCGCGAGCACGTCGGCCGCCTCGAGCAGCTCGGCCAGCTCGCGGGCGCGCAGGAAGCGCGGGATGAGCCGGACGCGCTCCGCGACGCCCGCCTCGCGCGCGAGCCGGCGGGTGCGGTCGAGCGGGTCGGCGGCCGGCGTCCCGCCGTACCCCGACTCTTCCCCGGCGACGACGAGCACGGCCCGCGCGCAGCGCGGGTCGGCGAGGGCCGCGACGAGCGCATCGAGGTTCTTGTAGGGCCGGATCCCGCCGCAGATCAGCACTACCGCCGCTCCCTCCACCAGGCCCAGCTCGCTCCGCCTGGCTGCGCGCGCGGCGGGGCAGCGCGGGTAGGTCGTGTACAGCCCGTGGCGGCTGACGGCGACCCGGCCGCACAGGTCCGGGAACAGCCCCTCGAACTCGCCGCGCGCCTGCTCGGAGTGGACGAACAGCAGGTCGCACGCCGGGTAGACGCGGCGCAGCGCGGGGAGCTCGCTCCCCGCGCTGTCGTGCGGAACCGGGTTGTGGACGGTGTGCGCGAGCGGCAGCCCGAGGGCCCGGCACGTGCGCCAGAAGGCGGTGCCGTAGATGTCGGGCCACTGCGTCCAGACCAGGTCGTAGCGCCGTCGTCTGAGGTGGAGCGCGAGTTCCAGGCCCAGCAGCGCGCGGCGGGTCCCCTCGCCCCGGCGATGGGCCGTCGCCGCGTCCTCGGCGGCCCGGGCGGCCGCACTCGGCAGGCCGTCCGCGCCGCCGGGCGCGCACCCGCCGTCCGCGGTCCGCGGTGCGCGGAGCGCGCGCCGCTGCCTGAGCAACAGGCTGCCGAGGACGGGATAGCACCGGTGCCGGTGCCGGGCGGGCAGCTCGGAGAGGGGGGACACGTCGCTGGTGTAGAAATCGGCGCGCACGCCGTTCGCTTCCAGCCCCTCGGCCAGCTCGTACGAGTAGGTCGTGATCCCGAAGTCGCCGAGCGGGTTCAGGATCGCCACCGATCGAAACGGGCTGTTCGGAACCGTTCGCTGCGTCCCCGACCGCGGCATCGCGCACCCCGCGAAATCGTACCGCGGAACGGCCGCGCGGGCGGCGGCGCGGCGGGGCCGGGCCCTCAGGAAGCGGGCGCGGCGGCCGGCAGCGAGTAGAGGTACAGCTCCGGGTTGAGCACGGTGTCCCAGTCCTCCCGGACCGGGCTCTTCCAGAGCAGCGTGCCGTCCTGGGCCAGCTCCTCGTAGAAGCTGCGCTGCGCGCTCGAGCGGCCGCGGGCCCGGCTGTAGCGCCGGACGTCGTCGGCGGCGACGATCACGTGGGTCACTCCCTTCGCCTGCAGCGCGGCGACCGAGCCCCACTCCGACGAGAGGTGGCGCGAAAAGAGCACGCGCTGCGGCCCGTGCATCGCCGCCCCCTGGAAGCGCCAGTCGTCGGGCGTCGGGATCCGCGCCTTGCCGTCCTGCGCGATCACGGCCTCGGCCGGCAGGCTCTCGCGCATCCAGCGCATCAACTCCACGCGGTAGTCGTGGCGGAAGGCCTCGACCCGCGCCAGGAGCGGCGGCAGCGCGGCGGCGAGCGGGAGCAGGAGCGCCGCGCCCGTCGCCGCGGCGCGGAGCCGCGGCCGCGCCGCCAGGTACGCGAGCCGTCCGACCTGCGGCACCATCAGCCCGGCCAGCGTGCGCAGCCCCAGTTCGACCGGCAGGAAGTACGTCTCGCTGTGCAGCGGCGAGAACGAGAGGACCAGCAGGTTCCAGCCGGTGAAGGCCGCAACCAGCCCCAGCTCGGGACGCGGACCGCGCCGACGCAGCGCCTGCGCCGCGCCGGCCAGGCCGAGCAGCAGGATCAGCGGCGTCACCTGCTTCAGGTTGCGGCGGTAGCGCAGGTGTGGCACCGACGACGGCGCGACGTCGACGTCGGGGAGCTTCCCGGCCACGCCGTGTTTCCACTCGGTCGAGAAGCCGCGCGCGAAGCGGTCGTACTCGACCAGGGCGCGGTAGTTGATGGCGGCGCCGGCGACCGCGAGCGCGGCCGCCAGCAGGCCGGCCCAGGCCAGGCGCCGGCGCCACGGCGCGCGCGGCGCGTCGGGCGCCGGGCCCGGGCCCCGCCGCTCGCGCGCCAGCAGGACCACCACCAGGGCCAGCGGCACGAACACGCCGCCGACGTACTTGGCCGAGATCGCGACCCCGCAGGCCGCTCCCAGCGCGAGCACGCGCCCGGCCGACGGCCGCCGCGCGAACGCCACCAGCGCCAGCAGGAAGAGGCCGATCCCCAGCGTGAAGACCGCGTCCTCCTTCATGTAGTGCGCCGACTCGTAGAGCACGAACGACGAGCCGGCGAAGAGCGCGACCGCCAGCGCGCCCAGCCAGCCGCCCGCGCTCCAGCCGATCAGCGAGAGCGCCGCCACCCCGGCCGCGGCCGCCAGCGCCGAGACGACGCGTCCCTGCTCGATCGCCTCCTGCATCGACTGTGGCGCGCCCAACACCAGCCCCGCGGCGTCGGTCGCGGTCAGCATGAGCAGCGGGTGCAGGAAGTTCCGCTCGTCCTCCAGGATCTGGATCCCCTTGTCCGGCTCGTTGACGTGGTAGTAGCCGGGAAAGTGGCTGTCCATCGAGTAGAGCGCGAAGGTCGCGGCGGCGACGGCGAAGGCCAGCGCGAGCCCGGCCCGGCGGGTTCCGGTCCCTGCGCTCACCGCACGTACCCCAGCGAGCGCAGTGTCTCGACCTCGGCCGGCGACAGATCCTCGAGCTTGACGCGCCGCGAGACCCGCTCCGCCGGGCCGAGCGCGATCCAGGCCGCGAGCGGCTCCCAGAGCGCGCGTGCCACCTCGGGCCGCTCGCGCGCCAGGTCGTGCAGCTCGCCCGGGTCGGCCTGCAGGTCGTACAGCTCCCAGACCCGCTTCACCGCCGGCCCGTCGTGCGCCGCCCACCACAGCCGCTCGAGCCGCCGCGCGTCGAGCAGCGTCCTGACCCGAAGCGGATCGCGTGCCAGGTCGATCCCCGCCGGGTTGTGGATCAGCTTCCAGCGCGGCGTGCGGATCGAGTTCATCAGCGTGTCCTTCGTCTTGCGGACCTCGATGAAGGCGACCGCGTCGCCGTCGGGCGCGCCGGGCGGCAGGTGCCGCCACAGACTCGGCCCCTCGAACTTCACCGGGTAGTCGACCCGCAGCGCGTCGAGGACCGTCGGCACGATCGAGACCGATTCGACGATCGTCCCGACGCGCTGGCCGCCGGCCACGCCGGGCGGGTACCAGACGATCAGCGGCACCCGGACGTTGTCCTCGAACGGGACATGGCCGTGGCCGAAGAAGAACTTGTGTTCCCCCAGGCTCTCGCCGTGGTCCGAGGTCAGCATCACCAGCGTCGACTCGTCCAGCCCCAGCACGCGCAGCCGCTCGAACAGCCGGCCGATCGCGGAGTCGACGTAGAGGATCTCCTCGTCGTAGCGCTGGACGTAGAGGTCGACGTCGCGCGAGCCGTTCTCGATCACCGACTCCTTGTGTATCTCGCCCAGGTAAGTCGGGCCGATCGGCGGCTCGGGGCCGTGGTAGAGATCGGACCAGGCGTCCCCCGCGAAGGTCCCGCGGAACGGCGGCGGCGGCGTGTAGGGGGCGTGCGGGTCGAGGTAGTGAAGGTAGAGGAAGAACGGCCCGTCCTTGACCTGGTCGATCCAGTCGAGCGCGGCCTTCGTCGCCGGCGCCGAGTCGCTGGGCCCTTCGGTCGTCCCGACCTCGAAGTAGTCGTCGAACCCCTGCTGGAAGTTGAAGGCCCGCGACAGGTTGACGTTGGTGACCACGCCGCCGGTGCGCATCCCGCGCGTGCGCAGGATCTCGGGCAGCGTCAGGACCTTGTCGGGGAGCCAGTCGCGGACGGTGTAGATCCCGTGGGTGAAGGGGTAGGTCCCGCTCAGGATCGTGGCGACGCTGGGGCTGGTCGAGGGCTTCTGCACGATCGCGTACTCGAACAGCGCCCCTTCGGCCGCGAGCCGGTCGATATGGGGGCTGGTCTTCCGCGGGTAGCCGTAGCACGAGAGGTGGTCGGCGCGCAGCGTGTCGATCACGATCAGGATCACGTTCCGCGGCGCGGGGAAGGTGACGGACGCGGGCGCGAACGGCCCCGCCCCCTTCCCCTCGCCGCGCGGCGCGGCGACGCCTGCCAGCCCTTCGGGCGCATCGGTCCCGTTCCAGAGCAGTCGGACGCCTCCGGCCAGGAGCGCGCCGATCAGCAGCGTCGCTGCTAGCGTCCGCGCCAGCGGCCGCTCGGCGCCGCGGGCCACGGCCAGCGCGGCGGCGACCAGGAGCGCCAGCCCGACCGCCGCGGCCGCGACGAGCCAGCCGGTGAGCGCCTCGGGGCCGCGCAGCGGCAGCGCTTCGGCCAGCCGCGGGGCGGCATAGCGCGCGACGCCGATCGCCCCGAGCGGCAGCGCCACCAGGCGCAGCGCGCGCGCGGCGCGCCCCTCCGCGGGCAGGAGAGCCCCGGCCAGCGCCCACGGCAGGCCAGTCGCTACACCCAGCAGCACCGCCGCCAAGCCGTAGATCGCGAGGGTGTGAAGCGCCACGAGCAGCGCCGGGGGGGCGTCTGCGGGCATCCCGCCGCGCGCCCATGCGAGACTGCCGCCAACCAGCACGCCGACGGCCGCGCCGCCGATCGCCGTGCCGGCGATCCAGGCCAGGGCGAAGCGCAGCGCTCCTTGGGTCCGGGTCGGCAAGAGTGAGGGTCCTCGCTCGGGAAGCCGGGCCGCGGCCGGGCCGGCACCGGCCGCAGAGGATAGCCCAAGCCCCGCGGGCCCGCGCCCTCGGGGTCAGGTCCGCGCGGGCGCCGCAGGGCGCCGGATCAGCATCAGCGTGCGGTCGTCGGACTGCGGGACGCCAGCCGAGTGCGCCTCGACCGCACGCAGCACGGCCCCGGCCGCCGCCGCGAGCGGCATCCCGGCCGTCGTCGCGAGCAGCCGGCCAAGCCGCTCCGGGTCCTCGTCGAAGCAGGTGCCGCCCGCGTCGAGCGCCTCGGTGATGCCGTCGGTGTAGAGCAGCAGCGTGTCGCCCGGCGCGAGCTGCGCGGCCCCGGTCTCGTACTGCGCCTCCGGGAACTTGCCGAGGAACATCGAGGCCGGCGTGTGGAGGAAACGCACGCGCCCGTCGGCGCCGACGATTGCGGGCGGGTTGTGGCCCGCCAGGACGTACTCCAGGCGTCCCGTCGCCAGGTCGAGCATCCCCAGGAAGGCGGTAATGAAACCGTTGGGGGGCAGCTCTCCGACCAGCGTGCCGTTGACGACCGAGGCGACCTGGCCGATCGGCCGGCCGGCGATCGCCGCGCCCTTGACCAGGACGCGGCAGAGCGACATCTGCAGCGCCGCCGGAACCCCTTTGCCCGAGACGTCGCCGATCGCGAACGCAAGGCGGTCCGGCGCGACCATGTAGAAGTCGTAGAAGTCGCCACCGACGTGGCGGGCCGGGATCATCTGTGCGAAGACGTCGATATCGCCGCGGTCCGCGAAGGGCGGGAACTCGCTCGGCAGCAGCGAGCACTGAATGTGCGCCGCGACGTCGAGTTCGCTCTCCAGCAGCCGCAGCCGCGCCCGCTCCTCGTGCCGCGCCAGCCAGGCCCGCGTACCGATCAGCACGGCGCCGAGGGCCAGGCCGGCCAGCAGGACACGGAACCACCAGGTCTTGTAATAGGGCGGCTGGACCACGACCGCGAGCGTCGTCCCCTCGTCGTTCCAGACGCCGTCATTGTTGCTGGCGCGGACCTGGAAGGCGTAGCTCCCCGGCTGCAGGTTGGTGTAGGTCGCGAAGCGCCGGTCGGCCGGCACGGCAATCCAATCCGGATCGAAGCCGACCATCCGGTAAGCGTAGCGGTTGCGGGCGGGCGCTGCGAAGTCGAGCGCCGAGAACTCGAAGGCGATGTAGTAGTCGTCCGGACCGACCTCGACCTGGCGCGTCTCCGGGATCGCGAGCGGCGTCTCCGCCTCGCGGTTGAGCTTGAGAAAGCGCGTGATCACGACCGGGGGCGGGCGCGGGTTGTCGAGGATGGCGCCCGGCATGAAGGTCGTGAACCCCTTGATCCCGCCGAAGTACATCCGCCCGCTCGGCCCGCGGTGGAAGGCGGTGCCGTTGAATTCGTTGCTCTGCAGCCCGTCCGACTCCGAGTAGTTGTGGAACGAGCGCCGCTCCGGGTCGAAGCGCGAAAGCCCGGCGTTGGTGCTCATCCAGAGTCGGCCGGCGTCGTCCTCGAGGATCCCGTAGATGTTGTCGCTCGGCAGGCCGTCGGAGGTGGTCAGGACCTCGGCCGACCCGTCGCGCGGGTCGAAGCGGTTGAGCCCGCCGCCCCAGGTCCCGACCCACAGGGTCCCGCGGCTGTCCTCGTGCAGAGAGAAGATGAAGGGGCTGCTCAGCGAGGGAGTACGCGCGACCGGCAGGAAGCGCCGGAAGGTGCCGCGCTCGCGGTCGAGCAGGTTGAGCCCCCCCCCGTGGGTCGCGACCCAGACCCGGCCCTGGCGATCCTGCAGCAGCGCGCGCACGACGTCGTTGCCGAGGCTCTCGCGGTTCGTCTCGTCGTGGCGGTAGTGCGCGAAGCGGTCGGCGCCGGGATCGAGCCGGTCGAGCCCGCCGCCGAAGGTCCCGATCCAGAGCGTGCCCTCGCGGTCCTCCATCAGCGCGCGGATCTGGTCGTGCGCGAGGCTGTCCGGGTCGGCGGGGTCGTGGCGGTAGCGCACGAAAGTCCCCGTGCGGGGGTCGAAGCGGTCGAGCCCGCCGCCGTCGGTGCCGATCCAGTAGTGCCCGGTGCGGCTGGGGCAGATCACCCGCACGCGGTCGTCGCTGAGGCTGCGCGGATCGCCCGGCCGGGAACGGAAGTGCGTCCACTTCCCGGTCGCCGGATCGAGCCGCTCGAGCCCGCCGCCGTGGCTCCCGACCCAGACGCCTCCGTCCGCGGCCTCGAGGAAGGTCCAGACGATCTCGTTCCCCACGCTGTCGGGGTCGCCCGGCCGCGCCCGGTAGGTGAGGAACGGCTTACGGCCCGGGTCGGCGCGGTTCAGGCCGCCGCCGTAGGTCCCGACCCAGAGCATCCCGCCGGCGTCCTCGAGAACCGCCTTGACCTCGTTGCGGCTCAGGCTGCCCGGCTCCGCCGGGTCGGTCCGGTAGCGCTCGAAGTTCCCGGTCTCGGGCACGTACAGCTGAAGGCCGCCGCCATTGGTGCCGACCCAGAGCCGGCCGGCGCGGTCCTCGTAGAGCGCCGTCACGTGGTCGTGGCCGAGCGACACGCCCTGCGCGGGGTCGTGCCGGAAGTGGCGGAAGGTCCCGGTCGCGGGATCGTCCAGGAGGTCGAGGCCGCCGCCGCGCGTGCCGACCCAGAGCCGGCCCTGCCGGTCCTCGAGCAGCACCGTCACGTCGTCGTGGCTGAGCGATCCGGCGCGCGCGGGGTCGTGCCGGAAGGTGCGGAACGCGCCCTCGCGCGGGTCGAGGCGCGCGAGCCCTCCGCCCCGCGTCCCGGCCCAGACGATCCCCGCCCGGTCGATCAGCAGGGAGTCGACGAAATCCGCGGGCAGGCTGCGCGGGTCGTCCGGGTCGTGCGCGTAGTGGGTGAAGGTCCCGCGCCCCGGATCGAAGCGGGAGAGCCCGCCGCCGCCGGTGGCGACCCAGAGCTGCCCCTCGCGGTCCTCGCGGATCGCGCGGACCAGGTCGTGGCCCAGGCTGCGGGGGTCGCCCGGCTGGCTGCGGTAGACCTGGAACTCCCCCGTCCGGGGATCGTAGCGGTTGAGCCCGCCGTTGAAGGTGCCGATCCAGAGGATCCCGGTGCGGTCCTGGGTCAGCGCTGTGACGTGGGCCGTGCTGATCCCTCCGGCACGGACCGGGCTGGGCCGGAACACGACGAACTGGTAGCCGTCGTAGCGGTTCAGGCCGTCCTCCGTGCCGAACCACATGAAGCCGCGCGCGTCCTGCAGGATGCACTCGACGATGCTCTGGGAGAGCCCCTGCTCGAGCGAGAGCCGTTCGAAGCGCAGGGGCAACTCGCCGGCCGCGACCGGGACGGCGAATAGCGCCGCGAGCCCGAGTCCGAGCGCGAGGCCCCGGCCGGGCCGACTGCTCCGTGCGCTCAAGAGTCCACCGCCCCCTCCGCGCCTTACCGGATGATAACGCGGGGGCCGGCCCTGGCGTGGCAGCCGCGCTGCGGATGAACCGCGCCCCCAAGACGCGGGATGAGGGGTGCCACGGAGCGAGATTCGGGAGATATTCTCGCTTCGCCGCGGGCGGGCGCGGATGGCGCCGCCCGGGAGGAGGAGATTCGGATGCGGATGGACAGGATCCTCGTACTGCTCGCCACCGTGGCCGTCACGGGAGCCGCGCTCGCCGGGAACGGCCCGGTCCTGCGCAGCGCCCAGCCGGTCGCGGGGAGCTACATCGTGGTGCTCGAGCCCTCGGCGCTGAAGGGCACATTCGGCAGCGCGGCCCTGCTGCCCACCGTGGACCAGCTCGCGCGCGAGCTGGCCTTCGCCTATGGCGGAACGGTCGGTTTCGTCTACCACGCCGCACTCGACGGCTTCTCGATCAACCTGAACGCCGAGGCCGCGGAGCGGCTGGCGCGCGACGAGCGGGTACGGTACGTCGAGGAGGACGGGATCGTCACCGCCGACGCGACGCAGCCCAACCCGACCTGGGGCCTGGATCGCATCGACCAGCGCGCGCTGCCGTCGAGCGGCGACTACACCTACTCCGTGAACGGCACCGGCGTGCACGCCTACATCCTGGACACCGGGATCCGCTCCACCCATGTCGACTTCGGCGGCCGCGTGCGCGCGGGCTACAGCTCGATCAACGACGGCCGCGGCACCAGCGACTGCAACGGCCACGGCACGCACACCGCGGGCACGGTCGGCAGCAAGCCTTACGGTGTGGCGAAGAAGGTCAACCTGTACCCGGTCCGCGTGCTCAACTGCTTCGGCTCGGGGACGACCTCGGGTGTGGTCGCGGGGGTCGACTGGGTGACCTCCAACCACCGCAAGCCGGCGGTCGCCAACATGAGCCTGGGGGGCAGCGCCTCGACCTCGCTCGACGACGCGGTGCAGCGCTCGATCGCGGCCGGCGTGACCTATGCCATCGCGGCCGGCAACAGCAGCGCCGACGCCTGCTTCACCTCGCCGGCGCGCGTTCCGGCCGCGCTGACGGTCGGCGCCACGAACTCGGGCGACAGCCGCGCCGGGTTCTCCAACTACGGCGGCTGCCTCGACCTGTTCGCCCCGGGCGAGGGGGTCAAGTCGACCTACAACAGCTCGGACACCGCCACGACGACGATGAGCGGGACCTCGATGGCCGCACCGCACGTCGCGGGCGTGGCCGCGCTCTACCTGCAGCGCAATCCCGGCGCGACGCCGGCCCAGGTGGCGGCGGCGCTGACCGGGAACGCGACGACGGGCGTCGTGGCGAACGCGGGGACCGGCTCGCCGGACCTGCTGCTGTTCACGGACTACTAGGTCTTAGTGGATCGGCCGGCGGCGGGGCGGAAGCGCTCCGCCGCCGGCAACGTTGTGGCGGGCCGGGTGGTCTACTGGGCTGGTGAACTCTCCTCCATCCGCTGCTCTCCGGCGGGCGGCACGTACTGCGCGCCGCATTTCTCCGCACCGGGTATTAGACCGCACAGGGCCCTATGGATCTGTCGCTGGCAGGCCTCGCACGGCTTATCGTCGGGTGAGGCCACCCTCATCAGGCAACTGTACTTCGCCCGGTGGAAGCACCCCTCGCTGTAATAGGCTCCCTCCCACAGCCCTGGGGCCTCCGCGGCCTCTGTGACCTCGCAGGGATCCTCCGAGGGACTCCAGACGCAGTATTCCCGACCAGGACCGAGCTCCTTCTCGCAGATCCCGAGACCCAGCTCCTTGCAGTGCGCGTCCAGTGTGGCCTGCCACGGGATCGGCGGCGCCAGCTCGCCCGTGCGAAGGCTCCATCGCTTGCATCTCTCGTAGTCGTGCCTCGCATCGGCGAGGACGGATTGCGTCTCGTCGGGCGCCATCGGTCTCCAGACGTTTCGGTCGGCGTGGAATTCCCCTCGCGGTGCGCCCGCAGCCGTGACGTACTCGTCGTAGAGGCCGAACAGGTGGCCGAACTCGTGCTCCAGCAGAGCTACTGCCGAGGGGCCTGCCAACGAATCGCCGTCCTCGGCCCCCGGGGAATATCCGACAACCGTCAGACCAACCCCAGCCGAGAAGGGGTCCTCCTCCCCCCCTCCCACGAGGGCGCGTAGGTTCGCGACGACGACGACAGCCTTGATATGGGGCGCGCAGAATTGCAGCTTCAACACGGTGGCTCGGTCTTCGGCGTCGAGCCAGACGAGGTTGCAGTTCCCGAGCTTTTTTGGGGGGCTTGTTGGGGAGAGCCAGCAGCGCCGCGCCACCAGATCGATCTCCAACGTGTCCTCCGATCCTCCGTTGCTGGAGACTGCATCAACTCGCTCGTCGATCTCGGTGGCTAGCGGCGTTCCGCCGATGCAACCCTCTGGGCAGCTTCCGACATCGACATCGCTGCTGCTCACCAAGTCCATCCTGTAGACATTGATCCAACCGCTGTATGGTGCGAACGATGGGCGCTCAAGGAGTTGCGAGGCTAGTTCCTGGACGACCGTCCGGAATGCGGGCAGATCGTCTTCCCCGAAACCAGCCCCGAGGAAGAGGATGTTGTACGTGATCTTCGGGTCCTGGCCCTTGACGATCCAGTGGACGGTCGGGCAGGGAGATGCCGTGGACGCGCCGGCGGCGAGGAGGAGCAGCGTTGCGGCCAGTCCGGCCCGGGCGCTCATGGACTCACCCATCTGCCGGCCTGCGGCAACTGTGATGTCCGCAGGTTCTTCTCCAGCTTGTACGACCAGCGAACCTGCATCACCTTCCCGTCACGAGCATCGAACATCGCAACATAGTCGTCGCCAACGAAGGGAATCCGCCCGGCGAGGACCACCTTATCGGGCTCCTCGAGGACGGCGCTCAGCCCACCGTCCACGGCGCCCTCCCCGAGCACCGCGCTTCGCGCTCCCAGGCGAGCCAGAAAGCGCGGTTGATCGGCTGCGGTGAAGGTGCCCACGTAGTAGCCAGCCTCCCGCAACGCGTCCGAAGGATGCTCAGGCCGGGTCGACGCGGGCGGCAGAATGCCGTCCGAAACGAGCTGAAGCGTGGCCGATCCGGGCCCGAACTCGTCGGGTCCGACATAGACCAGCCCAAGGACGCGCTCGTCCCCGTTCAGGGGGGCGTACTCCCCGTGGAGCGAGTTCTCGATCTTCCATGCCAATGCGGCATGGCAGATTCTCTCGTCCAAGGGCCTGGGGCAGTGCTCACCGGGGCACACAGTCGCCAGGAGAAGCAGCCCAAAGCAGGAACTGCGGCACATCGTCGCTACTCCGCCACGTTGACCTGGAACCTGACTTCAGAGCAGGCGACATTCGCTCCGGTCCTCATCGTCCCAGCCGAGAGTTCGAGAAACTGCGCTGGGACCTTCCCTGGCGTCGGGTTGGAGGGCCGGAGCGCGATCGTACGGGGCGGCGACGGCTGCTTCTCTTCCAGCGTCCACCAGAGCGTCTTCTGTGCCGTCTTCTCGATCACCAGCCGATAGACCTGATCGCCCTCGTCGGTGATGCTGATGCTGCTGGCAGGGCCCCAGATCCCCGTCGTCCTGTTCTTGCACTCCAGTGACCTCACGGATTGGCCGATGAAGTCCCCGCGCAGCAAGCCAGTCGTGGGCGAACCCGCCGTCTGTGCGATCTCGTCCACTTGGAAGGAGATGCCGGCGCCTCCGGTGCCGCCCTTGATCACGACGATCGGTCCCGGGGCGGGTCCGGGGCCCGGCCCATCCCCAGACTTGGGCGTCTCCTGTGGAGTATCCGGCGGCCCGGACTGCGCGCCCCCCCCCGCCACCACTGCTGTGATGGTGACCAACAACAGAATCTGCAGGAGCACGACTGCGAGCTTCATGGACCCCTCCCCTGGTTTTCGGCAGCGGCCGAACCGCCCCCCAGCGCGGCCCGCATCCGCTGCAGATCGACTCGCGCGGCGACGCGCTCCCGACTCTCGGGAGGCGCCCCCGCCTCGTATGCGTCGAGCGCGGCCAGGCCTCGTTGGCGCCAGACCGCGCGTTCCGACTCGTTCCCTGCCCTCTCGGCCACCAGCACCGCCGCAGCGCGCGCGGTGGCCAGCCGCAGCTCCATCCGCTCCGCTTCGGTGAACGCTTCCCGGGCCGCGGCCGCTGCGGCGGCGTGGTCCCCGGACGCCGCCAGGACCTCGGCCCGCAGCGCGACGGTGTCGACTCGATCCGGTCGCGGGGCCCCGTTCAGGGCGAGCGCGGCATCGCAGGCCTGGCGGGCCTCGCTCTTGCGACCCCGCCGGAGCGCGGCCTCCGCTTCCAGCTCCAGCGCCAGGATGCGCAGCATGGCCACGCTTCCGCCCGGCATCGACTGCACCCGGCGGGCCGCGCGCCGGGCGTCGTCCCACCGGCCGGCGTAGGCCGACGCGATCCCGCGCGCCAGCTCGACTCGCGCCTCGAGGTCGGCCAGCCCGCGCGCCTTGCGCGCCGCGCGGTGAGCCGCTTCGATCTCGTCCTGCGCCTCGCCGTCGCGGCCCAGCGCGGCCAGGAGCTGCGCGCGGCGCAGGTTCGCGTACGCGACATAGGCGGGCAACGCGCGTGCGTCGAACACGGCCGCGGCGCGCGTGGCACTGTCGAGGGCCTCGGCGAGTCGTCCCTGCCGCTCGAAGATTTCTGCCAGCCCGGCCCAGCCCCACCCGGCCGCCTGCGAGGCCTTCTCCGGCGGCGCATCGCCCGTCACCTCGCGGTAGAGCTGGATGGCGGCCTCGATCTCTCCCGCCTGATAGCGGAGATCGGCCAGCATCGCCGCGCTCGTCACCGCCATGTCGGGCCGATCCAGCTTGCGCGCCAGGTCGAGCGCTTCCGCCAGCATCGGCCCGGCGTCCGCCGCGCGCCCGGTGTACTGGAACAGGCTGCCCAGGTTGACGAGCGGATCGAGCATCAGCGGTTCGTCTTGCAGTTGCCGCGCCAGGTCGAGCGACTCGCGCATCAGCCGCTCCGCCTGGCCGAAGTCGCTCTGCAGGTAGGCCTGCACGCCGCGGCGCAGCAACACCTCGTTCAGCAAGGCCAGGTGGCCGGTCGCGCGCGCCGTTGCCTCGGCCTTCTGCAGCGCGCGGTCGGCCTCGCGCGGCCGGCCCAGCCGCAGCTCGTTGGCCGCAAACTCCATCTCCGCGCGGGTGGCGCCGACCGTGCGTCCGGCCCGCTCGAACTGGTCCGCAGCCGACGCGAAGGCCGGCCCGGCCGCGCCGAAGTCGGCCGACATCACGGCCACCTGACCCCGCGTGAAGGTCGTCGCGGCCAGCCCCTCGGCGCTGTCGAGCTGCCCGTAGAGCCGCTCCGCCGCGTCCAGTTCGGCGGCCGCGCGGAGCGGCTGATCGGCGAGGATCAGCGTCTCGGCCCGCGCCAGGTGCAGCGAGGGATCGGCCGGCTCGCGTTCGATCGCGCGCTGCAGCGTGGCGACGCTCTCCGGGAGCCGTCCGGCGTCGGCCAGAGCTCCAGCGTGCAGGCGCAGCAGGTTCGCTTCGTCGGGGAAGCGCTCGACCAACGCCGCGGTTGCGTCGACGGCTTCGCTGGTACGGCCGAAGGTCCGGGCCCAGATCGCCTTCAGCGTCAGCGCCTGCCGTTCACCCTCGGGCGTGTCGGCGCCGGGCGCCAGCTCCATCGCCCGCGTGGCCGCGTCGCGCGCCTTGGAGCCGTAGCCCGCCTCATCGAAGGCCTCGGCGAGCCGACCGTAGGCCATCGCGAAACCGGCATCCGCCTGGACCGCCGCCTCGAGCCGCGCGATCGCCTCGTTGAGCTTCCCGTCGCGCATCGCCGCCTGGCCCCGTTCGAACAGCAGCCGGGCCTCTTCCGAGTCGGAGGTCAGGCCGGCCAGATCGACCTGGTCGTCGCGCCAGGCGGTCAGGCGGCCGACGCCGGGCAGCATCGCCCGGAGCTGGGACGAGAGACGCTCCGCCAGTTCCAGCGCATCGCCCGCCTCGGCGCGCACCGCGGCCAGCTCGACTCGGCCCTCCGCCGGCACCGACTCGAGGGTCGCGACGTAACGGGCGCCGTCGCGGTAGAGCGTGCCTGTGAGGAGGTAGTCGAGGCCGAGGGTCTGGGCGAAGCGCCGCGCCGAGACGGGGTCGAGGCGGACCCGCGACCTGCCGAGCACTTCCGCGAGTTGGGCCGGCCCGCGCACCCGCGCCAGCCGCGAGGCCGAGAGGTCGGTCGAGATCAGGTCCGCGACCATCGTCGCCCGCACCGCACCGTCGGGCTCCCCGGTGCGGTCCTCCAGGGCCGCGACCGCGATCGCGACCCGCGGCTCGTCCCGTCGTGGCGGCGTGCGCAGCCACTGCCAGCCGGCGGCCGCCCCCGCCAGCGTCGGCACGGTGACGATCGCGAGCACCAGGGCGAGGCGACGGCGGCGTAACGCATCCGCGGCGCCGCGTGCCCGGGTCCACTCGCCGCGCTGGACCCGCCGCAGGTCCTCCGCCAGTTCCTCCGCGCTGGCGTAGCGCTCCTCGGGGCGCTTTCGCAGCCCGCGCTCCAGGACCGCGCGCAGACCGGGCGTACTGTCGAATGTGCGCGACGCTTCCCGCTCGGCGGGCGGCTCCGAGAGAATCGCGCTGATCGTCTCGGCCTGCGTCTCGCGGCGGAACGGGTGCACACCTGTCGTCAGCTCGAAACCGACGACGGCGAGCGAGAACAGATCGCTGGCGGGCCCGAGTTCCTGGGCCCGCAACTGCTCGGGAGACATGTACGCAATCGTTCCGACGACCGCGCCGTGATGCGTCAGCGATTCGTCCGCAGTGGCGGCGGTCGAGTCCGGCACGGGGGAAACGGAGGCCGCTCGCGCCAGGCCGAAGTCGAGCAGCTTCACGTGTCCGCTGCTCGTGACGATGACATTCGTGGGCTTGACGTCGCGGTGGACGAGTCCGTGCTCGTGTACCGCGCGCAGGGCGTCAGCCAGTTCGGCGCACCACGCGAGGCGCTGGTCGATCCCGACGCTCCCGTCTCTCTCGGCGTCGGCCAGGGACCGGCCCTCGAGGTACTCCATGACGAGGAAGGTCCTGTCTTCCTGCTCGAGCACGTCGAAGACGGTGGCGACGAAGGGATTGACGATCGATGCCGCGATGCGGGCTTCGCGCACAAACCGGGCGCGGACGTCGGGGCGGGCGAGCAGGTCGGGATGTACCGCCTTGATCGCGACCGGGCGGTCCAGCCGCGTGTCCCGGGCGAGGAAGACCTCGCCCATGCCCCCTCTACCCAGCAGGCGCTCGACTTGGTACGGACCGATCTGCAGCGTGGGTCCTCCCCCTGGACGCCTCGACTGCTGGCAGCACTGCTCCGCGGCCCTCCTATACGCCTGGGGCCGGGACGGATCAAGCCTGGCTCGGCAGCCGGCGGACCCGCGATCCGGTCCGGAGGGGTGTGGCCGGAGGGGTGGTGGATCTTGAACAGTGGACGATTCTGGTTTAATACGGTATAATTTGGACAAACATCCTCGGTCCCTCCCCCGCGACTGTCCCTTCTTTCCGTGGGCGCTCCGCGTACATTCCTGCCGAGCGTCGCCACGGCGCAGGGGGGGCTGGCGGTGTGCCCACGGAGCGGGCGGCCCAGAAGGGGCCGCGCCCGTTCCGCGATGATTCGGGCACCGCCCTCCGCCCAACCCGAGCCGGTGAGCGATGGAGGCGCCATGACCGTGACGCGTCGCATGCGGGTGCTCTTCCCCCTGGCCGTCCTCGCACTGGCCCTCGCCGCCGGGTCCGTCCCGGCCCGGGCCCAGTGCGGCACCCGCTGGATCGCCCAGACGGGCAGCGACGCCGCCAACAACTGCCTGTCCTCCGCTTCCCCGTGCCGGACGATCAACCACGGCATCGCGCTCGCCTGCGCCAACGACGCGGTCGAGGTCGGCGAGGGGACCTGGACCGAGGACGTGCTGATCGACCGCGCGGTCTACGTCAACAGCACGGGCAACAACGCCAACACGATCCTGCGCGGCGCCGGTGTCTCCGACATCGTGCGGATCCTGGCCTCCGGCGCGCAGCTCAACGGGTTCGCGGTCACCGGCCCCAACCCCGGCCGGGCCTGCATCCGGATCGGCGACGCGGCGCACCCGGGGGTGCGCACCACCCAGCTCACGAACCTGAATGTCTCCGGTTGCACCACGGGCATCGTCGTCGACTCGGTCGGGGCTGCCGGCGACTGGATCCGCATCACGGGCAACATCGTCGCCAACCACGCGGCCGACGGCTCCGCGAACGGCGGCGTCGGGGTGCTGCTCACCGGCGGGGCCGGCCGCGTCGACATCCGCCAGAACGACTTCAGCGGCAACGGCGGCCCGGCCGTGAAGCTGGCGTCCGGCGGCAACGGGACGCTCCAGCTGGCCGGCAACACCTTCACGAACAATGCGCTCGCGATCCTCGCCTCCGGCCGCGCCGCGGTCGAGATCCACGGCGCCACCGACCTGCGGATGGAAGGGAACCTGTTCACCGGGCAGACCGGCCTGGGCGCGGTCGACGACGGGCGGGGAGCCTGGATCGACGGCGCGAACGGCGTCGAGTTCTTCTGCAACGAGATGCGCGGCAACGACGGCGGGCTCGCGGTGAGCGGCACCGTGACCGGGCTCGCCGCGCTGCAGAACCGGTTCTTCAACCAGACCGGCCCGGCGATCGAGATCGCGGCCGGGAGCGCGCCCGGCGTGCGGATCAACGAGACGATCGTCTACGCCAACGGACAGGGGCTCTTGAACGGCGGTACCGCGCCGGTCGATGCCCGCCACAACTGGTGGGGCGCGGCCTCGGGACCGGGCGGACCGGGCGGCGTGGGCGGAACCGGGGACACCGTCACCGGCCCGGCCGATGTCGGCAACTTCATCGCGCGCACGCTGCAGCCGGTGCTGGCCAAGGCGCCGAAGACCGGCGGCTGGTCGCGCGCCACCGGCGCCTGCTACGACACGCTGCAGCCCGCGCTCGACGCCGCTCCGACCGGCAGCCTGATCCTGATCGGCGAGGGCGAGATCCGCGGCCAGGCGACGATGACCCGGCCGGTCGACCTCGAGGGGATCCCGGGCAAGATCCCGCTGCCGTACTGCGACAACTGCTACCGCGCCGTGATCGACGGCACGCAGTTCAGCGGGCCGCGCCGGCCGGCGCTGACCCTCTCCAGCGTCAGCGGCGTCACGCTGCGCTACCTGACGATCCACGGGGCCGGGATGGGGACGCCGGCCTGCTACGGAGGGCACCAGGACACGGAGGTCGGGCTCGACCTGGTCAACGTCAAGAACTCGCTGTTCCAGTTCCTCGACCTCCGGGAGAACGGCACGACCGAGATCCGCGTGCGCGGGGACTCGGACGACAACACCTTCGACGAGATCTACCTGGACGGGATGATCCGCGACGGCGACAACGAGGACCGCTGCGGCCACCGCTCGCGCGAGGGGTTCCTGATCGACGGCGGCCCGCGAGCCTGCGAGGGCGGAGCCGGCGCCACGGCGGACCGCAACCGGATCCTCAACTCGAGCACCTACCACATCACGCGCTCGATCAAGCTGCGCTGGGCCAACGCCACCGAGATCGCGGGCAGCGTGGTCCACGGCGTGCCCAGCGACGAGTGGCCGGAGCCGGACGCGCAGAACATCTGGATCGAGGCCTCCAGCGACACCTGGATCCACGACAACCCGGAGATCGGGAACCGCGGCGTGAACCGCGCGATCGCGATCCTGGGCAGCCGCTCGTGCGAGGCCGCCGACAGCGCGCGGACGCGGGTCGAGCGCTCGACCATCGACATGATCGACAACTCGGGAACCGGGCTGTACCTGGTCCACAAGGCCGGCGACAACGGCGCGCCGGTCGACACCCGGGTCTCCTGCTCGACGATCCGCGGCGCCTGGAAGGGCGTGGTCGCCGACTGGGTCGGCGGCGCGCAGCTCGAACGGACCGACCTGGTTTCCGACACCAGCGGGATCGTCAACAACACCGCCGACACGCTGCTGGCGCGCCGCAACTGGTGGGGCTCGCCGAGCGGGCCGTCGGGCGCCGGGCCGGGAACGGGCACGAGCGTCACGGCGGGGGTCGACTACGCCGACTTCCTGGCCTCCTCGGCGCTCGACGACGCGGACGGCGACGGGGTCTCGGAGTGCCAGGGCGACCCCGACGACGGCAACCCGCTGATCCACCCCGTCGACGGCTGCGACGCCTTCGACAACGACCTCGACGGCACGCTCGACGAGGACTTCCTCCCGGCGGCGACGCAGTGCGGGACGGGCGTCTGCGCCGCCACCGGCGTGACGGCGTGCGTCGGCGGGCTGGTCCAGGACAGTTGCCAGCCGCTGGAGCCGCCCTCCCCGACCGACGCGACCTGCGATGCGGTCGATGAGGACTGCGACGGCACGGCCGACGACGACTACCCGACGACGCCGACGACCTGCGGCATCGGGGTCTGCGCGCGGTCGGGCGCGGTCTCGTGCGTCGGCGGGGTGGTCCAGGACACCTGCGCTCCCGGCAACCCGATCGCGCCGACCGACGCGACCTGCAACGCGCTGGACGACGACTGCGACGGCCAGTCGGACGAGGAATTCGCCGCAGGCCCGACCAGCTGTGGGCTCGGGGTCTGCGCCTCGACCGGCGTCAGTTCCTGCGTCGACGGCGTGGCGGGCGACTCCTGCGTGCCGGGACCGCCGCTCGCGCCCTCCGACACGACCTGCGACGGCGTCGACGACAACTGCGACGGCCTGGTCGACGACGGCTACCTGCCGCTCGTCACCGCCTGCGGCACCGGCGTCTGCGAACGGGTCGGCTCGACCTCCTGCGTGGGCGGGGCGGTCCAGGACAGTTGCGTGCCCGGCCCGCCGGCGGCGCCCGACGACGCCTCGTGCAACGGACAGGACGATGACTGCAGCGGCCAGGTCGACGAGGACTACGCCGTCCAGCCGACGGTCTGCGGCGTCGGCACCTGCGCGGCGCTGGGCTCGATCGTGTGCGAGGCCGGCCGGCCGGTCGAGGTCTGCACCCCCGGCGAGCCCAGCCCCGAGGTCTGCAACTACCTGGACGACGACTGCGACGGGATCGGCGACAACAACATCCCGGTCCCCGACGGGCCGCTGCAGCTCGGCGCCGAGCGCTCACCCTCCTCCGGCTCGGCGATCCTGAGCTGGCCGTCCGTCCCCGCAGCCCTCACCTACGACGTGCTGCGCGGCCGGCTGCCGCTGCTGGTGACCAGCGGCGGGGACTTCAGCGTGGCGACCGACCTGTGCCTGATCGACAACGTCGAGCTGACCTCCTGGGGGGCGCCGGAGGTGCCCGCGCCGGGCGACGGGCACTGGTACCTCGTGCGCGCCGCGAACTGCGCCGGCGTCAGCAGCTACGACGCCGGCGAATCGGCGCAGGCCGGCCTGGCCGCCCCCCGCGACCCGGGGATCGCGGCCTCGCCGCAGGCCTGTCCGTAGTTCGAGCGGGGCGGGCGAAGGGCACAGCCCTCCGCCCGCTTCCCCCCTCCGCTCCCTCCGCCCGCGGCCCGGGCGCGAAACCCCGTCTAACTCGACTTGACGGCTCGGTTTCTCGGCGCCTCGCGCTACTCTGGTCGGCGGTCAGGGGAGGACCTCATGCGCCTTGCGACGATCGTCGCGTGCCTCGCCGCGTGCTGCGGGCTGGAAGCGTCCGCCCAGTGCGTCGACACCGACGGGGACGGCTACGGAAACCCCGCCTCCGCGGCCTGCCCGTTCGTGTTTCTCGACTGCAACGACGGCTGGGCGGCGGCCTACCCCGGGGCGGCCGAGCCGTGCGACGGCTTCGACAACGACTGCGACGGGCTGATCGACGACGACCCCGCCTGCGACCGCACCTGCAGCCCGCCGGAAGCGGTCGGTGGCGACCGGCTTCTCAGCAGCGGCGGCGGGATCGGCGCCGGGAGCCGGCCACGGACCGCGTGGAACGGCGGCGGCTTTGCCACCGCCTGGTCCGACGCACGCGGTGGGCGCGACGCCATCTTCGTCGCCTTCGCGGACGCGTCCGGCTCGCGCCTCGGGGGCGAGATCCCGGTCTCGGCCAGCGCGGGCTGGGCCAAGGACCCCGCGATCGCCTGGACCGGATCGGGCTACGGCGTCGTCTGGGCCGACTCGCGCGACGGTGCGCTCGAGATCTACTTCACGCTGCTCGATCCCGCCGGGGCGAAGCTCTTTCCGGAGGTCGCGCTCACCGCCGGCGAGGAGATCTCGGGCTGGCCCGACCTCGCGTGGAACGGACGCGTCTTCGGGATCGTCTGGACCGGCGAGGCGAGCGGCCTCACTTTCGCGGCCGTCGACCGTGCCGGCCTGCGGACGGGCCCGGTGACGAGCGTCGCGACGCACACGGCGTGGCCCAACCGGGCCGCGATCGCGTGGACCGGCGACGAGTTCGCGGTGGCGTGGAGCGGCTTCGACGGCGGCCGCGGGCAGGTCTTCCTGCAGCGCCTCTCCGCGGCGGGAGACCTGCTCGGGGGGCCCGCCCCCGTGACCTCGAACGCGACGGCGGCCGAGACCTCGAACCCGCGGCTGGCCTGGTCCGGAAGCGGCTTCGCCGTCGCCTGGCACGACCGGCGGCTGGGCAGCCACCGCGCCTTCCTCGCGCGACTCGACGCCTCGGGCGCGAAGCTCGGCGCGGACCAGCCGCTCTCGGACGCCGTCTCGCTCGACCCGGACGTGGCGTGGACCGGGCAGGAGTTCGGCGTCGCGTGGAGCGAACCCCGGGACGGGATCGAGCGGAAGATCGTCTTCACGACGGCCGACGCCGACGGCGCTCCCGCCGCCCCCGCGGTCCGCGTCTCCTCCGGCTCCCTGCCGTTCGACTACCCCTGCCTGGCCTGGACCGGCGCGCGCTACGGGATCGCGTCGCGCGAGCAGTCCGGGGCGTGGCGCGTCGTGACGAATATCGTCGGGTGCAACTGCCTGGACGCTGACGGCGACCTCGCGTCCTCCTGCACCGATTGCGACGACGGCGACCCGACCGCCTACCCGGGCGCGACCGAGGCGTGCAACGGCCGCGACGACGACTGCAACGCGCTGGTCGACGATCGCGCGGGGACGGTGGACGGCGATCTCGACGGCGTCGCCGGGGCCTGCGACAACTGCCCGGAGACGCGCAACGAGCCGCAGTCGGACCTCGACGCGGACGGGGAGGGCGACGCCTGCGACCTCGACGACGCGGTCACGCTCTTCGAGCGGATCGAGCAGCCGCGCGTCGCCTGGCAGGGCGACCCGGCGTATCCGTCGTTCAACCTCTACCGGGGCTCGCTCGCGGCGCTGCGTGCGACCGGCGAGTACACGCAGGAGCCCGGCTCCAACCCCTACGCCGGCCGCTTCTGCGGGCTGGCTGTTCCCTGGCAGGACGACGGGCTGCTGCCGGACCCGGGCGAAGCGTTCTACTGGCTGGCGGCCGGGGTCGGCGCGGGAGGCGAGGAACCGCTCGGCGCCGGATCGGGGGTGACGCGGCCCAACGCCCATCCCTGCCCGTAGCGCGCAGCGCGGGTCAGCGCGGCGGGCGGGAGCTGACTCCCAGCCCCTGCAGCACCGTCGAGACCAGCACGACCACCCCGCACCCGACCACGTTGTACCAGAGGAACCCCAGGTCGGACGCGAAGAAGAGCGCGATCACCGTGGCCTGCGCCGCCAGCGCGCCGACCAGGACCGGCGTCGCCGTGATGCGCTTGAGGAAGAAGGCCACGACGAACAGCCCCAGCACCGTGCCGTAGAAGATCGAGCCCAGGATGTTGACCGCCTGGATCAGGTTGTCCAGCAGCGAGGCGAAGGTCGCGAAGCCGACCGCGACGAGGCCCCACAGCACGGTGAACCCCTTCGACACCAGCAGGTCGGCGCGGGGCGTCGCGGTCCGCGCCGCGAGCGGCCCGAAGCGCTTCCAGAGGTCGATCACGCTGGTGCTGCCCAGCGCTGACAGCTCGCTCGCGACCGAGCTCATCGCCGCACAGAGGATCACCGCGATCAGCAGCCCGACGATCCCGTGCGGCAGGTAGCGCAGCACGAACGAGATGAAGACGTAGTCGGCGTCCTTGGTCTCGGCCCCCGGGACCGCCTTTGCGACCAGCGCCCGGGCCTCCTCGCGCAGCTCCTCGGTCGCGCCGTGGGCCGCGCGCAGGGCGGCCTTCGCCGGCTCCTCCCCCGCCCCGCGGTCGAGCGCCGCGACGTAGGCCTCGGCCGCGCCGCGCTGCGCCGCGAAGGCGGCCTCGTAGCGCGACTCCAGCGCCGCCAGTTCGGCCGCGTGCGGCCCCCGGGCCACGCGCTCGAGCGCCGGGCCGTTGAAGAAGACCGGCGGGGGCGTGAAGAGGTAGAAGACGAAGACCAGCACGCCGATGAACAGGATTCCGAATTGCATCGGGATCTTGAACAGTCCGTTGAAGACCAGTCCCAGCCGGCTCTCGGTGACCGAGCGGCCGGCCAGGTAGCGCCCGACCTGCGACTGGTCGGTGCCGAAATAGGCCAGCGCCAGGAAGAACCCCCCGGCGATCCCCGACCAGAAGTTGTAGCGGCTCTCGAAGTCGAGCTGGAAGCTGACGGGGTTCATCCGGTCCAGCGCGCCGGCCAGCTTGACCGCGTTCGGCAGCGAGACGGAGTCGGGCAGGTTGAACAGGATGACCACGCCGGCCACGGCCATCCCGGAGAGCATCACGATCATCTGCTGCTTCTGGGTCTGGCTGACCGCGCGCGTCCCACCGGAGACGGTGTAGGCGACGACGAACAGCCCCATCCCGAGGTTGGTCAGGTGGAGCGGCCAGCCCAGCACGGTGCTGAGGATGATCGACGGGGCGTAGATCGTGATTCCGGCGGCGAGTCCGCGCTGGATCAGGAACAGCAGCGCGCCCAGCGTGCGGACCCGCCCGTCGAAGCGGTGCTCGAGGTACTCGTAGGCGGTGTAGACCTTGAGGCGGTGGAAGATCGGCACGAAGACCGCGGCGATCACGATCATCGCCAGCGGCAGGCCGAAGTAGAACTGCACGAAGCGCATCCCGTCCTGGTAGGCCTGGCCGGGGGTCGACAGGAAGGTGATCGCGCTGGCCTGGGTGGCCATGATCGAGAGCCCGATCGTCGGCCAGGCCAGCGTGTTGCCGCCGCGCAGGTAGCCGTCGAGGTCCTTGACGTCGCGCGACTTCCACGCGCCGTAGATCGCGATGAATCCCAGCGTCGCGGCCAGGACGACCCAGTCGAGCGCCGTCACGCCGCCCACCAGGCCAGCAGCGCGAAGGCCGCGACCAGCGCCGCCAGCTCCGCCAGCAGCAGCAGGTAGACGTTGCGCCAGCTGCCGAGCAGCGGGGGCGGCTCGTCCCCGGTGCCGGGCCGGGCCGATGGCTCGCGCGGCTCGGAGGTCCCCACCGCTCAGCCCCTGGCGAGCAGGTTGGCGAGCAGCCGGTAGGCGCCCGGCACGCCGGCCGGGAGTTGCCGGAAGAAGGCGAGGCCGGTGTAGACGAATCGCCCCTTGCCGTGGCGGGCGACGATCGTGCTCCCCTTCAGCGGCTCCTCGCCGGGGTCGGCGATCGCGAACAGCGGCGTGTACCGCTCGTCCCACTTGGCCGCGAAGTAGATCCCGCGCTCCTGGACCCAGCCCGCGAAGTCGGCCTCGCCGAGCGCGTTCGGGACGCGCAGCGCCGGGTCGCCCGGGGCCAGCAGCGCGACCGCCGCCGTCTCGTCCGTGACCCGGTCGCGGCTGATCTCGAACGGGTAGGGCCCGATCTGCGACTCCATCGGGGCGAGCCGGCTGTTGGTGCTGTACTGCGCCACCAGCGTCCCGCCCTGCTCGACGAAGGCCATCAGGCGCGGGTGCGCCGCGCGCAGCCAGGGGCGCGTGTTGTAGGCCCGGATCCCGACGACGATCGCCGCGTACCGCGAGAGGTCGCCGGCGCGGACCGTCTCCTCGTCGAGCACGGCGACGGACGCCCCGATCGAGGCCAGGTCGTCCGCCACCGAATCGCCGGAGCCGAGGATGTACCCGATCACGCCGGGCGGCAGCTCGATCGACAGCGGCGCCAGCCGCAGCGTCGCCGGCTGCAGCACGAGCTGCACCGGGATGTGCGGGTAGTCGATCGTCGACTCGGCGAGCGACCAGCGGCGGCCGTCCGCGCTCAGCACCGGCGCGGCCTCGATCGGCGCGGCGCCGGCCGGCGCCGTGACCGTGAACGCGACCGTCGTCTCCTCGCCCGCCTTCGTCAGCTTCACCGGCTGCGCCGCCGGCTCGGCCTTCCAGCCGGCCGGGAGCGGCAGCGCCACCTCGGCCTCCAGCGCGTCGCGTCCCGCGCGCACGCGCACGGCAACCGTGGCCGGGCGGCCGTTGACCAGCATCGCCGCCTCGCGCGCCGGCGTGACCGTCGCCGGCGGCACGATCACGAACGGGCGCAGGCGCTCTCCGAGCACGGGGTCGACCGCGGCGTGCTCGACCGGCACGGCGATCGCCAGCTCGCGCTCGCCGAAGCGGAAGCGCGCGGTCACCGCCAGCGGCGGCGGGCCGAGCGGCTCCCCCACCAGCCGCGGGTCGGTCACCGCCTGCCGCCCGCGCGTGCCGGGCGCAGCCAGCCAGTACGGGACCGAGACCGGCGCGTCGGCCGGCAACCGGACCGCCTGCGGGAAGGTCCGGCGCGCGCCGGCGGCGAGCGCCGCGCCCGGTTCGAGCGGCGGTGCGTACGGGAACTCGATCCGCTGCAGCACGACCGCGGTCGGCCGGCCCAGTGCGATCTCCAGCTCGAGCTTGACCTCGCTGCCGGGCGAGGCCGTCGGCGTGGGGGCGGTGGCCCTCACGAACAGGCCGGCCGCCGATGCGACCAGGTGCTCCAACGCCGCTCGCGCGTCGCGCACCCGGACGTCCGCTGCGGGGAGCGCGTCGAGCGCACGGTGCGCGTCGAGCAGCGCCGGGATCGCGCGCTCCGGCGCGTCGCGCTCGAGCGTCGCACGGGCCCGATCGAGCGCCTCGATCAGCGGCGCAGCGGGGGGGCCGAAGCGACTCCAGGTCAGGTCGAGCCCGCCCAGGACGTCGTCGCCGGGCGGCTTCGACCCGGCCAGCGGGACGAAGTACTCGAGGACCTCGCCACGCTGGCCCGGCACGCCGAACCCCTGGCTGCGGTGCTGGCTGCGCGAGAGCGCCGCCAGCTCGCCGTAGCCCAGGCCCAGCCGCGGGTCGTAGGCGCCGACGTTCAGCTTGAGCGCGCCTTCCGGCGGCGGATCGCCGCGCCACAACCCCTGGTTGCGGAACAGGCGCTCGGCCTGCCACGGCGTCACGCCGCCCCGCAATTGCTGGGGGAAGCGCGCCGGGTCGGCCGCGGCGGCGAACGCCTCGCGTGCCAGGATCGCCGACGCGGTGTGGTGGCCGTGGTTCGGCGGGTTCTCGTCGAAGCGGGTGACGATCACGTCGGGCCGGAAGGTGCGGATTACCCAGACCACGTCGGCCAGCGCCTCGTCGTGATCCCACCACGACAGCGTCTCGGCCGCCGATTTGGAGTAGCCGAAGTCGCGCATCCGCGTGAAGCGCTGCTGCGCGCCGTCGGTGCGCCGGGCGGCCAGCAGCTCCTCGGTGCGGATCACGTCGAGCAGGTCACCCTGCTCGGCGCCGATCAGATTCTGCCCGCCGCCACCGCGCGTCATCGACAGGTAGGCGGCGGCGAGGTGGCGGCCGTTGGCGAGGTAGGCCAAAAGGCGCGTGTTCTCGTCGTCGGGGTGGGCCGCGACGTAGAGCACGCGGCCGGTGCTGCTCAGGCGGTCCAGCTCGTGCGCGAGGTGTCCGGCGTGCATGAGGGGCTCCGCGGCCGCGGCGGGGAGGGCCGCGGCGAGGAGGACGGCGGCCGTCGCGGCCGGGGCGGAGAGCGGCTTGATCATCGGCTGTCCCGGGACCGGCGGCGCTCGAGCACGCGCCGGAAGAAGGCCTCGTAGCGGTCGAAGGCGGCCGGCTCCGCAAAGTGCGCGACGGCGTGGGCGCGCGCCGCCCCGCCCATCGCCGCGCGGCGCGCCGGATCGCCCAGCACCTCGATCAGCGCGCGGGCCAGGCGCTCGGGATCGTGCGGTTCGACCAGACAGCCGGTCGCACCGTCGACGATCACCTCGGGGATCCCGCCGACGCGGAAGGCGAAGACCGGCACGCCGGCGCTCTGCGCCTCGAGCGCGGCGACGCCGAAGCTCTCGGTCTCGCTCGGCAGGACGAAGGCGTCGGCGTGCTGGAGGTACTCGATGAACTCCGCGCGGCGGCCCAGGAACGCCACCGCGTCGCTGACCCCCAGCGCGTCGGCGCGCTCGACCGCCGCGCCGCGGGTCGGGCCGTCGCCGACCAGTACCAGCCGCGCCGGCCGCTCGCGCCGCACGTGGGCCAGCACCTCCATCAGCTCCGGGACTCGCTTCACCTCGCGGAAGTTGCTGACGTGGAACAGGTAGGCCGTGCCGGGCGCTTCCGGCCCCGCGAACAGTGCGGCAAGGCGCGCGGGATCGGGCGCGGGCGCCGGCGCGTAGTGCTCGGTGTCGACGAAGTTGGGCAGCACGTCGATCGGTTGCCCCTCCGGGATCCCGAGACAGCGGCGCGCCTCGCGCCGGAGGAAGTCGGAGGGGACCGTGATCCCGTCGGCGGCGGCCACGGCGTGGGCCGTGACCGGCCGGTAGGCCGGGTCGGAGCCGACGCGCGTCACGTCGGTGCCGTGCAGCGAGGCCACCAGCGCGGGCGCCCGCGCGCCGCCGGCCTCGAGCACCTGCCGCGCCAGCAGCGCGCTGGTCGCGTGCGGCACGGCGTAGTGGACCTGCACCAGGTCGAGCCCGTGGGTCCGCGCGATGTCGACGATCGTCGAGGCCACGGCCAGCGTGTACGGCGCATGCTCGAACACCGGGTAGGGCGGGACGCGGACCTCGTGGAAGGTCTCGCCGGCGCAGGGGGGCAGCTCGCGGCTGGGGCGGGACGAGGCGATCAGGTGGATCCGGTGGCCGCGCCGGGCCATGCCCAGCGCCAGCTCCGAGGCCACCACGCCGCTCCCGCCGAGGCTCGGGAAGCAGACGATGCCGATCGCGAGCGGCGAGGTCATCGGCGGGGCTCGAAGGCGTGGGCGCCCGCGAACGGGTTGTCCCGGAAGTGGCGCACCGGGTCGGCCAGCCCCGGCGTCGCGACCGCGCGCAGCGGCTCGCCGTGAGCGACGCCGATCAGGCTGCCGTAGTAGCGGTCGCGGGCCTCGATCGCCGCCAGCGCGCCGGACGAGCCGATCAACGTCGGCGCGCCGCCAGCCGGGGGCGCGACCTGCGAAGCGTGGCAGGCGATCGCCGCCGCCTTGCGCGCCGCGGCGGCCGAAGTGTCGACGACGAAGCTCGGCGTCATCCGGTGGCGCAGCGCGTAGTGCAGGACCTGGCGCGGAACGAAGGGCGCCGCGGCGCCCGCGCCGTCCGGATAGCGCGCCAGACCGGCCAGGAAGGTCGCCCGGAGCAGCAGCGCCGCGGCCGCCTCGTGGTCGGGGTGCCGGTCCTCGATCCACGGGATCAGCACGATCTCGGGACGGATCCGGCGCAGCGCCTGCACGACGGCGGCCACCTGCTCCGGCGCCGCCGGGTCCAGGCCCGCGTCGGGCAGGCCGAGGTTCTCGCGCCGCTTCAGGCCCATCACCTCGGCCGCCGCCGCGGACTCGCGCGCGCGCTCGTCGGGCGTTCCGTGCGTCGCCCGCTCGCCGCGGGTCAGGTCGAGGACGCCGGTCGAGTGCCCCAGCTCGGCCGCGCGGATCAGCGTCCCTCCGCAGAACAGCTCGACGTCGTCGGGGTGCGGGCCGACCGCCAGCAGGTCGAGGCCGAACTCGCTCATCGGAGGTCCTTCAAGGTGGAATCGAACGGGTCGATCGCGTCCAGCAGGCGGGCCACGAACGCGCGATCGCCCCAGCAGGAGGCGAAGGTGGCGAGGCCGAAGACACGCTCCTGCGGCGCGCCGCCGGGGTGCAGCATCCGCTGCACGCGGCGCAGCTCCTCGACGCGGGCGGCATCGCGATGCAGCAGCGCCGCGCGGTATTTCGCCGCCAGCTTCTCGACCGACCCGCGCACGCTCGCGGCGGTCTTCTCGAGCGCGGTGTCGAGACCGGGACCGGCGGCCAGGAGCCGTGGCGCCAGCGCACCCAGGGCCGCGTCGAACGGTCCGGTCAGCGCCCCTTCGATCTCGGCCGCGTCGCGTGCCACGTCGGCGCCGCCGGCCAGCCGTGCCAGCAGCTCGGCCTCCGGCCGCTCCGCGTCGGCCGGGGCCAGCCCCAGTCGGTCGAGCAGCGCCCCGGTCTTCTCGTCCACGACGCGGAAGCGCGCCCGCGGCACGACCCGCGGCATCGTCATGCCGAACGCCGCGTAGAGTGGCGGGAGCTGCTCGAAGTAGGCGACTTCGGCCGGGCCGCCGACGTAGGCCGCCGTCGGCAGCAGCGTGTCCTGCACGATCGGCCGCAGCAGCGCGCTGCTGCTGAAGGCGCGCGGATCGGCCTCCAATGCGGCCAGCAGCTCGGCGAGCGAGTGCCGCGTGCCGCCGCCGGCGGTCCGGAAGGCGTCGCCCTCCGGCTCCAGGCGATAGCGCGGCCCGGCCGCGCCGTGCGGATGGAAGAACGAGAGCGGCGCGCCCGCCCGGATCGGGACCTGCACGGCGCGCCCCGCCCTCTCCAGCTCTGCCGCCCGCGCCGCGAGCGCGGCCGCGAGCGGTGCCGCCTCGCGCAGCGCCCGCGCGTGGACCGGCGCGGCCAATGCGGCGATCGCCGGGTCGCGCGGATCGAGCAGCAGCAGCCCCTCGTCGGCGAACAGCTCGGCCAGCACGCCGGCGAACGCTTCGGCCCAGCCCGCGCCGGGCCGGTAGTGGCGCGCCAGGCGCTCGGCGTGGGCCGCGCCGTGCGGCAGGTGCGCCAGCTCCGCGCGCAGCGCGTCGAGTTGCCCGCCCACTTCGAACGGCAGCACCGCGTGCGCGACGGAGCGGCGGCCGGCGGCGTCCGCGGGAAGAGACAGCGTCAGCGGCTCGCCCTGCGGCCGCCCGATCCGGATGCTCGCGAGCTCCGGGAGGTCGTGATCTTCAGTCTGCAGCCAGAAGACGGGGACGACGGGGCGGCCCGACTCCGCGGCCAGGGCCTGCGCGACGCGGACCGCGCTCGCGGCCTTGTAGAGCGTGAAGAGCGGGCCGAGGAACAGCCCGACCTGCTGGCCGGTGACGACCGCGGGCGCGCCGGCAGCCAGTGCGGCCAGGTGCGCGTCGCGGGCGGGGCTGGGCGCCCGGCAGGCGTTCTGCGCCGCCAGCGCGTCCAGCAGCCCGGGTGGAACGGGACGCGCCGCGCGGCCCGGGGCCGCGCGGCGGTCGTCGTGCGTCACGGCTACTTCTTCCAGTCGGCGATCGCCTTCGCGATGTCTTCCTTGAAGAACTGGTCGTAGATGCTGTTGCCCGGCCCCAGCTTCTGCGACTGCTCGGCGGCGGCGAGCGCCTCGGCCTTCTTCCCCTGCTTTCCGAGGATGCTGGCCTTGACCCAGTTGTTCCACCAGTTCGGCTCGATCGCGATCGAGGTGTTGATGTACGAGAGGGCCTGGTTCAGGTCGCCGCCCGAGTCGAGCAGGTAGCGGGCCGCCTGCCAGTGCGGACGCCAGGCGTCACCCAGCGTCTTGTCGATGCTGGCCGCGACCTGGGCCTTGGTGTCGACGGTGATCGGGATCCGGACCCGCATCTTCTCCCACTCCAGGTCGAGGTTCGCGCCGGAGTCGGTGGTGTCGGAGAAGAGGAAGGTCAGGCGCTCGCGCAAGGCGCCCATCGCCTGCGGCGTGACGGTGATGCGGGCGACGTCGTTCTTCTCGTCGTAGCCGTTGGTCCCCGACAGGTCGGGCTTGGAGTTGAGGATCACGGTCCAGCTGGCCTTGCCGGGGATCGTGAAGAGCGAGTAGCTGCCGGCCGGGACCGGCTTGCCGCCGAACGCGAAATCGCGGCTGGCGGTCAGCTTGGTCGCCATGTTGGCGCCGGTCCGCCAGAGCGTGTCGATCGGCACCAGCTCGCCCCAGATGACGCGGCCCTTGACCGCCGGGCTCGAGTACTCGATCGAGAAGTCGGTGATCCCGATCCGCTGCTCGACCTTGGCCTTGGGGCTGGAGGCCGGGGTCTCCATCGCGCTCTGCGCGAGGGCGGGGGCGGCCGCGAGGCCGGCCAGGACGAGGGCGGAACAAACTGCCTTGTAAACGAACGATCTGTGCATGGAGGGCTCCTGAACTGCCGGACGCCGGGAGTGGCGGCCGGGGACGCGGTGGCACGCCGAACCGCGGGATTGTACCGGCCGCGGGGAGACCGGCAAGACGGCCGGTCGCGGCGCAAGGAGATGGCTCGCGGCTGCGGCCGCGCCGGGCGGGGGTTCCGCCCGGCGCGGCCGGAGTCCGGCGGGTTCGCTAGTTCAGCGGCGGCGAGCGCAGCGTCGTCACCACCGTGAACGGCAGCGACGGCGACGAGCCCTGGCCTGCGAAGAACAGGGAGAGGGTCTCGGCGTAGGAGGACGACGGGCTGTAGTCGGTCACGTAGAGCGACACGAGCCGATCCAGGTTGAGCCCCGTCGGCGCCAGCTCCGGCGGGAGCGTCAGGTTGGTGACGTTCCAGCTGGTGCGGGCCTTGGGGTTCAGCACCACCTGCCAGGTCCGGTCCTTGCCGGACTGCGCGGGGTCGGTGTAGACGAACCAGACCCGGCCCACCTTGTTGTTCTTGGCCGGCGGCGGGTCGTCGAGGCCCCAGGTCATGAGGCCGCTGGAGTACGAGAACGGATCGATCCGCATCAGGCGCGGCACCTGGAGCGTGGCGGGCGGGGCGGTGTTGCTGGTCTCGGTGTAGGTCGAGAAGGCGGTCGGCGCGCCGTTGACCGGGAAGAAGCTCTGGTTGGCCAGCGTGATCCAGTAGTCCAGCGGGAACTGGTCGAACAGGTTGTACTGCCCGTTCGAGGCGGCCGGGAAGTAGTTCTTGGTCCCGACGCTGAAGGCCTGCTCGCCGCGGACGCCCGTGACCGTGATCACGTCCACCGGGTCGACCGCGTTGAACAGCCGCGCGGCGGCGGTACGGTTGAGGTCGATCGTGTAGCTCGCGCCGTTGGTGAAAGGCTGGTCCAGCAGGAAGCCGTAGCTCGGCGGCCCGGTGTCGCTGAAGCTCGAGTTGTCGCCCATCAGCGAGATCGTGCCGTTGTTCTGCAGGTGGCTCTGCTTGACCGTGTACTGCTTGGACGTCTGGCCGATCCAGGAGGTCGGGCCGAACTCGAACGGCTGGACGCGGCCGAACAGCGTCGGCGTCGGGTTCAGCGAGACCGTCACCGTGCCCACTTCCGGGTCGGTCACGCCACAGCCCTCGACGCCGCCCGGCAGCGAGACCACCAGGGTCCCGACGCCGTCCGGGATGTCGACGAAGCTGAAGATCAGGTCGCCCGAGACGGTCGTGTTGGGCCGGCCGGCGGAGAAGGTCAGCGGCTTCGTCTCCGAGCTGAGGTCGACCACGCCGCTGGGCCCGGTGGTGAAGGTCTTCTCGACGGTGCCGTCGCTCCGGTCGTGGACGGCCACCAGCGCGCCGGACACGGGCACGCCGCAGTTGTCGACAACCTTGACGCCCAGCGTCGGGTTGCCGCCGCCGCCGTCGTCCTGGACGAAGGCGGCGCCCACCGAGGCATCGCCGTTGAGCGTGACGCTGCAGGCGCCCGTCCCGCTGCAGGCGCCGCTCCAGCCGGTGAACTTCCAGCCCGACGCCGGGTGGGCGGCGAGGCCGACCTGGGTCCCGTCGTCGTACTGCGCGGAGCAGGCCGAGTTCCCCTGGCCGCAGTTGATCCCGGCCGGCGTGCTGTCGACCCGGCCGCCGGCCGCGTTGGCGCCGGCGCTGACATTGACCGAAAGTGTGCGCTTGGGCGTGACCTGCGCGAAGTTCGCGCCGACGCTGGCGTTGGCGTTGAGCGTGATCGCGCAGCTCCCGGTGCCGGTGCAGGCCCCGCTCCAGCCGGTGAAGTTCCAGCCCGAAACCGGCGTGGCCGTGAGCGAGATCCCCGTGCCGACGGGCCATGCGTTCGAGCACTGCGTATTGCCCGCGCCGCACGAGATCCCGGCCGGCGCGCTGGCGACCGAGCCGCCCGCGTCCGGCGTCACGCTGACGCTCAGCGTCGGCTGGGCCACCCCACTGAAGTTCGCCCCGACCGTCGAGTCCGCGTTGAGCGTGACCACGCAGAGGCCGGTGCCGCTGCAGGCCCCGGTCCAGCCGGCGAAGCTGAAGCCCGTGGTCGGGTCGGGGTTGAGCACGATCACGGTGCCGGAGGGGAAATCACTCTGACAAAGGGTGTAGCCGGACCCGCAGCCGATCCCGCGCGGCTCGCTGATGACAAAACCGCCCTGCTCGGGCGTGACACTGACCGTCAGCGTGCGGTTGACGGGGATCGCGTTGAAGGTCGCGGTGACGCTGCGCGCCGCGCTCATCGTCACGCTGCAGGTCCCGGTCCCGGTGCAGGCTCCGCTCCAGCCGGCGAACACCGAGCCCTGGATCGGCGTAGCGGTCAGCGTGACCACCGTTCCGGCGTCGTAGCTCGCGGTGCAGGACTCACCGCAGTTGATCCCGGCGGGGTTGCTGGTCACCACGCCGCTGCCGCTGCCGGTGCGCGAGACGGTGAGCGACTGGTTCGGGAGGTCGAGTGCGAAGACCAGCGTGTGCGGCCCGGACACGGTCAGCGTGTAGCTGAAGTTCTTCCCGGCGCGCGAGAGCGAGATCGTCCGGCCGTCGAGCGTCGCCAGGATCGTCCCGCCGCTGGCCGGCGGCCGGATCGTGAACTTGACCTTCTTGCCCGCGGTATACGACCCGGACATGGGCGAGACCGAGATCCCATCCCGCGCCTCGACCGTTACCGGGTAGGTGAAGGCCGCGAAGCTCGCCTTGAGCGAGTGCTTGGCCTGGACGTTGGTGAAGGTGTAGCTGTAGCTCGTCGCCTGCGGCGGCACCGGCTGGTTCGACCCGTCGACCGCGACGGAGGAGATGTAGAACCCGCTGCTCGCGGTGACCTGGAAGGTCTGGTCCGCTCCCGGCTGCACGCTGGCCGAGCGCGGCGACACGGAACCGCCCTTGCCCGCGGTCGCCTTGATCTTGAACGGCTTGGTGGACTGTGCGAGTGCGCTGCTGCCCGTGGCCAGGAACGCCAGGAGCAGCGCGAGTGCCACGGTGAGCTTGTGACGGGTCGAGCGCATGCCTTCACCTCGGGAGGGGAAACAGCGGCGACCAGCCGCATCCCCTCGCCGGCGGCTGGATCGGGCTTCGATGGCGCGAAGTCGTGCCACGGACCTGCGTGAGACGAAGCGGAATTCTACGTCGATTCGAGGAGAGCTGTTCGGCGTTCTTTTGCCGAACAAACAAATCGGTCAGGCAGTGCCGGCGCGGACTCCACTTCCCTCCGCCACCGCTCGGGGCCGTCCGGCCGGGGGCGGCGCGGGGCGGGTCCGCTCGCTTACTCGCCGCTGCCCTTGAATCGATCGTCGTCCTCGGCGAACAGCACGTTGAAGCTGGTGAGCGAGCCGTAGCACCCCGTGATGTAGCCCTGCAGCTTCAGCCGGGCTTCCGCCGACAGCTCCTCGGCCGCGTTGATCTGCTGTTCGAGTACGCGCAGGCGATTGCGGACCGCCACGATCTTCTGGAACAGCGTCTCGATCGGCCAGCTCTTCTCGGCCACGCCGGGCCGGCCGGGCCGCAGCACCAGCTCGCCTCCGCGCCACTTCTCGGCGGGTGCGACCGGCGTAATGCCGCATTCCTCGCGGATCACGCGGCGCAGCAAGGTCTCGAGATCGGCGACGGAGCCGTCCTTCAGATCGATGGCCATGGGCGGGTCCCGGCGCTCGCGCTCGGTGGCGAGCGGGAAGGTGCTGCGGGAGGTGGCGGGGCGTGCCGCGCCGGGCATCGCGCCGGCAGCGGCGGCCGGGGCGGCCGGCGCGCCGCCGCGGAAGTTGTGCTGGCTGCCGCAGAAATCGCAGGTGACCCGCAGCGGCCGCCCGGCGGGGTCGGCCACGATCACGGTGTGCCGGCGCTCGGCCTTGCAGGCCCGGCAAAGGTCGAAGACCGGGTCGCCCGCGCCGTAGCGGCGCTCGGCGCTCACGGTGCAGTCCCCGGGCGCGCCCGGAAACCGTTCGTCCGCCCCTCGCGCCTGCGCATCCAAACACCCTCGCCCGGAGCCTGCAGGTTAGCACCCGCCGGGGGCTGCGGCGACGGGCCGAGTCGCCGCAGGAGCGTCTCCCTAAGCCGGCCTGCGGCGCGCGAGAAGTTCGGTGATCGCCGCCCCCAGCAGTCCGACCGCGAGCCCGACGGGCGCACCGATGATCGCCAGCAGGAAGAAGACCGGCTCGTCGACGTGGAAGACCGCGTCCACCGCGTTGTGCAGCACGGCGCAGACCGGGAAGGCGATCGCGGAGATCCAGGCGATCGCCAGGAAGGTCTTCGTCCAGCCGCGCGGCGTGCGGACCCAAAGGGTGAACAGCACGACCGCGGCGAGCACCGCGGCACCGACCATCAACAGGAACTTGCTCATCGTCCCTCCAGCAGAATCTGTCCGATGTCCCTGAGCAGCGTCCGGCGCGCCGCACCCGTCAGCAGCCCCACCTCGCGCCCGATGTTCGAGATCGTGCCGAGCCCCAGCAGCGCCCAGGCCGCGGCGTCGGCGTCGACGCCGTCCCGGATCCCGCGGGCGGCGCGGTGCTCGAAGATCCGGTCGCGGATGTAGCGGTGAAAGCGGCGGTAAGTCGCCCGCAGGCGCTCCTTGACCTCGTCGTCGTCGACCTCGTCGAGCCCGGCGAAGAGCACGCGGTAGAGGCCGAACTCGCCGTGGTGCGTCGCCTCGTGCGCGAGGATCCGCTCCGCCCCGGTCCCCTTCCCCTCGCCCGCGTCGAGCAGCCCGTCCCAGATCGTCAGGGACCGCTCGTAGACGTGGTCGATCGCGGCCAGGAACATCGCCTTCTTGTCGTTCCAGAGACGGTAGAGGATCGTCTCCTGGACCCCGCAGCGGCGGGCCAGCTCCGCGGTGGTGGCCCGGCGGTAGCCGACCTCGGCGAAGGCCTCGGCCAGGACGGGGAGCAGCTCCTCACGCTTCTTGGCGGAACGGTTGGGACGCGGCACGGCGGGCCTCCCGATCGCCGCGTAGTGTAAGTGCGTACTGTCAGAATGTCAAGGGACGCCCGCAGGGGCCGGGAGGGCCCCCCCGTGGCGGGCGCCAGGCCCGGCCGGGAGCGTCAGGGCGCCTGCGGGACCGGAGGCTTGGCGCGCGTCCGGAACCGCACCTCCACCGACTCGATCGCGAGGCCCGGCTGGGTCAGCGGTGCCCCATCCGCCCAGCGATCGATCCTGAAGGGAACGAGAATCCCGTCCACGTCGCGGAAGTCGGAGTAGCGCAGCACCGCCTCGCTGATTCCGCGGGTGATCCGGCCCCGGTACGACGCTTCCACGACCCGACCCGTCGCGGGGTCGATCCCCAGCGTCGTGGTCGCACCGCCGGCGTGCATGGTCACGCGTTCGAGTGCGGTCTCGTTCGCGCGAGCAGGGCCGCGCGCAAACGCGGTCGCGGCACGTCGTTGCCATGCCTCGAGCAGCGCCAGGGGCTGGCGGTAGTACTCGCGGCGAACGAACTCGGTGACCGACGGCTCCGTCGGCGTTGCCTCGCCCTTCTCGAGGAGAACGGCGCCCGCCGGCTCGAGCGCCCATCCGTACGTCGACCCGCCGAAATCGTCGATCACGCGGATCGACTCCGGGAAACCAAGCTGGATCGTCTCGGTGTAGGAGTACGGCGTGCCGCCCGACTCGCCGGAGATCCTCCTCCGCTCCTGCACCTCGGCCAGATCTCGCAGCCGTTCCGGCCCCCCGACTGCCGCGATCGCCTTCTCGAGCAGCACGGCCGCGCGTTGCGCCTGCTCGGGCGTCCCGGTGGGCGCCGGATCGGCGCGATCGACGTACTTCTCCGGCTCGGTGGTGAAGGCGTTGCGGCACGAGTCGGAGGCGAACAGGAAGATCCGCCCGTCGAAGACGAGGAATCGATCGGGGCTCCCCTTCCCGGAGAGCGGTCCCATCTTGGCACAGGCGCCGCCGATCTGGACCGCGTAGCGTTCGCCGCCCGCCTCGAAACGCCGCTTGTTCTCTTCGCTCGCGAACTGGTACCGGTAGGCACCCCGCACGGAGCTGATCGCGGGCCGACCGGGGACCTCGCGCCCCGCGATCAGCTCGATCGGGTCGAGACCCCGGAGCACGAGCTGCGGCTCTGCCGCCCGGGCTGCCGGAAGAGAGAACCAGCCGGCGGAGGCGAGCAGCACGACGAGAGCCAGGTACGCCAGTCCAGGACGCATCAGTCCTCCCTCTGTCCCGCGCGCAGCGTGGTGCGCTGCCGTCGAAGTCGCCGCGCCTGCGTGCTCACCCGCCGCCGGGCCCCGCCGCCAACGGCGCCACCCTCCGTACGGTGTTCCAGTTGCGGCTCGTCGCGGCGACGCCGAGTGTCTGCTCGACGAAGTTGTTCGGAAAGCCGAAGCGGCCGCTCCGGAGCCGCCGGCTCAGCAGGAGCAGGTCGAGCCCGCGCCGGGAAAGTACTTCCAGCCCGTCCTTCTCGGAGGCCAGCGGGAGCGCGGGCCAGCGGCGCGGCGCCTCGGCCAGGAACGCGACATAGAGCTTCGTATCGCCGTCCTCGACTCGGCCGGCGAAGGGGTCCTGACGCACCAGCGCCGACAACTCGGCGACGGTCCGGAAGACGATCACGGCATCGCCCCGCAGCAGCTCCGACACCGCGGCCACGATCCGCGGCCGGACCCGCTCCAGCGACCCGCCCGGCGCGGCGAACAGCACGTTGCCACTCTGGATCCAGGTGCTCACGTCGTGGCAACCGGACGCGGTGAACGCCTCCCGGAGCTCGGCCATCCCGACCTGGCCCTTCCCGCCGACGTTGATGGCGCGCAGGAAGGCCGCGTGGCTCGGGCCCGAAGCGCTCCGGCCTCCGACACGCGTGGTCGCCATCGCCTGTTCCCTCCTGCTGCGCAGGATAGCCGCGGTCCAGCCCCGACTCCATGCCGAACCGCCTCGCCCTGCGGCCCGGCCGGATCGTGAAACCCGGCCCTGCCGTTTACTTTCCCGTTCGTTCCAGCGTACCTTTCCGGAAACTCGCGCGAGGGTCCCCCATGCTCCGGATCGCCCGGCCCGTCCTGCTGTCGCTGCTGCTCTGCGCCGCCTTCCTTCCCGTGTCCTCCGCCGGCGACGCCGCCTCGGATCTCCCGCCGAACCTTCATTGGTGGGTCGTGCAGCAGACCGAGAACGGCCAGCGGGCCGACTTCTTCATCGTGCTCAAGCACCAGGCCGACCTGTCGGCGGCCCGCGCCCTGGCCGACAAGAAGGACAAGGGCCGCTTCGTCTTCTCGGCCCTGACCCAGGCCGCGGACGCGGCGCAGGGCCCGGTGCGCACCTGGCTCGACACGCGCGGGGTGCGGTACCGGCCGTACTGGATCGTCAACGCGATCCTGGTCCAGGGTGGCGACCGCGCGCTCGCCGTGGAGGCGGCCCGCCGGCCGGAAGTGGACCGCGTCGAGGGGAACCCCGCGATCCGGAACCTCCTGCCCCGGCCGGGCGCGATCGACGAGCAGGCGGGGCCCGCGCCCGCTGCCGCGCCGGGATCACCGGCCGCCGGTGGCGAGCCCGACGCCGTCGAGTGGAACATCAGCAAGGTGCAGGCCCCCGCGGTCTGGAACCTCGGCTTCCGCGGCGAGGGGATCGTCGTCGCCGGCCAGGACACCGGGATCCGCTGGACCCACAACACTCTGAAGAGCAAGTACCGCGGCTGGAACGGCTCGGCCGCCGATCACAACTACAACTGGCACGACGCGATCCACGAGACCGGCAGCAGCTGCGGCGCCGATTCGCCGGTCCCCTGCGACGACCACGGCCACGGCACGCACACGATGGGCACGGTCGTCGGTGACGACGGCGGCTCGAACCAGGTCGGAATGGCGCCAGGCGCGAAGTGGATCGGCTGCCGCAACATGAACGCCGGCGTCGGCACCCCCGCGACCTATCTCGAGTGCTTCGAGTTCTTCCTGGCGCCGACGAGAATCGACGGTACGAACCCGGACCCGACGAAGGCCCCCGACGTGACCAACAACTCCTGGGGCTGCCCGACCTCGGAAGGCTGCTCGTGGGACACGCTGCAGGCCGCCGTCGACAACCAGAAGGCCGCGGGGATCATGACCGTCGCCTCGGCCGGCAACTCCGGCTCGAGCTGCAACACGGTCACCGACCCGCCCGCGCTCTACCTCTCCGCCTATACCGTCGGCTCCACCACCAGCTCGGATTCGATCTCGGGTTTCAGCAGCCGCGGCTACGCTACCGGTACCGGAGCGATGAAGCCCGAGATCGTGGCCCCGGGATCGGGTGTGCGCTCGGCGTACAACTCGAGCGACTCGGCCTACACCACGATGGACGGGACGAGCATGGCCGGCCCGCACGTAGCGGGCGCGGTCGCGCTGCTCTGGTCGGCTCATTCCTGCTTCCTGAACGCGCAGGACGACACCCAGATCGCGCTGAGCGCGGCCGCGCTCGACCTGCCGGGTACGGTGGAGAGTTGCGGCGGGGACTACACCACCGGTCCGAACAACACCTGGGGTAACGGCCGACTGAACATCCTCTCGGCGGTGAACGCGGGGTGCCTGTGCACCGTTCCGGGGACCCCCGCGATCGACGGGGCCACCGTGCCCGCTGACAACAGCATTACCGTGAGCTGGGACGCTGGCGTCCCGGCTGGCGAGACCTACAGCGTTTACCGCTCGACCGGCGCCTGCCCGGGCGGCGCGTTCGAACTCGTCCGCTCCGGCCAGCCCGCGTCGCCCTGGACCGACACCGGCGTCAGCGGCGGCATCACGTATTCCTACAAGGTCGCGGCAGTCGACTCGACGGGCGGCTGCGAGTCCGCGCCGTCGGCCTGCGCCGAGGCCACGGCGACGGGCCCGTGCACGCTGGCCCCGTCCTTCGCCGGGCTGGAGTCGGTGACGAACCCGGGTCAGTCGACCTGCGCCCTGTCGCTCGCGTGGCCCGCTGCGACCGCCGCCTGCCCGGGTCCGGTGCGCTACCGGGTCTACCGCTCCACGACCAGTCCCGTGGCGCTCGTGCCGGGCAACGTGATCGCCTCGGGCGTCGACGGGACGAGCTACCTCGACGCCGCGGGCCTGGCCGGCGGCGCGACCTACTACTACGTCGTGCGGGCCGTCGACCTGTCGAACGGCTCCGAGGATCCGAACGCCGTGGAGCGGGCGGGCGCGCCGTCCGGACCGATCTCGACCCAGACCCTGACCGAGACCTTCGAGGGGGCGGGTGGTTTCGACCTGCCCGGCTGGAGCGCCGCTGCGCTGAGCGGGGCGGTGAACTGGGCCTGGTCCGACACCTACGCCGAGTCGCCGACCCACTCGTGGTACGCGCGGGACGCCGGCAGCCGCGGGGACAAGGTGCTCACGAGCCCGGCGTTCGGGGTGCAGGCCGGAAGCCGGCTCTCGTTTTTCCACGGCTTCCGCTTCGAGGGGACGGTGGCGTCGTGCAAGGACGGCGGAACGCTCGAGTACGCGGTCGGCCCGACCTTTGCAACCTGGACGGTCGTCCCCGACGCGTGGTTCACCGCCAACGGCTTCAACGGCACGGTGAGCACCTGCTGCAGCAACCCGCTCGCCGGCAAGCGCGCGTGGTGCGTGTCGAACAGCTCGGCGCAGCCGGTGGTGCTCGACCTGGGAGCGCTCGCGGGGCAGACCGTGCGCCTGCGCTGGCACGAGGGCGAAGACAGCAGCGGGGCCTCGGCCGGGTGGTACGTCGATACCGTCGTCGTTCGCGACGCGGCCGTCGGATCGACCTGCGAGACGGGTCAAGCCCCGCCTCCGCCGGTCGCGGACAGCGTCCGGTTCACGCGCAGCGCGGGGAACCTGCTCAGCGTGACCTACGACGCGGCGAGTTGCAGCGCGCAGAAGGTGGTCGTGCTCTACAACGCGCTCGGTGCCTGGGACGGCTACGCCGGCTGCGCGCAGGCCGACGGCGGCAACGGCGGCTCCACCGTGGTCGACAGCACGGGCCAGGAGAACGTCTGGTACAACCTGCTCTGGACGGCCGAAGAGACGGCGGGTCACCCGGGCTTCTCGTCGAGCGGGCCCCGCGGTTGGACCGTCGGCACGCTCTGCGGGATGAGCGCGGACGACCACGGCCGGGCGGCGTGCCCCTGAGGGGGGCGGCGCCCGGCAGGCGCCGCCCCCTCGTCCGAACCCGGCCGAACACCCCCGGCACCCGGTTTCACGCCTCGCCGCGGCCACGCCCGATGGCTCACGCTTTTCGCCGCGGGGCGGAGGGGCGCCTGTCTCGGGAGTGAACACTCCCTGCCGGATTCGTCGACGACCTTGCGCGGTTCGTCTTCGCGGCAGCGACCGCCCGTTCGACGCCGGCGCCGCCGCAGGCGGAAACCTCCACCAGAAAAGGGCCTCTGCAGCACGCCAAGGAAACGGCGCGTTGGCCCGCGTCTTGCTCATTGGGAAGTCGTTCCCGCGCAGTCGGGCGTGGCGGACGGCGATGCCCAGGAAAGAGGAGAGTCCCGATCCGGGACAGGCGGAGACCCCGCCGGAGGAGAGCTAGATGAGCCGCAAGCTGCAGGTGACCGAACTCGAGAACCGCGTTGCCCCGACCGTCTTCACCACCATCGGCCAGCTCCTGGCGATGCTGCCGGCGGACTCCACCCTGCCGGCGAACATGAAGGCCATCGGCAACCTGTCGCCCGACCAGAAGATCGCCGTGTCGGATTCGCTCTGGGCGGCGCTGCAGAGGGGCGCGCGTCGGTAACCGGTCCACATCGCGAACGATGCGAGGCGCGGCCACTGGCCGCGCCTTTTTTTTGCCGGCCCACGCCCCCGCCTCCGGACTGGCCTGGCGAAGGCGGCGCCGCCCCGGCTGGCTACTTCGCCCCGCCGGCGGACCCCTGACCGAGCCCTTTGTTGACCAGCACCCGGACCTCGACCCGGCGATTCTGGGCGCGCCCCTCGGCGGTGCTTTCGTCCGCGACGGCCTTCGTGGAGCCGTAGCCCATCGGCGTGACGATCCGCCGCAGCGGAATGTCGTGCTTCACCGCCAGGTACTGGACGACGGCGTTGGCGCGGCGCTGGCTCAGCTCGAGGTTCTTGTCGAAGTCGCCCGTCGAGTCGGTGAATCCCTGGACCTCGACCGTGTAGTTCCTGGCGCCGGGCGCGCTCGCGGCGGCCTCGTCGAGCGACGCCTTGGCCTCCGGCGACAGGTCGGCCTTGTTGACGGCGAAGTACACGGTCACGGTCTTCACCAGGTCGTAGTCGTCGAGGGCCGCGATCCGCTGGTCGGTCGACGCGATGTCCCGCAGCGCCTGGTCGGCCTTGTCCGCAACCGGGTCCGTCATCGTGTAGGCCGTGACCGCCGCCTTGTAGTCCGACTTCTTGAACCGGATGCCCCGGACCACCAGCCGGCCCTCGGCATCGCCGGTGCCCTTGGCCGTGACGATCAGGCCCGGGACGAGCGCGGTGACGTCGAACTTCTCGCCGGGCTTGTCGCCCGAGGCCTTCGTCTTGATGGTCGTGGTGTCGGTCAGGAGAAGGACGGTGTCGGTACGGGTGGAATCCCGCAGCACGAGCGTCTCGCCGTCACGGCTGACGATCACGCCTTTCATCTCGACGTTCTCGCCGGCCGGAACGGCCCGCGTCTCGGCCGGCGCGGAAGCGCCGAAGACGGGGCCCGATGCAAGCATCCCCGCGGCCAGGACGCACCCGAGGACCGCCACGCGCCAGATCTCCGATCTCGTGAATCGCTCGGTCATCTTTCGGCTCCTTGATCGCTGTTCGATCGACGCCCGTGCTGCGGTGCGCCGTGAGCTGGTGCCGCTGCGCGGCTGTCCACCGCCCTCTTGCCGTCTGCGACCCGGGACGGCGCCCGGGCCGGGCTCGGTCGGAGGAGTATCGCCTCAGGCCCGGGACGGATCCAAGGGGCCGCAGCCGGGAGCCCAGCCCAGGCCTTTCGTGTGCCCGGCGAGCAGGACACTCACGAGGATGACCGCGAGCCGCGCCCGGAGCCGGAACGCAGCGGGCATCGACGAGGCCGGATCGCCGTGCCAGTCGCTCAGGTCAGCGCTGCTGGCCCTCCGGCCACTGCACGAAGGCGCCATTGCTGAGGAAGATGTCGGCCGAGAAGCTCTGCGTGGGGCCGCCCGTGCCCACGAGCCCGTCGTCGGCGCCGCCCTTCGCGTAGGACTGCACGGTGTACTCGGAGCCATCGGCGCAGTCGTACTGCATGACGCCGCTCCAGCCGTCCTTCGTCGGGGCCTTCTTGATGTAGACCGGCTCGATGCTCAGGCCGGCAGCGCTGCCGTCGACGGGACCGGAGTAGACCGGATAGAAGTTGAAATCAACCGAGTAGCTTTCCACCGCCGTCCCGATCGAGCGCATGTCCGCCATCGTCCGCTTCTGCTTGCCGCGGTCGATCGCGTTGAGCAGGTTGGGGATCGCGATGGCGGCGATGATGCCGATGATGGCGACGACGATCAGGAGCTCGATCAGGGTGAAACCGCGGCCGTTCCTCATGACAGTCACCTCCATGGGGCCCCCGATCTGCTCGGTACGACACCGCCCTAAGGGTACTCCCATCCCGCTGGCGCCGCACCAGTAACAGGGACGCCGACCTGGGATGTTCGAACGCCGGCCCGCGATCCCCGGCGCCGGGCCCCACCCCGGTCGTTCAGGGCTTCCCGGCGCTCCTCGATGTGATCTCCGCGAGCAGCACCTGGTAGCGGGGATCACCGCGCAGCGGCTTGAGGTCGTCCAGCGCGCCGAGCTGTGCGATGTAGCCGAAGCCGCTGTCGAGCGACTTGCGCAGGCAGTCGAACGCGAGGTCCTTCTTCCCCGCCATCGTCGCGCCCATCGCATAGCCCAGCCAGGCGTCCGATACCGCATTCTGGCGCTGGGTCGTTCCCGCGATGCGTATCGCCTCGCGGTAGTACGGATCGGCTTCGGCGTGCCGTCCGGCATAGCTGAGCGTGAAGGCGAGGTTCAGCGTCGAGGCGCCGACGCTCGGCGCATCGGGCCCCAGCTGCTTGCGTCGGAGTTCCAGGGCCTGCTCCTGGATCGTGGCCGCCTCCGTGGTCTGCCCCGCCGTGCCGAGCGCGACCGCCAGCACGTCGAGCGCTTCGAGGACATCCGGGCTCTCCGGCGGGTTCAGGCGCTGCTGCGCCGCGAGCAGCTCGCGGCTCATCCTCACCGCCTCGTCGAAGCGTCCCTGCTGGCGCACGTCGTCGATGATCGAGGCGAAGGCGACCCACGTATTGCGGTGATCCGGCCCGTTGACGCGCACCGACGCCGCGTGGACCTCGCGGTTGATCTGCTCGGCCTCCGCGGGGCGCCCCAGCCGGCCGAGGGCGCGCGCCAGGTTGCTCATCGTCAGGAGCGTCCCCGGGTGATCGGGCCCCAGCACCCGCCGCTCGATCTCCAGCGATTCGCGCTCGCAGGCCTCGGCATCGGCGTAGCGCGCCTGGTCGTACAGCGTCGCGCCGAGGCTCCGCCGCGCGTGCAGCGTCTCCGGGTGATCCGCCCCCCGCGCCGCGGTGCCCGCGCGGATCGCCTCCCGCAGCAGTCTCTCGGCATCGGCAGGCTTTCCTTGCCTCGAGAGCACCTGGGCCAGGTCGTCCATCGTCACCAGCGCCGAGGAGTCATGGGGGCCGAAGAGCGCCTGCTGCCGGGCCAGCGTCGCCGCCAGCAGCTCCCGGGCCTCATCGAGCCGGCCGATCCCGGACAACGCGAACGCGCGCCGGGCGGTCGTCTCCAGCGTCTCCTTCGCGTCGGGGCCGAGTGCGCGCGCCTGCATCTCGGCCGCCGGCGCCAGCAGCTCCTCGGCCCGCTCGTACAGGCCGAGCCCCGTGTAGGTCCTGCCCATCGTCGCCATCAACCGCGCCCGGACGACCGGGTCGAGATCCGGCGTCGCGGCGATCTCGCGCGCGGCGCGGTCGAGCACCTCGCGCGCCGAAACGCTCCTGCCGCGCGCTTCGCTGGGGTGGACGACGCGGAAGATGCTGGTCATGAAGTCCGCGATCCGGTCGGCCCGGTCGCGCTCGCGCGTGATGCGTCGCAGCTGCACCGCCTGCGCGATCGCGAACCCGACGAGCAGCATCAGCACCAAAGCCCCGGCGGCGATGCCGAAGCGGTGCCGCCGCACGTGCTTGCGCACCAGGTACAGCGTGCTCGCAGGCCTCGCCTCGACCGGCAGGTCGCTCAGGTGGCGCTGCAGGTCGGCGGCCAGCTCGAGCGGAGTGGCGTAGCGCCGGTCCCGTTCGCGGGCGAGCGCCTTGCGCGTGATGCTGTCCAGGTCGCCCCTCAGCATCCCGGCCAGCCGCTTGAGGTCCACGCCGCGACGCTCGGCCGTCGTTCCGGCAGTGCCGGTGTCCTTCGACATCGCGGTGATCAGCGGGGGCGGATCGTCCTCGCGCAGCCGCCGCAGCACCTCGTCGAGCGGCGCACGGTGCACTTCGAATGGCCGCGCCCCGGTGAGCAGCTCGAACAGGATCACGCCCAGCGCATAGACGTCGGTCCGCGTGTCGATGTCGGCGATGCGCGGATCGGCCTGCTCGGGACTCATATACCCCAGCGTGCCGATCACGCTCCCGGCGCTCGTCGCCTGGGTCGCCTCACGCCCCACGGGGTCGATCGCCTTGGCGATGCCGAAGTCGATGATCCGCGGCGCCGGCCTCCCGTCGATCTCCGTCACCAGCACGTTGGAGGGTTTCAGGTCGCGGTGGATGATCGCCTTGAGGTGCGCGTGCTGCACTCCCTCGCAGACCTGCATGAACAGGGCGAGTCGCGCCGGCAGCGGGAGCTGCCTGGCGTCGCAGTACTCGGTGATCGGCTGGCCGTCGACGTACTCCATGACGAAGTACGGCTGCCCGTCAGGCGTCGAGCCGGCGTCGAAGACCTTGGCGATCGCCGGGTGCTCCATGATCGCCAGGGCCTGCCGCTCGGCCTCGAAGCGGCCGAGCAGGGCCGCGTCGAAGCGGCCCGCGCGCACCAGCTTGAGGGCGACCCGACGCGTGACCGGCTCGGTCTGCTCGGCGAGCCAGACCTGGCCCATCCCGCCCTCACCGATCTGCCGGATCAACCGGTAGGGCCCGATCGCCGGCCCTGGCCCGGCCGGGAGGACCCCCTGGCCGGACCCGGTCGGCGCCGAGGAGCCCCCTTGCCCGGGGAGGTGCGTCGAAGTCTTCCCGGGATCGTCGTGCGGAGGTCCGTTCGGGTTCGACATCGGCCGGGATTATCGCACGCGCCCCGACCACCGCGGGGCGCCTGCGGCCGCGATCAGAACGCGGGTGAAGGCACTGGCGTCAGAACACGCACGACAGGTGGGCGCCGAAACCGTTCTGGTTGAGCCCGATGGTCCAGTCGGTGTCACCCGACACGTCGGCCCGGACGTAGTTCCCGAAGACGCTGACGCCGGCGCCGATGTTCCTAGTGAAGTAGTAGTCCAGCTTGGCCTGGCTGGAGATGACGCTGCCCGAGATGTCGCCCACGTCGATGCGGAAGAAATTCGCGTCGGCCATCAGGATCAGGTTCGGCGTGAACGCGTAATTGATGAACAGGCCGACCACCGGGATCGGGGCGGTGATGTCCTCTCCTTCCTGAGCTTGCTTGCGGAAGGTCGACTCGCCCCCCTCGGTCACGGTCCCCTCGCCGGCGATCGAAGCGCTGATCTTGTAGGTGCTGAGGCCGAACGAGAAGCCGGCCTCGGTCTTCCCGCTGTTGATCGCCGACCACCGGTAATAGAGCTGCAGGAAGTCGAGATCCACTTCGGTGTCGATCTTCGCGTCGACGTCGAAGACGGTGTCGCCGACCGTGAACGTCCGGTCGAGCTTGTTGCTGCCGTCGCGGTTGAACGAGGTATAGGCGAAACCGAGGGAGCTGGCGCTCCCGAAGCGCCAGGACCCGTTGAGGTTCCATGTCGTCGTGTCCGACGAGAGGTCCAGGTCGTCCTCGAGGTTGATGGCGGTCCCGATGACCTTGCCTTTGCTGAGCTGGAGGGACGAGTTGAAGTTGGCCCAGAGCCCGCCGAGTTCGAAGTGCCAGGTATCGGACAGCACGCGCGCGGGCCGGGGGCCGGCCGACTCGTCGGCGGCAGCCGCGGGCAGCGCCAGGAAGGCGAAGAGAGCGGCCGAGGCAACGGCCGCGACCGCAGTGCGGCACAAGGGCAGCGGGATCGTCATGAGCTCTCCTGTGTGGCGGGCCGGCGAAGCGTCCCGCGTCTCCGTACGGGCAAAGGTTAGCACCAACTGGCTGTCGTTGGCCTGACGCGGGGCCGTCGCCGGGGCTAGTCGGGGTCGCCGCCCCCACCCCATAATCCCCTCCAGATGCCGGGCGGGAGCGAGGGCGAGGAGCAGGCGGATCGGCCGATCGGCCGCGGCCGCAGGATTCTGCGTGCCCTGGTCCTGAGCGTCGTCGGCCTTTGCGCTGTCTACCTGGTGGCCGCCAACCTGTTGCTGCAGACGCCCTTCATCGAGTCGCTGACGAACAAGCGCCCCGAGAAGCTGCTCATCACATACCGGCGGGCCTTCACCTTCTTCCCGGGCCACGTACTGGCCTACGGCGTGTCGGTCCGCAACCAGGCCTCGCGCAGCCAGCTCCAGATCACGGCCGACAGGGTCTGGGCGGTGGCGAACCCGCTGCCGCTCCTCGCGAAGGAGGTCCGGATCCTGAAGGGCAAGGTTCGGGGCCCGAAGGTCTGGCTGCGTTCGCGCCCCGAGACCGCGGAGGAGCAGCGGGCGTCCGAGCCCTTCGTCCCGCCGATCGAGGGGCTGCCGTTCAGCCTGCGGGTCCCGCGGAAATTCCGGCCGCCGTCGCAGTGGAGGTTCGTGATCGAGGCGGTCGAGGTCCTGGAAGTCCGGGAGTTCTGGTACCAGTCCGTGCGGGTGAAGGGCCCCGGCACGGTGCGTGGCGCGTTCACGATCGGCCCGGCCCGGCGGGTCGAAGTCCGCTGGGACGAGTGCGACTTCCCGGCACTCGAGCTGCTCTTCCGGAACGAGACCGTGCTGCCCGCTGCCGAGCTGCGCTCAACCGGCAGGATCACGCCGTTCGAGTCCGACGAGGAGGACGTCGCCCGGCTGCTGTCGCACTTTTCCGGCCTGGCCGACCTGAAGGGGATCACGTCGCGCGGGCTCGCTGCCGTGCAGCCGCTGCTGGCGGGTGTCGCGGGGCTGTCCCTGGCCGGAGAGCCGCTCGAGTACACGGTTGCGGTGCGGATGGAATCCGGGGCGCTGGTTCCCGGGACGCGGGTCGACCTCTCGACCGCGCGCGGCGACGCCTCGTTCCGAGGACTGCACGCGAGCGCGGCGCTGCGCCTTGCGGCGACGATCGGCGGCGTGGGGCCGGCGCGCGGGTTGGACCTCGACCTGGCGCTGGATGGCCTGCGGGTGCGCGCGGAGGGGCGCGACGGGACGGTGGAGGTCGCGGGCGCGCGCACGCTGCACGCCGTCGCCGGCCTGCCGGGACTCGCGCTGGGGGTGCGGCCGAAGCGGGCCGACCTCGGCGTGACGGTGGCGGACCTGCGGATCGACAACCTGCTCGACCTGCCACCGGACCGCACCCGCGGGCGCGTCGGGCCGCGCCTCGACGTGGCCCTGGAGGGGAACGCACGCGCCGCGGGCCAGGTCGAGCTGGGCGACGGGGGCGGGTTCTCCGCGCGCTGGGGCCCGGTCGAGTTCTCCGGGCTGAGGGCGACGGCAGACGGGCGGACGATCGTCGACAGGGGGCGCCTGGCCAGCACCGGGAGCGTCGGGCCGATTCCGAAGGACAGCGCGTCGCGGGGCGCGTGGGCTTCTACGATCTCCGGGACCGTCGACCTGGAGCTCATGGCCGGCCCGGAACTGGCCGCGCTGCAGCCGATCCTGGGGCCGCGCGCCGGGTTCTCGCTCTCGGGCGGGCCGGTGCGCGTCGCGCTGAAGGGCGCCGTGGACCGGGGCCGGCCGGCGGCCGGCTCGACGCTGTCGCTGCGGTCCGATCGCGTCGGTGTGCGGGCCGGGAAGGGGCTCGAGGCGCTCGGGGCGATCGACCTGGACGCCGTGCTGACCGGCGACGGGGCGGGCAGAGCCGACGTCGTGCTCGGCGGGCTCGTGCTGCGCCTCCCGGCGGCCGGCGCCGCGGTGATGCGCGGCGAGCGGGTCGCCCTGAAGGCGGCCGCGGACGGCATCACGCTTCGCGGCCTGCCGCGGCAGCTCTCGATTGTCGGCGACCTTTCCGGGCTGCGTTACGACGGCGCGGTCGGACCGCGCGCTCGGGCGCTGTCGGCGACGACAGCGGGCCCGGTGCTCGTCGACGCCGGCGTGACGACGACCGCGGGCGCCACGCTCCTGCGGTGGGGACCGCTGGAGGTCCCGGGGCTCGCAGTCCGGCTCGACGGGCAGCCGCTGCTGGACGAGCTGCGCCTGGCGACCCGCGGCACGCTGGGCCCGGTTGCACTGTCGAGGCGGATCGACGGCAGGCGGCTGCTGGAGTCGCTGTCCGGGCGCGTGCAGCTCGACGCCCGCACGCCGGCCGGACTGGCGGGGCTGCGCGCGCTGCTGCCGGCCGACGCACAGGTCGCGTTCGGCGGGGACGCCGTGAACCTCGCCGCCGACGTCTCGCTGGAGCACGGAGTGGCCCTCCCCGGCTCGCGCGTCGCCGTCCGGAGCGACGGCCTCGAGGTCACCGCATCGGGCGTGGTGGCGCGAGCGGCGGTCGACCTGACGGCCCAGGTGAAACCGGAGAACGAGCTGGCGCTGGAGACGACCCTCACCGGGATCAGCGTCACGCACCCAGAAGCCGAGACCGCGGCGGGCCGCGGCGAGCGCCTCGTGCTGACGGCGCACGCTCCACTGGGCGCGCTGCAGGGGCCGCGCAAGGCGTTCGACTTCACGCTCTCGATGACGGAGCTGAACCTGGACGATGTGGCGCGCCTCGACGATCCCCTGCCCCGGAAAGTCCAGGAGGAGATCGGGCCGGACACCGTGCGGCTCGACCTGGCCCTGGCCGGGACCGCGCGCATCGCGGGAAACCTGGCGCTGGGCCCGGGGAGCCAGTTCCTGCTGGACTGCGACACGGTCGACTTCCCGCACCTCGATCTCGACATCGATGGCACGGCGCTCTTGGCGCGCGCCACCGTCGCCGGCAAGGCGACGTTGGGACCGTACGACTACGGGACCCGCGAGCGCGGCGGGATCCTGCCCGTGACCTCGGGGCGCGCCCTGCTCACGGCCCGCACCGCTGCCGGGCTGCGCGCTCTGAACAACCTGCTGAAGAACGTCCAGTGGTTGGAGTTCGAGGGCGGGATCGGCTTCGTCACGCTGGAGGCGGTTGCCGAGAAGGGCTCGCTGATGCCGGGCTCCAGCGCCACGCTCCAGCTGGACGACCTGGCGCTGACGGTCACCGACTTCCGCGCCGGCGGCGACGCGAACGTCCGGGCCTGGATCGGCAGCGACGCAGGGGGCGAGTTCGGGGAGCTGGAGGCCGAGCTGACCGACGTGAAGGTCTCGCGCAGGAGGACAGAGGGGCTGGCCGAGGCCGAGGGGGTGACGCTCCAGGCCCGCACGCGCGAGCTGCAGCTCGGGAAGGCACCGAAGGACGTCGACGTGAAGGTCGCGCTCCGCAACGCGCGCCTGGACACGATCGTCGGCCTCAACGGGCTGCTGCCGAAGGGTACCGGCGTGGTCTTCACGGACGGCAGCGCGCGCGTCGACGCCGAGCTGGCGGGCTCCTCCGGCGGCAAGGACGGGAACGGCTCGATCCGGGTCCGCGGCGAACGGCTGGCGATGTCGGCACCGGGCTACGACTTCGTCGGCGACGTCGCAGTCGACGTGCCGCTGTCCGATGGCGACCTGCTCGCCGGCAGTTTCAAGATCGACGGGGCGACGGTCGGCCTGTCGCAGTTCGATGTCGCGGGTGGCGAGACCGGGCGCGGCGACTGGACCACCGGCTGGTGGGCGAACGTCGGCGTCGACGACGCGGATCTCGTCCTGAAGGGGGAGATCACCGCCGCAGGCGATGTCTCCTTGAAGATGCGCGACACCGCCCCGATCGTGCAGTTCTTCACCTCGCGAACGCACCTCCCGCGCTTTCTCGCCCGCGCGATGGACGTCAGCGACGTCTCGGGCAGCGCCGTCGTCTCCTACAGCCCGGAGCGGGTCGAGGTGAAGGACCTGGAGATCGTCAGCAACCGCGCGCAGGCCAAGGCCCGGCTGCAGGTCGACGACAGGAAGCCGGCGGGACAGCTCCTCATCGTCTACGACTGGATCGGTGTCGGGATCGGCCTGGGCGGAAAGAAGACCGAGCTCGACCTGCTCGGAGCGCGTCACTGGTACGCGCGGCTCGGCCCGGACCCGCCGGAGGACCTCGACGCCTACGTGGACGAGGAGATCGCCCAGTGGCGGGCGACGAAGACGGAGCTGAAGAAGCAGGCTGCTTCGGACGAGGGGCCCTGATCTCGCCCGCCCTTCCTGTCGTCGCCATGGGCCGGAGGATGCGACGACTCCTGCGTCAGGGGCAGTCCCGTGCCGCGATCGCGCTGCCGTCGCTCGCAAAACCTGCCGGGCCGACAGCACCCGGGCCGCGCGCCCGCGCCAGGTATGCGAAGAGGCTCCCGGCGATAGGGTCCAGGACCATGTACGCGTCGTTGAACGGCCCGTTGCGTTCGATGGACGAGGCCTCGCACGACGCGCCCGCCGTGAACTCCGCGGGGTCCGAGCTCCGGATCACGTCGTACCTGAGGTCGGTCACGATCGCGCCGGGCTCGTCCGGCTGGTACCAGTCGAGCACGTTCTCGGTGGGCAGGCACGTGATCGCGCCGGTCTGCTGGCTGTAGGAGACCGACAGGCAGCCGCCCGCCGGGTAGAAGACCAGGATGCCCGTCTCGCCGGGCGCGCTCCACGCCCGACGAGTCGCCGGTGCGTCGTCGCACGCGTCGCCGGCACCGTCCCCGTCGCCATCCGTCTGCGCCGGATCGGCCACGCCGGGACACAGGTCGGCCGCGTCGCACACGCCGTCGCCGTCCCGGTCGGTGGTGGCCCCTCCGGCGGTCCGGTCGTGCACGATCCGCTCGACCTGGTTCGCAACGTGGCGCCCGCCCCCCGGTCCCGCGCCCTGCGGGTCGTTGATCATCACGATGCCGCCCATCCCGGTCGCGATCTGCCAGAACGGGTGGAACCCGAAGCGCCCCGGGTCGCTGAGCACGCGCGGCACGCCCCGGGAGTCGGGATTGAATCGCCACATGCCGAGGCCGTAGCGGTTGTAGGGCTGGGCGGCGGAGTAGTACAGCGCCGCCCCGCGCGTCTGGTCGCGCGTGATCTCCTGCACGGCCTCGGGCGAGAGGATCCGCACACCGTCCACCTCGCCGCCGTTCATGATCATGCGCCAGAGCGTACGGTAGTCGGACAAGCGGCTGATGACCCCGCCGTCGATCCGTGGGTTCGTCGTGCTGTTGTAGAACATCCCGATGCCGAGCGGGTCGCGCACGCGCTCGGCGAAGATGCGGCGCCAGACGGCGCCCGAGCCGAGCCCGACGCAGTTCGCCGGGAACCGGTTGCAGTACGCGATCTCGGCCATCCGGCCTGCGACGTGCATCGAGTTGCTGCCGTAGAAGAACGTCGCCCCGGGCGCGGAGACGCGCGGCGCGCGGTCGAGGATGTCGATCGTGCAGTCCGCCAGCGTCGCGCCGGGGTCGGCGACGCAAGGCCACTCATCGTTCCAGAGTCCGGAGGTCTGGCTGAACGCCTGCCGCAGCGTGATCGAGCCGTTCGGCGTCCCCGCGTACTGCGGCAGGTAGTCGGCGATCGTGTCGTCGAGCGACATCGTACCGTCGTCGACGAGGCTCATGATGACGCTCGCCGACACGACCTTGCTCGCGGATGCGATCGGCACGAAAGTGCCGGGCCCGTATGTCCCGAAGAACCGCTCGTGATACGACGCTCCCGCGCCGTCGAAGACCGCGATCGCCGCACCCGGCAGACCGCGCTCCACCCGGTGAAGGTCGACGACGGCGTCGGCCTGGACGAAGCTCGGGGTGCATCCCGGAGAGGGCGGCGCCGCGAGCGCCAGCGCCGCGGCGCAGGCGAAGCCCGCTGCGGCGAACCGGATCGGAAGCGGCCCCGACCTACTGCTGCTGACGAACATCTCGCCCTCCACGGGGAATGTCGCTCCCGGCGGGTCGTCCTGCCCCTCGGGACGCGGCGCGCGACGCCCCTTCAGTCAGGACGGGCGTTCCGCGGCTGGGTTGACGCGTCGCGCGGGTCAGGCCGACGTCATGTCGCCGTCACGCGACCGCTGGGCCTCTGCGCCTGGCCCGGGGACGATTTGAACCGCATCGGGCGTCGTTCAGAACCGCCCGATCCGGCGATCGCGAAGGGAGACGAACGCGGGATGGTCATGGGCCTCCGCGGTCGCTGGACGAGTTCCTGCTCGGCCGCCGGGATGGAGCCCGGAAGACCCCGCCAGGCGGACCCGGCCCGAAGGGGCCGCGCCCGCCCGGCGGGTGGTATCACGGGCAGCGCTGCGGGGAGGCGTAGTACTTCCCCGGCTTGATCATCGTGTCGGTCGCCGGGTTGCCCCCACAGTCGGTCACCGTCACGGTCACGACCGGGTTCTCCCAGTTCCGCCGACCGCAGAGCCGCACCAACCGGCACATCTCGTCCTCGGCGGCGGGGAGGACCTCGTCCAGCAGCAGACCGTCCCCGTCGCCGAACGTCAGCCCGTCGTACATGACGCAGCCGTCGACGGCGATCGTCTCGTGGACGACGGCGCCGCTCGCCCGGTCGTCGTCGCCGGAGACGAAGATGCTCTGGAAGGGAATGAACTTCGGGAAGGTCCAGCGGGCAGGGAGCATGATGATGTCGACGGCCGGCGGCACGGTGTCGATCGTGAAGGAGACGGTCTCCTCGGCCGCGGCGTTCCCGGACGGATCGCTCGCCACGAGACCGACGGACCAGTCGCCGTGCTCCGTGTAGACCGCGCCCTGGGGCAGGCTGTAGAACCGCTCGACCGTCCCGGCGCACGCATCCGTGAAGCTGTCGGTCACGGTCACGGGGAGCGCCGCCGGGCCGAAGCATTGCCCGCCCGACGGCGCGGTGATTCGTCCTGCGGGCGGGGTCGTGTCGACCACCTGCACGAGCAGCTCGTCGCTGCTGGTGTCGGCGGCCGCATCGGAGATCCGGAGGGTGATCGCGTGGGACCCGAGCGGCAGCTCCACCGCGAGCCGCTCGCCTTCGCCGAGCAGCGCATCGCCCTCGTACCACTGGTAGCGCAGGATCGCGCCGTGGCCGTCGATGTGCCGTGACGCGGACCCATCGAACGTCACGTTCGCGCCGCCGCCCTCGCATTCGACCGACTGGTCCGGGCCGCCCTGGGCGATCAGCCGAACGACCGCCAGGTTCACCGGGAGGCCGAGCCGAGGAGTGGTCGGATCGTTGCTCCGGATCGAGAGCTCGCCGGCGTAGGTGCCGGGTGAGAGGCCGCTCGCGTCGAGCGTCACCGTCAGATCCAGCGATGCTCCCGGAGCCACCGTCCCGGAGAGCGGCTCGGCGGCCAGCCAGCGGCGGGCCGCGCCGAGGGAGAACGGGATCATGTTGACGAGCAGGCGACCGGCGTCGTGGCCCCGGCTGTAGAGGAACTCCAGGGTCTGGCCCGAAGCGACGACGAGACCGGCTCCGTGAGGGTAAGTGAGAAGTGTGGGGCGCATGAACTCGTCCGCCGCGAGCAGCACTGCGCCGACAGGGACTCCGGTGAGATAGGCGTGGCTGGCGTTGGAGGCGTAGATCGGGGACGTCACCCCAATCACGATCGGGTGCGTCTCGTCCAGCAGGAAGTTCGTCGCGGAGTACGCGGTCACGGCGGACAGGCCCCCCGGCACCGGTACCAGCGACGAATCGCCATACTGCCAGCCGCCGTCCGCGGCGTGGAACTCGAGCACTCCCCCGGCCGACACGAACTGGTCCAGCTCCGGACCGAGGCCGGAGAGCGCGGCGTAATAGCCCGCGGGCTGGTCGGACGAAAGGATGATGAGGCGATATCGCGAGAGGTCGGTCGCAGGCAGCGAAGCGGCCGAGACCAGGTCGTACGGAATCCCGTCGAGATCCAGGATCCGGGCGCTGGAACTCGAGTTCCAGGGCGGGACATCCTCGACGATCAGGACCTCGGCCCCCGTCATCGTGCGCGGCGAGGAGACCGCCTCGGCCAGTCCCGCGGGGCGGTTGTCGCTCCGCTGCGGAGCGCCCTCGGGTGCCGGCGGCAGCCCGGCCCGGACGGCGTTCGGGGCGATCGAGACCTTGAACTCCAGGTCGCTCCCGCCGTCGTTGTCGATCGCGACCGGAACCGTGACCACGTCGCCCGGCAGGAGCCGCTCGGCGAGCGCGCCGGGCCGCGTCGCGATCTCCGGCGGGATCAGCCCGGCGCCCGCGAGCGGGAGCGCGAGCTCGGGCCGGAACGGGTCGTTGCTGGAGATCCGCAGCGTTCCCTCGAGTGGACCCTCGGCCAGCGGCGAATAGACGATCGGCACCAGAGCGGACCCGCGCGCCGGGATGTCCAGTTGCGTCACGAGCGGAACGACCTCGCCCCGGTCGGAGACGATCGACGAGATGGTCAGCGTATCGGTGCCGCCGTTGGCGAGCTCCAGCTGAACTTCCAGGGAGGTCCCGACGAAGATCGGGCCGAAGTCCAGCCGGTCGGACGGACCGAAGAACGCGAAGCGGACGGTGTGTTGGTTGACGGAGCACAGGGAGGGGTCGACGTCGTACGTGTTGGAGACGTGGACGTCGACCCTCCCGTCGGCAGCCAGCGCCGCGAGGGTCGCTCCGTCGATCGCGAAGGCCCCGGCGGCCGGGGCGCAATCGTTGCCGACGCCCCCGACGGAGCCGATCGGCTGGCCTTCGGCGGATGCGACGGCCTGTTCGGAGGACCAGCCGAAATCCCCGTCGGCGACCAGCTCCAGTTCCGCGCGGTCCAGCGGGAAACCGGGTACGTCGAAACGATGCACCGTCGTCGCCATGTTCAGATAGAAGGGGACCGTGGACTCCGGGGCGGAACTTGGACCGCGCGCCTCGATCCGCGGAATCCCGGTCACGTGAAGCCGGACCGGAACCACCGTCAGGGGCTCGTCCGGGTCGTTGCTGGTCAGCTCCAGGTCCGCGGCGTAGTCGCCGCCGAAGAGGCCGGTTGCGTCGAAGGTCACCGCGACGTCGAGTCGCCCGCCCGCGGGCACGACCCCGGCCGGCGGCTCGATGCGCAGCCAGCCTGGCGGCTCCTCGGCCTGGATCACGATCTCGTCCCACCAGGCCTCCGAGCCGGGCGTCCAGTTGTAGAGATCGAGCCGCGCGACGTCCTCCGTGCGCCAGGAGTTGCGGAATGGGATGCCAGCCCGTACGAGCTGCCCGTCGACGTAGTAGTCGAAACGCTTGGTGGCGAAGTCGATGCCGCGGAACTCGACGTGGTACCAGGTCTGAGCGGCGTATGGGTAGCTCGAGTCCCCGCCGACGTCGGTGTTGACGTAGAACTTCCCGTCGGCTCGGGCGAAGAACCAGATGACCTCGTCGGCGTTCCGGTTGCGCAGCACGAAGTAGCCGTCGTTCGCGCCGGTCGATCCCGAGCGGACCCAGAAGGAAATGTACCGCGGCTGGACGGGGCCCAGGTCGCGGTAGATGCCCGACATGTGAACGCCGTCCGTGACCGTCCGGTGGTGGAAGCTGAAGCGGCCTCCGGGAGCCGCGGTGAGCTCGGTCACTTCGCTGAGGTTGGCGGACATCGCGACCTGCCAGCCGAGGAAATCCCCGTCCTCGAAGCCGTCGCGCAGCGGCAGAGCGGCCGGCGGGACGCTTCCCGCCGGGTCGAGGGGCCGGTCCGGCGGCCCCGCCGTCTCGCTCGGCGCGGGCGGATTGCGCGGTTCGTCGCCGGGAATGCCGGGCGCCCCGTCCGGTGCGTCCCGCCGGGTGCCGGATCGCGACAGCGCGTCGATCTGGAAGGCAAGGTCGGACCCGCCGGCATTCTCGATCGTCAGCGTTCGCGTCGCGAGCTGGTCGGAGTAGAGCGACTCGTCGAACTCCGGCGGAGTGATCACGATCTCCGGGGGTACCAGTCCGATGCCGAGCAGCGCGACCGTCGTCACGGGCTGGAGCGGGTCGTCGCTCGCGATCGAGAGGCTGGCGGAGTACTCGCGCGCCTCGGGCGGAGCGAAGGCGACGACGATCTCGACCTGTCCGCCGGGCAGGACCGTGAAGGCGCGCGGCTCGGCCGAGAAAGCGCCGTCGTCTGGCGCGACGTCGGAGACCGAGAGCGGGAGCGTGCCATCGTTGCGGACCGTGAGCGGCAGCGCTTCGGTCGCGCCGACGTAGAGCCGTCCGAAATCGAGCCGGTCGGGTGCGACGCCGATCGTCGGCGCGGCTGTCACCCGGAGTAAGGCCGAGACCGGGACCTCGGGCTGGTCCGGGTCGTTGCTTCTGATCCTGATCGTGGCGCGACGGTCGCCTCCGTCGAGTCCCGCCGCATCGAACGACACCGTGGGCGCCACGGCCGCACCCGGGGCCAGCTCGCCGGCCGCGGGCTCGATCCCCAGCCACGGCGGGCTGAGCAGCCGCAGGAACGCCTCCATGATCGACAGCGTGGTTGCGTCGTCCACGTAGCCGCCACTGGCCGAGGAGTAGAGCAGGTAGTAGATCCGCGGAACTTGCCGGAGCCCGGTGACGCGGTGGTAGTCCGAGTTCGAGTCGGTCGAGAACTCGTGACCGACTGCCGGGTCGTACGGGACGATGACGAGGTGGTTGACGCTCGGGTCGGAGGTGGCGAAGACGCGCTTGACGAACCCGCGGTAGCGGGTACCGAAGACCGTCGTCTCCAGCACGGATCCGCCGACGCTTCCGCCGCCGTCGGCGCCCAGGTTGCCGTCGATCGTGAACTGCGCCGCGCCGTCGAGGTCGGCTGCCAGCACGAAGAGACCGGGGACCTTGCGCGTGAAGTACCGCCCGGTCGGGCCCAGCAGGTAGGACCCCCGGATCGAGCCGTCCGAGTAGTCCAGGTAGGATCCCAGATCGGTCCTCAGGTAGTTCCCGCCGTCGTACATGTCGTTGCCGCCGTCCGAGATGCTGCTTCCGGTCACCCCCTCGGAAAAGTCGAAGCGGTTCGGGACGAGGGCGGTGACCTCACCGAAGCGGGCGTCGAGCTGCAGCAGGACATCCTCGAGCGCCGCGCTCTGACGGGCCGGCTCCTCCGCGGCGGCCGGGGCGGGGGTTCCCGCCAGGCCGTCGGTGTAGACCTGGTCGGCGGGGGGCCGTCCGTCGGCAGGTGGACGATCGTCTTTCGGCCGGTCCTGCTGCGGCTCGACGCCGGCGAACCGCGGGCTGGCGCTCAGCACGCGCCCCCCCGTGCCGTAGTCGATCTCCGCCGTCCAGCGCAGGGTGTCTCCTCCGCCGTTGGCGATCGCGAGCGTCCTTGTAGCGGAGCGGCCGGTGTAGAGGTCGGCCTCGAGCGCGAGCGGATCCACCTGGATATCGGGCGGGACCAGCCCGGCACCGAGCAGTGCGAGGGTCGCGAGCGGCTGGTCCTGGTCGTTGCTGGACAGGCTGAGCGTCGCGGCGTAGTTCTCCACGGCGCCGGGCGCGAAGGTGATCGTCAGCGGTGAGAAACTCCGCGGCGCGACGGTCAGGGATGCGACGGACGGGACGAACTCCGCCCGGTCGCTGGCGATCGCGGTGACCTCGAGCGGAGCGGTCCCGACGTTGTGGACCTGGATCTCGATCGTCCGCGGCGATCCGATGTAGACGGGCCCGAATTCGACCCGGTCGGCCTCGGTACGGAAGCTCAGGCGAACCGTATGCCGGTTGACGCCGCATGACGAGCCGACGTCGAGGCTGTTCTGCACGTCGACGTGCACCACGCCGTCGGACGCAAGCAGGGCCAGGTCGGCCGCCGATACGACAAACTGCTCGCTCGCGGTCGAGCAGTCGGTTCCGGTCGCGCCCGCGCGGCCCAGAACCAGGCCCTCGGCGCTCACTGTCGCCCACTCGTAGTAGTCGCCGTAGTCGCCGTCCGCGACCAGTTCGAGCGTCCCGTCGAGGACCGGCGGTGCGCCGGCCGGGAAGGCGTGCTGCGTCAGGGCGCCGGCCGTGCCGTAGTCGACCGCCGACTCGAGGGTCTGCCCGGGGCCGGCGAGCAGGATGTCCGGGGCGGCCGTAACGTGCAGCGCCGCCGCGATGCGTACGACGGTTTCGTCGGGGTCGTTGCTGGACAGGCGGATCGTGGCCGCGTAGTCGCCGCCGTCCAGCCCGGCCGCGTCGAACCGAACAGCCAGTGCGGCCGACTCCCCCACGGGGACCGTTCCGGAGGGCGGGTCCACTGAGAGCCAGGGGGGCAGGAGTGCCTCGAGGAACGCCTTCATGATCGCCAGCGTCGTCGCGTTGTCGACGTATCCGCCACCCTCCGTGGCGTAGAGCAGGTAGTAGATCCGCCGGACGTTCTGCAGACCCTGGACGCGGTGGTAATCGTAGTAGGTCCAGGAGCTGTACTGGTGATCGAGGGCCGGGTCGAACGGCACGATCACCAGGTGGTTGACGCTGGGCACGCCCGCGTCGAAGACGCGCTTGACGAAGCCGCGGTAGGCGACGCCCTGCACCGTGGCGTCGAGCACGGCGCCGTCGACGGCGCCGCGGCCACCCGTTCCCAGGTATCCGTCGATCGTGAAGGTCTGGATGCCTTGGACGTCGCCCGCGAAGACGAACAGACCCGGGTGCTTCCGGGTGAAGTAGCGGCCGCCAGGCCCGAGAATGGTGGCCCCGACGATCTTCCCATCGGAGTAGGACAGGCCGCCCCCCAGATCCGACGAGAGGTAGTTGCCGTTGTCGTACATGTTGAGACCGCCGTCTGAAATCGAGGTGCCACTCACGCCCTCGCTGAAGTCGAAGCGGTCGGGGATCAGCTGCGTGACGTCGGCGAAGCGGGAATCCAGATGGTCCAGGGCTGCGCCGAGGGCCGGGGGGTGCGCCTGCGCCGGCATGTTCGCCGCGGGATCTTGCGGCCCGGCGACGCCGGCGGAGTAGAGATCCCCGTCGGCCGGCGGACCGGCCGGCGGCGGGAGCACCCTCTCGACTTCCGGACGGCCCGACTCGGGTCCGCGGAAGACGGGGCTCGTGCTCACGACGCGGCCCTCGTCGCCGAAGACCACTTCCGCGGACCAGACGAGGTCGCTGCCGCCGAGATTCTCGATCGTCAGCGCCTGCAGGTCGGCTCCCCCGGTGAGCAGGTCGGCCGCGAGCGAATCGGGCGTGACCGCGATCTCGGGCGGTACGAGCCCCTCGCCGTGCAGCGCCAGCGTCGTCACCGGTTCGTTTGGATCGTTGCTGGCGAACGACAGGGTGCCGTCAAACGCCTGCGCGGCACCGGGGGTGAAGGTGACGGAGACGATCGCCGCTTGGCGCGGCGGCACGATCAGCGAGGTCTCGGCGGGTACGAACTCGGGGAGGTCGCTCGAGATCGCGGAGACCTCGAGCGGACGGGTCCCGGCGTTCTGCACCTCGACCTCCAGGGTCCGCGACAGGCCGACGAACAGCGCACCGAAGTCGAGGCTGCTCCCGGCGTTGCGGTAGCGCAGCCGAACCGTGTGCTGGTTCCGCGTGCAGAAGGCACCCACATCGCCGGCGTTCTGGACCTCGACCTGCACGACGCCGTCGGCGGCCAGCGCCAACAGGGTGTCGGCTTCCAGCGGGAACTCCTGCCGCGCCTCGGAGCAGTCCGTTCCGGTGTTGCCCACATTGCCCAGCGCGAGCCCCTCGACCGTGACGGTCGCCAGCTCGGAGTAATCTCCAAAGTCGCCGTCGGCGAGCACCTCGAGCGAGCCCTCGCCCGCGGGGGGCACGGCGACCGACAGGTCGTGCCGCGTCAGGGCCGCGTCCGTACCATAGGAGAGGACCGACTCGAGCCGCTGCTCCGCACCGCGCAGCACCAAGTCCGGCCAGCCGACCACACGCAGGTCGGCCGGCACCGACACCAGCGGCGCGAGCGGGTCGTTGCTGCGGATCTCGAGCGCCGCCCCGAACTCGCCGTCGAGCAGCAGGCTGCTGTCGAAGGTCACGTCGAGGACTGCGCTCTGCCCCGCCGGGACGCTCCCCGCGTCGGGCGCGACCCGCAGCCAGGCCGGCCCGCCGACCCGGCGCGCGAACGCGGTGCCGCGCTCGCCCTGCACCAGGTACAGGCCCGACGGCCGGCCGGGCAGCCAGGTCAGTCCGCCGTCGTCCACCGCGAACGGCAGCGTCGAGACGCTCCAGGTCTCGTCGGTCAGCGAGAATGAGTAGAGGTTGGTTCCGCCGTAGGACCCGACGGCCGCGTATTCGCGGGCCAGCGGGTCGATTGCCGCTCCCAGCACGGCTCCCGCCGGCAGGGCGGGCAGCACGCTCCACGCGTTCGCAGCGACGTCGTAGACCGCAAAGTCCCTCCGCCCGTTGCCTGCGTGGCCATAGAGCTTCCCCTCGAAGTAGGCGAGCCCGCCCCAGGGCTCGAACGCGAACGGCGGTACCGCCCGGTCCTCCCAGGCCAGCGTCGCCGGTTCGTACCGCACGAGCCGCCTGTTCAGGGCGAAATAGATGTACCGCTCCCCGTCGCTGGCGAGGTTCGCCGTTCCGGCGCCAACGGGGTGCGCGCGGGTCGTCCAGCTATCGGTGGCGATCTCGTAGACCCCGATCGAGCTGCCCTGACTCGTGTAGCTGGTGTAGATCCGGCCGCCGAGCAGCGCGGCCCCCCCGTTGCCACTGGAATGGAGCGGAGAGTCGGCGAGACGCTCCCAGGTTCCAGCGTCGGTACGGAAGCGCCGGAATTCGTAGCCCGAGTCCATCTGCGCGTAGACCGCGTGACCGTCGGCGTCGCCGGCGACGCAGGTCAGCGTCCTCGGGCTGTCGGGCAGCATCTCGAACGTCGCGTTCGCCGCGCGGAAGGGTGCGGGCTCCGCCGGCGCGGCCGCCGCGCCGACCGGCGGCGGGTTGCTGGAGCGGCCGTCGCCGGCGGAGAGCGCAGTGAACCTGGTGCGCCGCAGGCCGGGCCCGCGGAGCGCCACCTCGGCCGTGAACTCCAGCGGACTGCCGCCCGAGTTGGAGAGGGTCAGCGGCAGGGTCTGCTGCGTTCCCTGGTCGAGGACCAGGTCCAGCTCGGTCGGTGCGACCCCGAGGACCGGCGGCTCGAGCCCGACCCCCGCCAGGGAGACCGTCGTCACCGGCTCGTCCGGATCGTTGCTGGCGAGCGTCAGGGCGCCGTCGAACGGCCCGGTGGACGCGGGGGCGAAGGTAACAGTCAGGATCGTCGAGGAGCGGGGGGCGAGACTCAGGGACGCGTGGGATGGCGTGTACTCCGACAGGTCGCTGGAGATCGAAGTGACCTCGAGCCGGTCGCTTCCGCCGTTGCGGACCTCGATCTCCAGCGTCCGCGACAGGCCGATGAAGAGCGGACCGAAGTCGAGCCGGTCGGCGGAACCCCGGTAGCGCAAGCGGACCGTGTGCCGGTTGAGCGCGCAGAAGGTCCCGACGTCGGGGGTGTTCCGCACCTCCACGGCGACGACGCCGTCCGCGGCCAGCTCGAGCAGTTGGTCCGGCGCGATCGGGAAGCTGCCGTCCGCTGGCGAGCAGTCGTTGCCCGTAACGCCGACGCTCCCCAGCGTGTACCCCTCGGCCGTTGCCGTCGCCTGCTCGGACTGGTCGCCGTAGTCGCCGTCCGCGACCAGCTCGATCGTCCCGCCGCCGGACGGCGGCGTGACGAGAGACAACGCGTGCTGCGTCACGGCGCCGTCCGCGTAGAAATCGACCGCCGACTCGACCTGCTGGTCGGCCCCGTAGAGCGTGATGTCGGGCACCCCCGTCACCGCCAGATCGGCCGGGACCGGGATCTCCGGCGAGAGCGGGTCGTTGCTGCGGATACGGATCGTGGTGGCGTACCGGCCGCCGTCGAGTTCCGATGCGTCGAACGTCACCGCGGCGGCGAGCGACGCCCCCGGAGCCAGTTCGCCGGCGTCCGGTTCGATCTGCAGCCAGCCCGCCCCGAGCAGCCGGAGGAACGACTCCATGATCGACAGCGTGGTTGCGTCGTCCACCCGGCTTCCGTTCGTCGTCGAGTACAGCAGGTAATAGAGGCGAGCGACGCCCCGGAGGCCGAAGACGCGGTGGTAGTCGTTGTCGGTATAGGTCGAGAACTCGTGGCTGACCAGGGGGTCGAGCGGTACGATGACGAGGTGGTTGACGCTCGGGTCGCCCGCGTTGAAGACCCGCTTGACGAACCCGCGGTAGGTCGCACCCGAGATCGTCGTCTCGAACACGGCGCCGTCCACGCTGCCTGACCCGTCCGCCCCGAGGCCGCCGCTGATCGTGAACCCCGAGACGCCGTCCAGGTCCGCCGCGAGCACGAACAGGCCGGGGTACTTGCGCGTGAAGTAGCGCCCTCCGGGTCCGAACAGTCCGGAGCCGGTGATCACCCCGTTCGAGTAGGAGAGGCTGTCGCCAAGGTCCGTGGAGAGGTAGTTGCCGCCGTCGTACATGTCGCCGCCGCCGTCCGAGATGTAGGTCCCGGTCTCCCCTTCGGAGAAGTCGAAGCGGCCGGGGATGAGGCTGGTGATCCCCAGGTAGCCGGCGTCCAGCTCCGGCAGGAGATCCTCGAGCGGCGGGCGCGGCGCGGCCGTCGGGTGGGAGTCGGCCGGACCGGGCGCGGCGGGGAACTCCGCGGTGTACAGCCGGTCGGCGGCCGGAGGTCCCTGCGGCGCGGGCGTCTCATCCTTGGGCTGGCCGGCCTGCGGCTCGAGGCCGCCAAAAGTCGGGCTGGCGCTGAGCAGGCGACCCGCCTCGGCGGCGTCGATCTCGGCCGTCCAGCGCAGGGTGTCGCCACCGCTGTTTGCGATGGTCAGCGTCCGGACGGTCGTCTCGCCCGAGTTCAGGGCCTCCGAGTACGACAGCGGATCGATCGAGATCGAGGGAGGGACGACCCCTTCGCCGTACAGCGCGACCGTCACGAGTGGCTCATCCGGATCGTTGCTGACGAGCGTGAGGATGCCGTCGAAGACCTGGTCGGCGCTGGGGGTGAAGGTCACGGAGAGGCGCGTGGTCGTGCGCGGCGCAAGCGTCAGCGAGGACGCGGAGGGGACGAATTCCGGGAGATCGCTGGTGATCGAGGAGACCTCGAGCGGGGCGATCCCGTCGTTCCTTACCTCGATCTCGAGGACCGGCGACAGGCCGAGGTAGTGCGCCCCGAAGTCGAGCCGGTCGGCCGCCGCGCGGTAGTGCAGGCGCACCGTATGCCGGTTGACGCCGCAGAACACGCCAACGGACCAATCGTTGCGGACCTCGACGTTGACGAAGCCGTCGGCGGCCAGCGCCGCCAACTGCTCGGCCCCGAGCGGGAACCGGCCGGTCGCGGGAACGCAGTCGGAACCGACCGCGCCCACGCTCCCGAGCTCCAGGCCGTCTGCAGTCGCGTACGCCCGCTCGCCAGGGTCACCATAGTCGCCGTCGGCGACCAGCTCGAACTCACCGTCACCGCCGGGGGGCACGGTCACCGTGAGCTGGTGCTGCGTGACGGCCCCTTCCATTCTGTAGTCGACCGCGGACTCGAGCCGCTGCGCGGCTCCGAGCAGCGCGATGTCCGGTGCGCCGGTCACCGTCAGGTCGGCCGGCACCGCGACCAGAGACGCCAGCGGATCGTTGCTGCGGATCTCGATCTCCGCCCCGAACTCGCCGCCGGGCAGCAGGCTGCTGTCGAACGTGACCTGCAGGTCGGCAGAGCCGCCCGGCGGCACGCTCCCGGCGTCGGGCGAGACCTGCAGCCAGGCCGGCGCGCCAACCAGGCGCGCAAACGAGGCACCGCGTTCGCCCTGGACGATGTAGAGCCCGGAGGGCCGGCCCGGCAGCCAGGCCAGGCCGCTGTCATCCACGAGGAACGGCAGGCTCGAGACGCTCCAGGTCTCGTCGATCAGCGAGAAGCGGTACAGGTTGGTCCCGTAGTACGGCCCGACCGCCGCGTATTCCTGCGCCAGCGGGTCGATCGCCGCACCGAGCACCGCCCCCCCGGGGAGCTGGGGCAGCAGGCGCCAGGCGTCGCCGGCGATGTCGTAAGTCGCGAACTCGACCCGTCCGTTCCCGGCGTGACCGTAGAGCAGGCCGTTGGAGTAGGCGAGGCCGCCCCAGCTCTCGAATGCGAAGGGAGGGACGGCGAGCTCGGTCTGCTCCTGGCTGGCGGGGTCGTAGCGCACCAGCCGCGTTCCCAGAGCGAAGTAAAGGTAGCGCGTCCCATCGCTCGCCACGTTGGAGGTACCGCCTCCGAGCGGATGCGGGCGCGTCGACCAGCTGTCGGTTGCGATGTCGTACACGCCGAGCAGCGATCCCCAGTCGTTGTAGGTCGTGAAGATCGTGCCCCCGAGCAGTGCCGCGCCGCCGTTGTTGCCCGGATAGATCGGCGCCGGGGACAGCGGCTCCCAGGCCCTGTTCTCGGGGCGGTAGCGGAAGAACCGGGTGCCAGCCTCCTGCTGCGCGTAGATCGCCCGACCGGAGGGGTCCGCGACGACGCAGGTCAGCGCGGCCGGGCTGGGGGGCAGCAGCTCGAACGCCGCGTCGGCGCCCCGGAAGGGGGGCGGTTCCGCGGGCGGGGCACCGGAGGGCGCCGGCGGCGGGTTGTTGGAAGGGCCCCCGGCGGAGAGCGCGGAGTACGTCGTGCGCACCAGGTCAGCGCCGCGCGGTACGACCTCGGCCGTGTACTCGAGCAAGCCGCCACCCGAGTTCGACAGCGTCAGCAGCTGCGTCTCCTGGTTCCCCTGCTCGAGGGTCGCGCTCAACCCGGACGGCGTGACCGTGAGTTGCGGTGGCTCGACACCGGCGCCGGACAGGGCCACGGTCACGGCCGGCTCGTCGGGGTCGTTGCTGGTGAAGGTCAGCGTGCCGTCGTACGTGCCGACGGCCCCCGGCGTGAATTGGACGGCGAGGAACACGGTGGCGTGAGGCGCCAGGTCGAGCGAGGTCGCGGAGGGGACGAACTCCGGCAGGTCGCTGACGATCGACGAGATGTCGAGTGGGCTGGACCCGCCGTTCCGCACTTCCAGCTCCAGGATCCGGGACTGGCCGGGGAACAGCTCCCCGAACTCGAGACGGTCAGCGGCGCCGCGATAGCGCAGGCGAACCGTGTGCCGGTTCACCGCGCAGAATACTTCGACCCAGGCGCTGTTCTGGACGTCGACGCGCACCACGCCGTCCGCGGCCAGGGCGGCCAGGTCCACGGCTGAGATCGGGAACCGCCCGCTCGCCGCGCTGCAGTCCAAGCCGGTCGAGCCGACCGTCCCCAGAGTCAGGCCCTCGGCACTCGCCGTCGCCTGCTCGGTCTCGTCGCCGTAGTCGCCGTCGGCGACCAGCTCGATCGTGCCGCCAGTCGTCGGAGGGACGACGATCCAGAACGAGTGCGGCGTCAGGGCGCCGCTCCCGCCGTAGTCGATTGCCGACTCGAGCCGCTGCTCGACTCCGGCCAGCGCGATGTCCGGCACCCCGGTGACCGTCAGGTCCGCCGGCACGGAGACCAGCGGCGTGTCCGGGTCGCTGCTCCGGATCTCGATCGTCGCGGCGTAGTCGCCGCCGAGCAGTGGGGCGGAGTCGAAGGTCACGTCGAGCACTGCCGCGCTGCCGGGCGGCACGCTTCCCGAGTCGGGCGTCACCCGCAGCCAGGAGGGCGCGCCGACCAGGCGCGTGAATGCGACGCCGTCCTCGCCCTGCACGACGTAGAGCCCCGAGGGGCGCCCGGGCAGCCAGCCCAGCCCACCGTCGCCCACGAAGAAGGGCAGCGTCGAGACGCGCCAGGACTCGTCGGCCAGCGAGAAGCGGTAGAGGTTGCTGCCGCCGTAGGGCCCGGCGGCCGCGTACTCCTGCGCCAGCGGGTCGATCGCCGCCCCCGCCACGGCTCCCGCCGGGATCGGCGGGAGTTCGCGCCAGACATCGTGCGCGACCTCGTAGACCGCGAACCCCGTCAGCCCGTTACCTTCGTGGCCGTAGAGCCGTCCGCCGTTGTAGGCAAGGCCGCCCCAGGGCTCGAACGCAAAGGGCGGTGCGGCGAGGTCGATCTGTTCGCCGCTGGCGGGATCGTAGCGGACCAGCCGCCGCCCCAGGGCGAAGTAAAGGAACGCGGTCCCGTCGCTCGCGATGTTGGCGGTCCCCCCTCCGAGCGGGTGCGGTCGGCTCGTCCAGCTGTCGGTCGTGACGTCGTAGACGCCCAGCTCGGTCCCTGAGGCCGTGTAGCTGGTGTAGACCGCTCCACCGAGCAGCGCCGCGCCACCATTGTTGCCGGAGTGGAGCGGGCAGCCGCTCAGCGTCTCCCACGCTCCCGTTTCGGGACGGAAACGGAAGAAGTCGTAACCTTGGTTTGCCTGCGCGTAGACGGCCCTCCCCTCCGGGTCGCCGACCACACAGGTCAGCGCGGCCGGGCTGGCCGGGAGCGGCTCGAACGACGCGTCGGCGCCGTGGAACGCCGACGGCGCTGCGGGCCCGTTGCCGGAGTTGGACGGCGCCGCGTTGTCCGACCGCCCGTCGCCGGTCGAGAGCCCGGCGAACGGCGAGCGCTGCAGGCCGGGCCCGCGTGGCACGACCTCGGCCGTGAAGTCCAGGACGAGCCCGCCGACGTTGGAGACCGTCAACGGCTGCGTCTCCTGCGCGAACTGGTTCAGGGTCGCGTCCAGCTCGGGCGGTGCCACCTCGATCCGCGGCGGGACCGCGCCGACGCCGGCCAGGCGCACGGTGGTCACCGGCTCGTCGGGGTCATCGCTTGCGAGCGTCAGGGTCCCCTCGAACGCGCCGATCTCGGCCGGGGTGAAGACGACGCCGACGGTCTCGGCGTCGAACGGCGAGAGCGCGAGCGAGCTGTGGTCCGGAACGAACTCGGAGCGGTCGCTTCCGATCGAGTCGACCTGCAGCGGCTCGGTCCCGTCGTTGCTGACGGCGAGCGGCAGGGAGCGCGACTCGCCGAGCAGCACCGGCCCGAAGTCGAGCGTCGCGGGCGACACCGCGATGTCCGGGGCTGCCGTGACGTCGAGCGACACCGGGTGCGGGATCGACGGGCGCTGCGGGTCGTTCGAATCGACGGTCAGGAAGCCGTCGTAGTGGCCGCCGAACAGGCGCGCGGCGTCGATCGTGACGGTCACCTCCGCCCGTTCGCCGCTCCACAGCCGGCCGGTCGTCGGCGCGGCGCGGAGCCAGTCCGGCGTGCGGTAGATCCGGACTGCAAGGCCGTCATGGACGTAGGGCGCGTTGAAGACGACCTGCAGCCCGCGCGACTGCGTCCCGTCCTGGATCCCGATCGTCGCGCTGTCAGACAGGCCGCTCATCGACTGGTAGCGGAGCACGATCCCGCCGTCGTGGTAGAGCGAGACCTGGAAGGTGAAGACGCCGTCACCCTGCAGGCGCGCGACGTTCGTGAACTGGATCGTGAGGCAGGAGCCGTCGGTGAGGTAGGAAGCGCGTGCCTGCCCGCCGAAGTCGAGGTCGTCCCAGAACGGCGCGATCAGGAACTCCGGTGCCAGGCTGCCCGGCAGCGGCTGGTTGTTGAACTCGGCGCTCCCGTTCGTGAAGCTCAGGAAGCCGTTGGTGGCGACGTTCACGAACTCGAAGCGCGTGCCGTAGAAATCGAAGGGGAAGCCGATCGGGATCGCCACCGACTGATCGTCCCCGGTCAGCCCGGCGATCGCCGTTCCCGAGCCCGAGATGTCGACCCACTCGAACGGCGGGCCGTCCGGCTCATCGCTGTCGATGAACCGGTAGCCGAAGGGATCGGGTCCGCCCAGCGAGGCCGGAGCCGGCCCCTTGCGCGGGTCGGGCTCGCCCTTGCCCAGGCTCATCTGGTCGGACGTACTCTTGGCGGGAGGCGCGCCCCGCTCGGGAGGCGGGATGACCCAGTCCAGCGTGCCGACGCCGACGTTCTCGATCGTCAGCACCTGGTTGCTTCGCGCCCCGGTGATCAGACTGGCCGAGAAGGAGGCCGGAGCGGTCGCGATCGTGGGGGGGTCGAGCGTCGTTCCCGAGACCACGTTCGACAGCGGGCCTGCGTTGCCCACCTCGTCGGAACCGACGAGCGCGAAGTGGTACGAGCTCGCCGCGTCGAGGCCGCCAACCTCGACCTGTTGCCGCGAGCCGGCCGGCTGCGGCGCGGGGGCGGGCGCCGGCGTCGCGGCTGCGAAGTTGCCGGCGTCGATCGGCGCTGTCGAGTAACGCAGGTCGTAGGCGCTGGCGGTCCCCTGGTCGCCGTCATCTCCCGGGGCGCTCCAGGTCAGCGTCACGGAACTCGAGGTCGTCCCTTCGACAGCGAGGTCGCCCACCGCGGCCGGGGGCGTGCCGTCGATCCCCGAGATTGCCTGGAATGCGTCCAGGCGGCCGCCCGTCGCGGTGATTCCGCCGAGGCTGGCAACCGGCTCGACCGACTCGAACAGCAGTTGCCTGAGCTCCACCACGCCCATGTCGGGGACGAGCGCGCGCATCAGGGCGGCGACGCCGCTGACGTGCGGCGTGGCCATCGAGGTGCCGTTCATGTAGCCGTAAGTGCCGCCCATGTACGTGCTGTAGATGTCGATGCCCGGCGCCCCCAGATCGACCGACTGGGCGCCCCAGTTCGAGAACCAGGCGAGCTCGTCCGAGCCCCCGGTGGCGGCAACCGACACGAGGTTCGGTGCGTCGTAGGTCGCGGGGTAGAACGGCCAGAGGTCGTTGTCGCTGGTGTTGTTGCCGGCTGCTGCGACGAACAGGATCTCCCGCTGCGCGGCGGCGTTGATCGCGTCCAGCATGGCCTGCGAGAACTCGCCGCCTCCCCACGAGTTGTTCATCACGTCGACGCCGAGCGCCGTCGCGTACTCGATCGATGCGATGGCGTCGACGTTGGTACCCCACCCGTTGCACAGGAACTTGATCGGGACGATCGACACCGACCAGGCCACACCGACGACGCCACGCCCGTTGTTCCCGATCGCGCCGATCGTCCCCGAGACGTGGGTACCGTGTCCGTGATCGTCGGCCGGGTCGTTGTCGTCGTCGCAGAAGTCCCAGCCGTGTGCGTCGTCGACGTACCCGTTGGCGTCGTCATCCAGCCCGTTGCCCGGGATCTCGCCGGGGTTGGTCCAGATCTGCGCCGCGAGGTCGGGGTGCGCGGCCTCGACCCCGGTGTCGATCACCGCGACGCGGACACGGCGATCGCCCGTCGTCAGGTCCCAGGCCCGCTGGGCGTCGATGTCGGCGCCGGGGATGCCGCCGAACTGCCCCGTGTTGTGCAGGCCCCACAGCGCGGAGAAGCTCGGATCGTCGGGCGTGCGGATCGGGAAGACGCGGTAGTTCGGCTCGGCGTAGGCCACGAGCGGATGTCCGACCAGGAGCCGAAGCCCTTCTTCGACGTCGTGGCCCGGGCCGAGCAGCCAGTGTTCGGCGCCGCTGCGAAAGCGCGTCGCGACGCGGGCCGCGAGCTGGACACGCAGCGAGCGCGCGGCGGGCTCGGGTGCGCCCTCCCGGAACTTGACGAGCAGCTCGCCCGGCAGGTGATCCGGGGCGAGCATCTTCTCGAGCGAGGGCGGGTCTGCCAGCGCGGGCGAAGAGCCGAGACCGAGCAGCGAGAACACGACGACCAAGCCTGCGACGAACCACCGGCGACGGCTCATGGCACCCCCCTAGCGCGCCTGGGTCTCAGAGGGCGCGCCAGGGACGATTTCAGGGCCGGCGGCCGGCTCGAGACGACGCGAGAAGGATACGCTCGAGGGCCCCACAAACCGGAATGCTCTGCCTCGTAAACGACCTCAAGGAGGCGGTGCGGTGGCCACGGCCCGGGCTCCCACACCCGGGCCGCTCGACAACGGCGGGGTGGCTACCCCTTCGCCTGCGGGTAGCGGCTGCCGACGAAATCCCAGTCGATCACGTTGAAGAACGCGGTGACGTAGTCGGCGCGACGGTTCTGGTACTTCAGGTAGTAGGCGTGCTCCCAGACATCGATGCCCAGGAGCGGTGTCCGGCCGGCGCTGAGCGGCGTGTCCTGATTCACCGTCTGTTCGACCCGCAACTGGCTGCCGTCGAGGGTCAGCCAGGCCCAGCCGCTGCCGAAGACGGTCGTCGCGGCCCTGGCCAGCTCTTCCTTGAGCTTGTCGTAGCTGCCAAACCGCGCGTCGATCGCCTTGGCCAGCGCCCCCTTCGGAGCGCCGCCGCCCCCCTTCTTCATCGTCTGCCAGAAGAGCGAGTGGTTGGCGTGACCGCCGCCGTTGTTGCGCACCGCGGTGCGGATGCTCTCCGGGACCGCGTCCAGGCGCCGGAGGATCTCCTCGATCGGCTTTCCGGCCAGCTCCGGCACGCCCGACACCGCCTTATTCAGATTGCTCACGTAGCCAGCATGGTGCTTGGCGTGGTGAATCTCCATCGTCCGGGCGTCGATCGACGGCTCGAGCGCGTCGACCGCGTAGGGCAGCGCCGGGAGCGTGAACGGCTCCGCGGCTGGAGCCTCGGCGGCGAGCGTGAAGGACGGCCGGGCGACCGCGCAGGCGGCGCCGGCCAGGAGCGTGCGTCGAATGATCTCTCGTCGGCTGATCGTCACGGCGTGTCCTCTCCGGATAGCGGGTGGGGAGGATGGCGTGCGGTCGATCCGGCCGCAAACCCGGACCCATACCAGGAGTAAGCCGCGCTCCGACCGATCGTCCACGGTGGCCGCAAGCGTGTTGGTGAGCGGCCCGGGCGCGTGACCGCCGGCAGACAGGTGTCCGGCCCGGAATGACCGCGGGCGGACGGGCGTGGGATCGGGAGCGCGGAGAGACGGGGGTTTCCCGTCGGCCCGCGGCTTGCTCTCTCCGGCTCCCATGAGATGGCGAACG
>JALOKP010000123.1 GCA_025456425.1 Acidobacteriota bacterium | reverse complement strand
CGGATCTTCAACACCTATGGCCCGCGGATGCACCCCGACGACGGCCGCGTGGTCTCGAACTTCATCCGCCAGGCGCTGCGCGGCGAGGACATCACGATCTACGGCAAGGGGGACCAGACGCGCAGCTTCTGCTACGTCGACGACCTGATCGAGGCCCTGATCCGGCTGATGAACACACCCGACGATTTCACCGGCCCGGTGAACCTGGGGAACCCGGTCGAGTCGAGCATCCTCGAACTGGCCGAGCGGATCATCGCACTGGTCGGCTCGCGCTCGAAGGTGGTCTTCCGGGGACATCGCGCTGGCCCGGCGGGTGCTGGACTGGGAGCCGAAGGTCGCGCTGGACGACGGGCTGCGGGCGACGGTCGAGTACTTCCGGGCGCGACTCGCGAGCTGAACCGGCCGCGGGGCCGGCCCGCGCGGCGGCTCAGGCCTTCTTCTTCGCTTCCTTGCGCGGCGGCGGGGCCGTGTCGAAATAGAGCCAGTCCAGCTCCTCGATCTCCTTCCGGTGCGCTTCGAGCCAGCCCCGCGTTGCCGGGTCGATCGCCGCCAGCGTCGCCTCCTTGTCCATCGTCGCGTAGGGCTCGAGGAACCGGAGCTGGTGGCGAATCGAGTCGATCCGGGCCTGGATCGCGGCGGTGTCGATCGAGACGTCGCCCGAGGCGGCCGCCTTGTCGAGCTGCCGGCCGAGGCCCACCTCCATCTCCTTGAGCGTGCGGACCACCCCCTCCTCGGGCAGCGGCCCGGGCCGCGACGCGCGCAGCCATCGGCCGTAGACCAGGATCGTCATCCGCTGGTAGTCGTCGAAGGTCAGCCCGCGCTTCGCGGCCTCGTCGTCGAGCTTCTTGCGCATCGCGGCCACGCCGAGCAGGGTCGGGCCGAAGGCCCGGCCGGTCGAGGCCTCGCGCAGCGCCCAGTTCTGGATCCCCTCCCGGTAGCCGTCGTAGGAGGGCTTCAGGACCTGGCGCGTCTCGAGGTAGCGGGCCAGCGCCTCGGGCGACTCGGGACCCCAGGCGGACGCCGCAATCGCCTCGTAGCGCGCCTCCGGGTCCTCCGGCAGGCGCGGCCCGAGCACGCCGCAGCCGGCCGCGGCCGCCGCGCCCAGGGCGAGCAGCAGGACGGCCCCGCGGCGCCTCACGCCGCCGGCGCCGGCGCCGTGAAGAGCTGGGTGATCCGGCGCTGCAGGGTCCCGATGTCGCCGGTCCCCTGGAAGACCTCGAGCACCTTCCCGTCGCGGTCGACCAGCACCAGCAGCGGGATCCCGGTGACCGTGCCCCAGGCGCAGTCGAAGGCCGCGCCGTCGTCGTCGAGCACCATCGGGTAGCTGACCGGGTTGTCCTTCATGTAACCCGAGCCGATCTTCGTCGCGTTGGCGTCGGTCATGACGCCGACGACGACGAACCCCTGGTCCTTGAACTGGTTGTGCAGGGCCTGCAGATGCGGCATCGCCAGCTTGCAGGGCTGGCACCAGGTCGCCCAGACGTCGATCAGCGCGACCTTGCCGCCGATCAGCGTCTTCATCGGGACCGGCTTGCCGTCGAGCCCGACGACGGTCAGGTCCGAGACCACCTCGCCCTGCTTCACGAGCTCGCGCTCCGGGCAGTCTGCGGCGCGCTGGCCCTTGCAGCCGGAGAGCGCGAAGAGGGCCGCGAGGACGAGGACGATGGCGGACGCGGTGCGGGCGAGATCCACGAGGGGCGGGCGGGACAGCATGGGAATCATCCTCCGGCCAGAGCCATTCCGAGGGAAAAGCGGGGGGATGATACCGGACCGCCTCCGCTCTGGCACGCCGGGGGGACGCGCGGAATAATCCGCGGCTCGAGCCGGGGCGGCCCTGCGGGGCGGCGCCCGGGGGAGGCTCCCCTGTCGGTCCCGCTGTCCACGGTCGAGCGCGGCGTCGCGGTCTTCGGCAGCTCCGAGGCCCAGCCGGGATCCGGAGCCTGGGAGCAGGCCCTGGCCGTCGGCGCCGGCCTGGCCCGGCTTGGCGTCGCCGTCGTGACCGGCGGGTACGGAGGGGTCATGGAGGCCGCGTCGCGCGGCGCCCGGGAGGCCGGCGGCGAGGCCGTCGGCGTGACCTGCCGCGCCTTCGCCTGGCGCCGCCCCTCCCCCTGGCTCTCGCTGGAGATCGAGGAGGACGACCTCTTCTCGCGCACCGCGCGGCTGTTCGCGATCTCGCGGGGCTTCGTCGTGCTGGAAGGCGGGGCGGGAACACTGGCCGAGCTGGCGATGCTCTGGGCCCACGCGCGGCTCGAGGCCCTGCCGGGCCCGATCGTGCTTCTCGACCCGGTTTGGGACAGACTGTCGGACGAGCTGGCCCGGGCCGGGCGCCTCGAGCGGCGTTGCCTGGCGGCCACGCGGCGCGCCGGCGGCGCGGACGAGGCGGTCGCCCTCGCGCTGGCCCCCCGGGCCGGTCCGGGCGTGCGGGAGGACGGGTGAGCGAGACGAGACGAGTGGCCGGCGAGGACGAGAAGCCGGCGCCGAAGGCCCCGCACAAGGGGATCGTGCGCGAGTACTTCGAGACGATCGTCGTGGCGGTGCTGTTCCTGCTGTTCGCGCGCAGCTTCGTCTTCATGCAGTCGAAGATCCCCACCGAGTCGATGCTCGACACGCTGCTGGTCGGCGACTACATCCTGGTCAACCGGTTCCTTTATGGCGCGCCGGGCGATGCGCCGGTCCGGTGGATGGGCCAGCGCCCGATCGAGCGCGGCGACGTGGTCGTCTTCCGCTTCCCCGAGGACCCCGACGTCGACTTCGTCAAGCGCGTGATCGGGCTGCCGGGCGACGTCGTCGAGATGAAGCGGGGGGTGGTGTCGATCAACGGCCGGCCGCTCGAGGAGAAGTACGTCATCCCCGAGAACGACGAGTCGATGCAGCCCTTCGGCCCGGTCACGGTCCCCCCCGACAGCTACTTCGCCATGGGGGACAACCGGGACAACTCGCGCGACAGCCGGGCCTGGGGGGTCGTGTCGCGCTCGCTGATCAAGGGGCGCGCCTTCCTGATCTGGTTCTCCTACCGGGAGGACCCGAACGACCACCTGCGCACCGGCCTGCAGCGGCCGGTTTCGATCGTGCGGAAGCTGCTCAACCCTGGACTGGTCCGCCCCGAGCGGATCTTCTCCCGCATTCAGTAGCTGCGGGCCGGAGACCCGACCGTCCCGGCGTCGCCGCGAGCCGCCTTATAATAAAGGCCGGTTCCCGGGCTCCGGCGCCGCACACGGCCCGGGTCGGCACCGGTCATCGAGCGCGGGACCGGCGCAGCGGAGGAGCTTCCGGATGGGATCGCACGATCGGCGGGACGGTGGATCGCAGCACGACCTCTTCACGACCCGGGACGGGGCCGAACGCCCGCGCGGGCGCGGCGACGAGCTACGCTACGAGGGCCCGCTCAGCGACGACGACGACGCGGACGGGGGGGGCGAGGACGACGGGACGGGCAGCGGCAAGGCCTTCTTCACCGCCGCGATCGTCGGCGGGATCGTGATCCTGCTGGTCGGCGCGGCGCTCTGGTTCCGCAGCAGCACCGACGAGATGATCTCGGCCGAGGAGAACGCCCGGCTGGCCGCGGCCACCGACGCGACCGACTTCGCCGCGGAGCCGGCCCAGTCCGAGCGCGAGTACGTCCCGCCGCCGCTCCCGCCACCGGTCGCTCCGCCGGAAGCCGCGGCCGAGACCCCCTCCGGCTACCGCCCGGTCCCCGAAACCCCGGCCGACCGCCTCGAGCGCGCACCGCAGGTGGCCGAGACCGCGCCGCCCGAGCCGGTCGCGCCCGCCCGCCCTGCCCCTTCCGAGGCCTCCCTCCGCCGGGAGGGCGGGGCCGCCGCCCCCGTCCGCGCGCTGGTCGAGGCGGGCCGGCTCGACGAGGCGGCTGCCGCGGGCCAGGCTGCCTCCCGCAGCGCCCCCTGGTCGCTGCAGGTCCTCATGGCCTGCGACCCCGCCAACGTGCAGCGCGCCTTTCGGAGCGTCCCGTCCGGCCCGCTGACGGTGATCCCGGCGGAATCGAACGGCCGATCCTGCTGGCGGCTGCTCTACGGCGCCTTCCCCGACCGCGACAGCGCGGTGGCCGGAATCGGCAGCGTGCCCGACTATTTCCGGCAGAGCGACACCCCGCGCCCGTTCGAGACGCGCTGACGCTCCGAGGCCGAATGGACCGCTCTCCCGGCCGCGCGGCGCCCCGCGCCGCACGGTGTGTGCTGCTCGCACTGCTGCTCGCGTACCCGGGCGGCCCGGGTGCGGCCGTCCTCGCGGCGACGCCGCCTGCCGGTGCGCCGGCACCGGCCGACCTCGAGCGCGAGATCGCGCGCCTGCACCAGGAACTCGACCGCGCCGGGTCCGAGGCACAGCGCTCGCGCCTCGAGGAGCGGCTGGCCCAGCTCTGGGTGATGCGTGCGCGCGGCTTCGTCGGGGCCCACGACGCGACACGCGCGGCGGACGCCTACGAGAAGGCGCTCGACCTTGCGCCCGACCTGCTCCCCGCGCTGGCCGAGCTGGGCTTCCTCGAGCTGCGCGCCGGCGATCCCGACCGCGCGATGATGCTCGCCGATCGCGGCCTGCTGGCCCACCCCGACGACGGCTGGTTGCGCGAGCTGCGGGGCGAGGCGCTCTACCGGGACGGCCGGCTGGCCGACGCGCTCCCCGAGTACGAGGCCGCGGTCGCCGCGCGGCCGGACGACGCCGCGCTCGCCAGGCGCGTGGAGAAGCTGAAGCGCGAGCTGGCAGCCGAGGGGGGTTACGACCGCTCGCTGACCGCCCATTTCACGCTGTCGTTCGACGGCACACGCGACGAGGCGGCAGGCCGGCTGGTGCTCGAGGCGGTCGAGGAGTCCTACGGCGAGCTGTCGAGCGAGCTCTCGGTCTACTCCGCCCGCCCGATCCCGGTCGTGCTCTACACGAAAGAGCAGTTCCACGATACGACCGAGACCGGGCGCGAGGTCGCGGGGCTGTTCGACGGCAAGATCCGCCTGCCGGTCGGCGGGATCACCGCCTCCTCGCCGGAGCTGGTGCGCGTGGCGCGCCACGAGCTGGTCCACGCGCTGATCGCGGCCAAGGGGCCGGGGGGCGTGCCGCGCTGGCTGCACGAGGGGCTGGCCCAGTTGCTCGAGCCCCGCGATCCGGCGCGCGCCGTCGCCGGCGTGCGCGCGGCGTGGAAGGGGGCCGGCCGGCCCGGAATCGATCCGTTCAGCTACCCGACCGCGCTCTCCTTCACGGCCTGGCTCGACGAGGGCCACGGCCGGGCACGGCTGCTCTGGCTGGTCGATCTGCTGGCCGGCGGCACGGGCGAGGGCGAGGCCTTCGACGAGGCGTTCGGCGCCCCGCGCGACGAACTGGTCGCGGCCTGGGTCCGGTCACTGGGCGGCGACCGGTGAAGATCCCGCCCGAGGGGCGGCTGGCCACGACGCCGCTCGAAACGCTGCTGGGGATGCTGGGCGCGGTGCGCGCGACCGGCGTCGTCGACCTCCGGCGCAAGAAGCTGGTGCGGCGGCTCGTGCTCGACCAGGGTGTGATCCGCGCGATCCTCTCCAACGCGACCGAGGATCGCCTCTTCGAGTGGCTGCTTTCGCGCGGCGAGCTGGCCGAACTGGACAAGGACCGGCTCGATACGCTGCGCGCGGCGCTCGGGGCCCAGCCGCTGGCGGCAGGGTTCCTTGTCGCCCACGGCGCGCTCCCGGCCGAGCGTGCACAGGCGCTGCTGATGGCCCACGCCGGCGAAATCCTGGCCGACGCGGCCGGCGCCTCCGACACGGCGTTCGAGGTCCGCGCCGGCAAACTCGACCTGGGTCCGGAGCCAGCCGTCGGCTGGCCGGCGGCGGCCGCGGCCGTACTGCTGGCGCGCGGACGGGCCCGGGCGCGGGGCCCCGCGATGCCGGCCCGGGTCGCCGCCGTGATCGATCCAGCCGACGCGGCGTTCATCGGGACGCTCGGCCTCACCGACGACGAGCGCGCCGTGCTGGCCGCGCTGGCCCAGCCGCTCGGCGTGACCGAGCTGGCCGCTCGCGCGGCGCCGGTCCCGGCCGCGGCCGCGCGCGCCGCCCTGGAGCTGCTCGTCCGCGCCGGCCTGGTCGAGGCCGCGGTGGTGGAGGCGGGCGGCGCCGACGACGAACCGCTCGAGGAGGTCGACGAGGCGGCGATCAAGCGCTGGATCTCCGCCGCCACGGCGGAGAACCTCCCGGCGCTGGTCGGCTGCGCGCCCGGCGCGTCGCCGGCCGAGGCCCGGCGCGGCTACTACCGCACCGTGCGGCGCTTTCACCCCGACCGCTTCCGGCAGGGCCCGTTCGCCGGCTACTACAAGGAGATCGAGAACGCCTTTCGCCTGCTGCACGAGGCGATCGACGTCCTGACCGATCCGCAGGCCCGCGCGCGGTGGGATAAGCAGAAGAAGGGGCCGGAGATCATCCCGCCGGCCCGGATCGCGCGGCGCCTGTACGAGCAGGCTCGCGAGACGGCGGCCGCGGGGCACCGGCTCGAGGCGTTCGAGCTGCTCGAGCGGGCCTGGAAGACCGACGCGACCGACCCGAAGATCGCCGTCGCGGCCGCGCTGCTGCTGTTTGGCAACCCGCGCCGCCGCCCGGAGGCGGTCGAGCGGCTGGCGGCGCTGGCCCGCTCGATGCCGGGCGCTCCGGTCGTGCTCGGCGCGCTGGCGCTCTGCCTGGCGCGCTCGGGGCGCGAGGTCGAGGCCCGCAGCTGGCTGACCAAGGCCCAGCGCGACGGCGGGCGCGAGCTGGTCGTGCGGGTCGCGGCCGGCGACCCTGCGGCGCTGGTCGAAGCGCGGCGCGATCCCTTCCTGGCCCCGCTGCTCCGGGCCTAGCGCGACGAAAACGCGCCGCGCCCCGCGGCGGTCGTCGTAGAATCCGCCTTCCGCCGAGGGAGGATCCCCGCATGGCCCGCCGTCCCGCCCGCCGTCCCGGTCCGGCTCCCGCCGCCGCGCTGGCCCGCCTCGAGGCGCTGCGCACCGAGTGCGGCCCCGCACCGGCACAGGAGAAGCTGGCGGCGATCGCTGCGCTCGACCGCGCCCGTCTCCCTCACGCCGACGCCGTGCTGCGGCTGCACGAGGCGCTGTCGTTCCTGGCCGCCTACCCCGACGACGAGCGGGTCCGTTCCGCGGCCGAGTTCGTACTGCAGCGCTTCGCAGGGCGCGCCGACCTGCGCGGCGCGCGGCGTGCGCTGGAAGGGAGCGGGATCGCCGGGACCGACATCGTCTACCCGTTCTTCGCGCCGACCGCGCGCTGGCTGGCGCGCGACTGGCCGGAACGGCTGTCGGTCGCCTGGAGCGATCTCGAGCACCCCGAGCGGCTGCTGGCCGCGTTGCCGCTGCTCGCCACCTACAGCGAGTCGCCGGCGCTCGACGAGTACGACTTTCCGGTCCGCGAGTGGCTGCGGCGGCTGGCCGGCCTGGACGTCACGGACGCGACCTGGATCGTGCGCCGGACCGAGACGCTGACCCGGAGCTCGTTCCTGCACGAGGCGCTCTACCAGGAGCTGGAGCTGACGCTGCGTCTGGCCTGGGGCGATGGCGGCCCGTCGCGTACGCTCGATCGCTGGCCGACCGGCCCGGTCCACTGCTTCGACGCCCCGCTGCGGCGCCAGCGTCCCGACCTGCGGCGCGAGCTGCGGCGGCGGCCGCTCGCGGTCGAGCCGGTCGACCCGCGGGACGGCCGGCGGCTGGTCGAGCTCGCCCGCCGCGCGATGATCACCCGCGCCCGCGACCTCGACGCCTTCGCCTGGGGCTCCGCCGACGACGTCCGGCTGGTGCGCTGGGACGACGGGCTGGTCTTCGCGCTGATCGGCCAGGTGCCGGAGCGCCGGCTGATGCTGGAGTCGGTCTACGGGATCCTGACGCTGCAGAACGGCGTGCCGATCGGCTATGCCCTGATCTCGTCGCTGTTCCGCTCGTCCGAGATCGCCTACAACGTCTTCGACGCCTTCCGCGGCGGCGAGGCGGCCTGGGTCTTCGCGCGGATGCTGGCGACGGCGCGGGCGGTCTTCGGCGCCAGCGCGTTCGTGATCGTTCCCTACCAGCTCGGCCACGACAACGACGAGGGGCTGGACTCCGGAGCGTTCTGGTTCTACGCCAAGCTGGGGTTCGCGCCGCGCGACCCCGAGACGCTGCGGCTGATGCAGTCCGAGGAGCGCAGGATCAAGGCGAAGCCCGGTTACCGCTCGGATCGCGCCACGCTGCAGCGCCTCTCCGCGGAGAACGCCTTCCTCGACCTGGGCCGGCCGCGCCGCGACGTCATGGGGGCGCTGCCGATGGCCGACGCCACGCTGGCCGTCGTGCGCGAGCTGGCCGCCCGCGGCGGGGCCGACCGGGAGCGCGCGGTGGCGTCGTGCCGCGAGGACACGATCCGGCTGCTCGGAGCGGCGGCGTTCCGCGGGATGACGCCGGGCGAGAAGCTGGCGCTCGACCGCTGGGCCCCCCTGGTCTGCGTCCTGCCCGGCGTGGAGCGCTGGCCGGCGGCCGACCGCCGCGCGCTGGCCGGCGTGATCCGCGCCAAGGGGGGACGGCGCGAGTCGGAGTTCGTGCTGCGCTTCGACGCGCACGCGCGGCTGCGGCGGAGCCTCGCCGCGCTCGCCCTGCGCGAATCGAAGCGGTAGGGGCCGGCCTCCGTGCCGGCCCGTGGGCTCTTCGTGCCGTCCCGCCGCGTTCCTTCCGCGTGAACGAACGGGGCGGCGCCGCAGCGCCGCCCCATCGTGGCTGAGCTTCCTCAGCCCGGGCTACATCACCGCCATCGGCGGCGCCGGCTCGTCGGGCCGTCCGGCCTTCGAGATCGGGACCCTCACCATGTAGAGCACGAGCACGACCGCGATCGCAATCGCCATCCACGACGCGACGCCGCTGAACGAGGAGAGCGTCGGGAAGGTCTTGTCGGCGCGGAAGGCGACGACCCCGGCGATGAACAGCCCCATCAGCGCTTCGCCCGCGATCAGGCCCGAGGCGACCAGCACGCCGCTGTTCTCGACCCGCGCCTTCTGCGCGTCGTTGAACCCCTTCCTCAGCACCAGCTTGTCGACCAGCCCGCGGATCAGTCCACCGCAGAAGATCGCGAAGGTCGTCTCGAGCGGCAGGTACATCCCGACCGAGAACAGCATCGGGGAGCGGACCTTGACCAGGATCATCGAGATCCCCATCGCGATCCCGACGACGACCAGCGGCCAGGCCATCTCGCCGCCGACGATCCCCTGGGAGAGCGAGGCCATCAGGCCGGCCTGCGGGGCCGCGAGGTTCGGTCCGCCGAAGCCGCCGTTCGCCGGGTTGCTGGCGAGGTCCGAGGTGTGGAGCAGGTAGAGCGGGAAGAACATCACGAGCCCGGCGACGACGACGCCGACGATGTCGCCCAGCTCCATCTTCCACGGTGTGCCGCCCAGGATGTGCCCGACCTTCAGGTCCTGCAGCATCTCGCCGGCGACCGCGGCCGAGACGCAGCCGATCGCCGCGACCCCGATCACCGCCGCGACCCCCTGCGCCCCCTTGGCCCCGACGATCACCATCGTCAGCGCCGCGACCAGCGTCGTCGCCAGCGTCAGCCCGGAGATCGGGTTGTTGGAAGAGCCGATCATGCCGACCAGGTTGCCCGAGACCGCCGCGAAGAAGAAGCCGGTGACCAGCATCACGACGGCCGCCACGACCGCCGCCAGAAAGGTCCCGGCGAAGTAGAAGTACAGCCCGATCATCAGGCCGAAGACCGCCGCGATCACGATCGCCACGACCTGGAACGACAGGTCGCGCTCGGTCCGCAGCGTCGCGTGGCCCGCGGTGGCCGACTTCTTGACGTCGGAGATCCCGCGCTGGATCCCGGCGATCAGGTTCTTGCGCATCCGCCACAGCGTGTAGCAGGCGCCGACGAGCATCCCGCCG
>JALOKP010000026.1 GCA_025456425.1 Acidobacteriota bacterium | reverse complement strand
CGGCCGGCGCAGCGTCGAGATCGGCTTGAGCGTCAGCCGCACGATCAGGGGCTGGCCGTTGGTGACGCCCCCCTCGAGGCCGCCGGCGTGGTTGCTCTCGCGGCCGAGTCCCGTCCCGGCGCGCGCGATCACGTCGTGCGCCTCGCGCCCAAGGACGCGGCCCGCCGCCAGCGCGTCCCCCAGCTCGACTTCCTTGACCGACGGGATCGCGGCCAGCGCCGCGGCCAGCCGCGCGTCGAGCCGGCGGTCGTGCTGGACGTAGCTGCCCAGCCCCGGCGGCAGGCCCCAGACGATCAGTTCGACCCGTCCGCCCAGCGTCTCGCCGCGCGCCGTCGCCTCGTCGATCCGCGCCACCATCGCCTGCGACACGCGGGGGTCGGCCGCCGCGACCGGCGAGGCGTCGCGCGCCCGCTCCAGGCGGTCCGCCGCGGCGCTCCCCGCGCCGGCGGCAGCGAACGGCGTGGCGTCCACGCCCCCCAGCTCGATCACGTGCCCCGCCAGCCGCGCGCCGCAAAGCTCCAGCAGCCGGCAGGCGGCGGCGCCCAGCGCAACGCGCACCGCGGTCTCGCGGGCCGAGGCGCGCTCGATCACCGCGTTGGCGTCGTCGAGCCCGTACTTGAGCATCCCGGCCAGGTCGGCGTGGCCCGGGCGCGGCACCGTCTTGCGGACGGTCGTGCGACCCTGGCGGTTGGAGCGGTTCTCGATCAGCACCGCCAGCGGCGCGCCGGTCGTGACGCCCTTCCAGGTCCCGCCGACGAGCTGCGGGCGGTCGGCCTCGAGGGTCATCCGCTTGCCGCGGCCGTAACCGGCCTGCCGCCGCGCCATCCGCGGGGCCAGGTCGCGCTCGGTCAGCGGCACCCCGGCCGGCAGTCCGTCGAGGATCCCGACCAGCACCGGGCCGTGCGACTCCCCGGCGGTGAGGTACCGTAGCGCCATCCATCCTCCGTCCCGGGAGAATACCGCAGGAGGCGTAAGGGCGAGCCGGCCGGGAGGAGGACGGGACTCGGGACGGTATCCGGGACGGACCGGCGCCGACCTGACCCTCAGAGCCTCGCGCCGACAGCCGCTCGGCGCCCCCGTCGGAAACGGGCGCGACCTCGTCAGGGACAGGCCCAGGGCAGCACTCGTCAGTAGTCGTAGTTGTCGCGATCGATCGGAAGTTGAAGCCAGAAGCTCTCGTCGCAGGTCTGCCGCTCCATGGCCTCCGGGGCCGTGACGAGCAGGTACGCGGCAACAACACCTGCGGGCCAGAATCCGTTCTCCTCGAGGGCCTTCTGGTGAAGCGCGCCGGCGACGTTCGTGGTGATGACGTCGAAGCGTTGATCGATCGCGAACGCGCGAATCGCGGCGATGCACCGGCCCAGCCGCTCCGCCGGCCGCTCGCACAGTACGTCGATCAGCTTCAGCACTCGGCGCGGTGCGTCGTTGTAGAGCACGCAGTACCCCAGCTTCCTGTTGGCCTCCGTGAACCAGAAGCACAGCATCCCCGGCTTCACGGTCGGCGGCACGTCGATCGCCCGCCAGTTCAGGAAATCCTGATCTCTGACCGGACAGAACCGATAGTGCTGCGCAGTCTCATGTGACCACGCGAGCGTCCTCTCGTCGAACCTGGTGACCGGTTCGAGCGACAGACCGGTTCTGCGCCCATAGCGGTGCAGGCCGTTCCATGCGCGAACCGCCAGGCCGCCGACAACCGCCGCCACCTTCCCCTGTGCGCCTTCGAGGCCCAGGCGCACGGATGCCGCATTCGCGAATCCGATCGGAAAGGCGTAGGCCCGCGACAGTTCGAGCATCTTCACTTCGGGCCGCTTTCGGAGCAACGGAGCCGACTGACGATTCGGGTAGCCGAAGTGGAACGGACATCCGCGACGCGCGATCTCGGCGTTCAGCCCGTCGGTCAGGCGGCCGAAGATCCCCTGGCCCCGATAGGCCGGATCGACCATCGCATCGGCGTCCTGAAAGACGGTGATCATTCGACCGGCGTGCAGGAACGACCGCGGGTACGAGCCGAAGGCCCCGGCCAACCCATCCACGCCCCGGCGTTCGTCCCAGGCAGTATTCACGACCATCGGACCTCGTGAGCACTCCTCGTACTTCCACCGGAACTGCTCCTCGCTTCTCTCCTCCCGGAACACCTCGCGATAGATCTTCATCAGGCCCGAGCGATGTGCGCCGGCCTCCACGAGCCGAAACGTCAGTGCGGATTCCAGCGACGCCATGCCGATTACCTCGGAACCAGAACCTGGCGGACGATCTCAATGTAGTCGCTGGACGGCATTTCCATGAATGCCTCCACGTATCGACACGTACCGGCACCGAACGCCCGCGAACGGTACATGTTCAACCCGGTCGTGCTCGTGATGTAGTCGGTGCCCGACAACTGCGACTCGTATAACGCCAACAACTCGTTCCTCCGCTCCACGACTGGGTCGATCCTGACCGCCGTGTTCGGAACGCAGAGCCCCCAAACCTCGTACGAATAGACGCGCATCCTGCGGTCGATACCGGCAAGAGCTTCTGCCACCGCCAGGCTGACGACTCTGTGCTCTTCGCTCGTGTCGAGGAAGAACGGCACGAAGAGCGAGTCAGGACGGGATGAGTCGATCTCTGCGCGAAGTGATTCGGCAACCGCTGCCACCGACTGCCAGCGCAGTGACTCGTAAGCGAGGAACCTCGGCGGTTCGATGCCGATCGCCTTCGCCACCTTCCTGGCCTCGGCCTCCCGGATTGCGACCGACTCGTGCCGGGCCAGGCCGTCCTCCTCGTGCTCGCCGCCGCCGTCGCTCACGAACACGACGCGCGCCGTGCCGCCGGCAGCGACGTGCCTGAGCAGCGTTCCGCCGCAGCCGACCAGTTCGTCGTCCTGGTGGGGAGCCACCACCAGCATCGACCGCCCGAACGGCGGTTCGACGAGCACGGGTCGGACCATCCTCGAGAGGTGATCGGTGGCGAGCGCGAGCTGCCTGATGCGCGCGTCGAGGTCGGTGAAGCTCGTCGTCATGAAGAAGCGGTAGCGAGACCTCGCCTGGGTCAACTGGATGGCGGCTCGATACCCGGAGCGAAGGTAGTTGCGCAAGCTCATCGTGTGCTCCCCGTCTGTGCTGCGCCCGGAACAGGTGCGTCTCGCCAGATCCCGCCTCCCCGGCTCCTCAACAGGTTACGTCGGTACAGGATACCCGAATCGCCCGCAGCCCCGGTCGCCCGCCGTCCCGATCCTGGTCATCGTGTGTGGATCCTCAGCCGCGCTCCTGCCGTCGCCCGGACTCTCCTCGCGACCTTCGCCAGCCGGACCGGCTTACGCCTGAATTTCCTCGCGCCATCGTGTGCCGGCGATTCTCGGGCGCTCCCTTTCGCACCTCCATGTCTCGTCCCTGCACGGACTCGTCATGCTGCTCAGCGTGGTCGCGTATGCCCGCAAGCCCGCGGATTGCCGCCGCGATTAGCCCGTGCGCGTCGAGGTTGTGCAAGCTGTGTCAGCTCGCCCCCAGGGCGAGTCGCGCCCTCATTTCGCCTTGTCCGCGGCCTTTTGCGCCCGCTTTCTCCCCTTCCCGTCGATGGCGACGTAGGCGAAGAGGGCCTCGGTAGCCTGGAAGCGGGGCCATTCCTCCTCGGAGTTGCGGCGGACCTGCTTGAACCAGACCTCGACTGGCTCGAGGAACTTGATGCTGTCCACAGCTGCGGTGACGACCCGGGAGCTTGCGGTTTCCTTGGCGAGAATTCCGCCGGCGATATCCATCTGCGACGTGATCCAGCCACCGAAGTTGTCGCCGTTCGAGTTCCTGTCGGCCGGCATGGCGAGCGCGCGGAGGAGCGGGTTGCCCTTTTGTGGGCATGGGACGATCGCGGGGCAGAGACGCCGGGCAGCGGCTAAGGGCGACTACGGGTCTTTCTCATGAGGCGAAGCGTAGTGCCAATCGTGCCGTCCAGCCGGCGGACAGCCGACCTTGGCCGCACTTCGCCATCGGCGCCGGGCAGCACCGGCGGGTAGCGCCGGCGAGGAGGAGGAGCGGCTGACCGGCGGCCGCGGGCGAGTCCGCCGCAGGAGCGGCGCACGCGCTGCGGAACCGCCAGCCAGGTGTCGCGCTCCGCTCCGGACTCGATGCCGTCGCTCGTCAGCGCTGCCGATCAGCCACCGACCTTCCTATATCCCGAGTTCTCGATCCCCACGGCGAGGTTCTGCGCGGTCACGTCGAGCTTGACGCTCGACGCGTAGACCGTCCCGTCCTGGAGTGCTCCGAAGGCCACGTTCAGCCCCACCGCATCCTTTGCGCTGTCTGTGAACGTCGCGACGGTCAAGCTGGAAAGGCGGTTCGTCGCGGCGTTCACGTCCAGGGTCAGCGAGTCTCCCGGCTTCAGGTAGTCCTTGATCGTGATCCGGACCTGTCCCTTGGCATCGGGTGGTGTCAACGTCAGTCGGCCCTGGTCCTTTGCCGCCTGGATGCGGGCGGGGTCGGGCGGCACGTACTCCTTGACCAGGGCGACCGCCTCCTTCATCGCCGCGGTCATCTCCTCCTTCTTGTTCTCGACGATCTTCCCGCGCAGGCCGCGGGGCTTCTTGCCTTCCTCCTGCACCGGCGCGCCGATCGGCGACTTCTGCACTTTCCCGTCGGCGCCGTAGTAGCAGCTCTTTTCCGTGCGCGCCTTCTCTTCGCCCTTGACCGAAATGCGGGTCGTCTCGACCCACTGGTAGGTGCGCAGCGCTGCCGCACTCTGCTGGAGCGACTGCTTCAGCGCCGCGACGTGGTCCGCTCCCCCGGGGGGTGGCGGAGCCGCGGGCTGCTGCGCGGCGGCGGGCAGGCCGCGCGCGAAGAGAAGCAGGGCGACGATCCAGACTCCACGATATGCCATGGAACTCTCCTTTCCAGGTCGATTCGGACTGTAGCGGCGGACCGCTCCGAGCGCCAACGCCCTGCGCGCATCCTGGGTGATCCGGGTGAGCGAAACCGCACCCTTCCTTCAGACGCTTTTCCGATCGGGAGGGCGTTCAGCGCGCCCCTACCCGGTTCACGGGCCCGCCGCGATCCGCGGGGGCCGCGCCCTCGTCCGGCGCTCCCACGCCGCCCGCCGGCATCACTCCCACGCCGGGCGCGAGTGCGGCGTCAGTCGAACGCCCCGGCGCCTGCGAGCCGGTCTCGCTCGGCGGGCCCGCACAGACCCCGCAGGCCAGCAGGGCAAAGGCGACGATCCCGGCCGATGTGCCCGGATCTGGTCATGTGGATCCTCCCTCTCGCCGCCGCGTTGAGAAAGCTATCCTCCGACGGGAACGTAGACGATGGCACCGCCCTGGACATACGGCTTGTAGGTCGCATTCCCGCACTGGAAGACCTCCCCCTTGGCCACACAACCTTCCGGAAGGCTCGCCAGGGCGGCACCCCCTGCCGGCGTCGCCGCGGGCCCCGTGGTCTTGCTCGACGCCGCCTGGGCCGTCGCAGCGGCACTCTGCGCTGCGGCCGCGCTGGCCGCCGCGGATTGGCTCGCCGCTGCGGCCGACTGGGCTGCGGCCTGATTGGCCGCTGCCGTCTGGGTGGCTGCGGCGGAGGAGGCAGCCGCCGACTCGGCAACCACCACCGTGCGCCGCGTCGTCCGGCGGCCGACTCCCGCGACGCTCACCGGAGTGAGCGGCGCGCCGACGATAGCGAGCGCCAGGGGCGCCGCGAGCAGTTCCACCAGCACGAGGCCGGCCGCGGCCGCGGCGGTGGTGCGGATGATCCTCGAGGTTCTCATCGCGTGCTCCTTCCGCTGCGCCCTAGCGCTCGGAAACCAGCGCCCCGGCTCTCAGGAAGTCGATCTTCCGGGCGCCGGCAGGCGGTGTGAAGGTGAAGACCGTGTCATCGATCCGGGGCGCGAGGTTCCAGTCCGTGAGCTCGACGCCGTTCTGCGGCGCTCCCGTCATCCACTTGGTCGTGATGACGTACTTGCGCGGCAGCGGCGTGTCTCCGTCCTGGACCCACACCTGGAAGTCGATCGAGGGGGTCCGGAAGGCGAGGTGATGAACCGCCACGTCGCCGAGGCTCTCGAGTCCGACGTACTGCGCGTCGGTCACGTCCCAGGTCATCCCCTCGAAGGCGTCGGAGTAGAGCAGGTCGGCCCCGGGAATGTCGATCGTCAGGCTGTCGCGCAGGAGGTCCAGCGCTCCGTCCAGGCTGGCCGGGACCGCCTCGGTGGCGTAGAAGTTCGAGTTTCTGTAGTGCAGCGCGACCGACTTCCCCTCGTAGTACAGGTCCGCTACGTCCCGCGAGTCGATGCGGTGCGCCCGGAGCCGGTTCGGCCGCTTCAGCGTGACCTGGCTGACCGTGCTGAAATTGAGCTTCTGTCCGTCGATCAGGATCACCTCGGACTCGTTGACGGCCTTCACCGTGAAAGCGGACGTGGCCGCGACGAAGTCGGACATCTTCTTCAGCAGGCCCAGTGCCCTCGGATCGATTCTCTCCGCCGCCTGTCCCGAGGTGAAGGACGCCGACAGGACGAGGCCGAGAACCACCGGGAGGGCAACGAGCACCACGCCCGATCGACGCACCCGACGACTTGGACCCACCGACTGCAACGCTCTGCTTCTCTTCATGGGAACTCCCGTCTGATCGTATCCATGGGCTCTGCAGCGCGAGCGATTCCCCGCGCCTGGCGCCACACCCTACTTCACCTGCACCGTCACCTTCAGAATGCGCCCCGTGAAGCGCGACTTCGCCTCGGCCCCGATCGCCTCGACCACGGGTGTGGCGAGGTCGATCCCCACGTCCGCCGTTTCGTCCGCGGAGAATATCATCGGCTGCGTCCGCTCGATCCGTCCCTCGCCGACCCTCTCGCCGTTGACGAGAAGCCTCGCGTTCCCGCCCTTCCCGAGCCCCCCACCGTCGTAATCGAACTCGAAGCGCAGCGTCGCCTTCCCGGGAGCGAGCGGACGGCTGGCTGCAACAGTCGTGCGCTGCAGGCCGAGGAAGTTGTAGTCGTACGCCGGCACACCATCCTTGACGTAAAGCGCCCAGCCGCCGAAGCGACCGCCCTGCGCGATGATCGTGCCGTTCGCGCGACCCGGCGGAACGTCGATCTCGGCCGTGATCGTCTTCGACTTGTTCTTGACGTTCAGGAAGACGTTCTCGCCCATGCCGAACATCCCCTCGGCCAGCGTGAGCGAAGTCCGGCCGTCCATCAGGTCGGGCCGACCCGCCAGGGCTGCATTGGCGCGCTCGACACTCCGGTCATCGATCGGCAGCGCGTGGTTCTTCCTGGCCTCCTGCATGAACAGGGCCTGCAACTCGGCGAGCTTCTGCGGGTTCTTCGCCGCCAGGTCATTGACCAGGCTGAAGTCGGTCCGCGTGTCGTACAGCTCCCAGATGTCCTCCGCCAGCGCCCGGCGCGGCTTGGGTTCCCAGGGCGCCTTGTGGATGGTCCGCGCAAACCAGCCGTCCTGATACATCGCCCGGTTGCCGAACATCTCGAAATACTGCGTGACGTGGCGGCCGTTCGCATCCGCGTTTTCGAACGAGTAGACCATGCTCACGCCGTCCATCGGCCGCTGCGGCGTGCCGTTGACGATCTTCGGCTCCGGCAGGCCGGCCGCCTCGAGGATCGTGGGGGCGACGTCGATCACGTGGTGGAACTGGCGGCGCAGCCCGCCCTTCGCCTTGATCCCGGCGGGCCAGTGGATGGCCATTCCCACCTTGGTCCCGCCGAAGTCCGAGGCGATTTGCTTCGTCCACTGGTAGGGGGTGTCGAACGCAACCGCCCAGCCTGCGGCCATGTGCGGGTAGGTCTCCGGTCCGCCCCACTTGTCGATGTACTCGAGCATGTCCGGCACGGTTTCCTGCACGCCATTGAAGTAGGTCATCTCGTTGAACATGCCGTTCCGGCCGCCTTCCGCGCTGGTGCCGTTGTCGCCGTAGACGAGGATGACGAGCGTGTTGTCGAGTTCTCCGGTCTCTTCGATGGCCTTGATCACCTGTCCGATGTGGTCATCGGTCATCTCGACGAAGGCGGCGAACACCTCCGCCTGGCGCGCGAACAGGCGCTTCTCGTCGCCAGAGAGCTTGTCCCAGTCCGGGATCGCCTCGGGCTTGGGCGCGAGCGGGGTTCCCTTGGGGACGATGCCCCGCTCGATCTGCCGCGCCAGGATCTCCCGGCGCATCACGTCCCATCCCTGGTCGAACTTCCCTTTCCAGCGCGCGATCCACTCCCGCGGTACGTGGTGCGGGGCGTGCGTGGCACCGGGCGCGTAGTAGACGAAGAACGGCCGGTCCGGGGTGAGCGCCTTCTGGTACTTGATCCAGGCGATCGTCTGGTTGGTCATGTCGGTCAGGAAGTGGTAGTCGGGGTCCTCGGGCAACTCGACCGGGTGCGTACCGTCGTAGATGAACGGGGCCCACTGGTTGGTCTCGCCACCGAGGAAACCGTAGAACTTGTCGAACCCCTGGCGGGTCGGCCAGCGGTCGAGTGGCCCCGAGATGCTCGCCTCCCAGGGAGCGAGCTCGTGCCACTTGCCGAAGGCTCCGGTGCTGTAGCCGTTGAGGCGCAGCATCTCGGCCACCGGGGCGACGTTGTTCGGGATCTGGGCGGTGTTCCCGGGGAAGGCGGTGCCGGTCTCCACGATCCCACCCATGTTGTTGACGTGGTGGTTGCGCCCGCTCTTCAGCGCCGTCCGCGTCGGCGAGCAGACAGCCGTGGTGTGGAAGTTGTTGTAGCGCAGCCCCCCGCTGGCGAGCCGGTCGAAAGTGGGCGTCCCGACGGGACCGCCGAACGCGCTCGTCCCCGCGAAGCCCAGGTCGTCGACCAGGACGAGCAGCACGTTGGGCGCGCCCTCCGGCGCCTTCACTTCGAAGCGCGCCGGCGGCGTCGCATTGCGCGCGTCGAGCTCCGTGTAGAGCGGCGGCGGCGGTTCGGGGATCGGCAGAACCGTCCGGTCCAGCGGTCCCGGTGCCGCTGCCGCGGGCTGAGCCGCTGCGCTCGCTGCGACGAACGGCGTGAGCGAGAGGACCACCGACAGCAGTCTGGTCGCGTTCATCCTGGATGCCTCCCTGACATCTCATCCCGCTCGTCCGCTGCAGCGCCGGGCGGATGCAGGCTGAGCACCTTTTCCACGAGATCGAATCGGTGCCGTGACGAGAGCTCATCGATCTCCCCGGCAGGCACGGCGACCTGCGGGCCGGGCATCGTCACGTTGCAGTCGAGGAACTCACGCCTGCCCCCGTCATCGAAGCCCATGGCGACGGCCGCGGGAGCCGCCAGCGCCCCGAGCGCTGCCGCGGCCAAGGCGGAAGGAACAGTGGACCTCATGTGCGCCCTCGCTTCGTCGGCGCGCTCCGGCCTGCGACGAGCACGAGCGTCCGGGAACGGAAGAAGCAGCGAGCGCGCCAGACCTTTCTCTGGACGAAGCAGTCGGGCTTTCTCATGGCCGATCATCTCCCTGGCTCTGATTGTGCCCCGCCTGAACCCCGTCGGCATGGCCTCGCGACGAGTTGCGTTCTGATCCACGATACCAGAATCGCCTGCGGACGGGCCCGGCTGCCTTCCTTCCCTGCCGCCATCGTCGCGCGCGGGTCCTCGACCGCGCCGTTCCCGCCGGCCGGACTCTTCGTCACCGGTGGGCATGATGGTCGACGACTCGCGCACGCGCGGGGGCAGCCCCCAGGCTCCCAACCCCTCCAGGCCGCGTGAGCGGTCAGGAATGCACCGACTCGGTATTCACGAGGAGCGCGACAGCCGGGGTCCCGATCCGACAGAACGAACGGCGACCGGCTCGGAGCCTCGAGGAAGGCTGACGCCGCAACGAGGGCTCGCGCCTTGTGCTGACGATGTGACCGGTCCCGGCGTGTTCGGTGCGGTGATCCTCGCTGCCGCCGGCCGACCGATGCGGGGCTGGCGTGGTACCCTGCGCAGCGGGTCCGGCCGGACGGGAGGAGCGGGCGGCGCCGTGTCATGGGACGGTCTTGTGAGGCGGAGATGGGCGACAGGAAAGGACACGTGACGACCGCGGGTCGGCCGAAGCACCTGGCCGATTGGCTGACGCTGAAGGACCAGGCGCTCGACGTGGTAGCCGAAGGCGTCACGATCGCCGATGCCCGACAGCCCGATCGGCCGCTGATCTACATCAACCAGGGCTTCGAGCGCATGACCGGATTCCCGATTGAGGACGTGCTCGGCCGCAACTGCCGGTTCCTCCAGGGCCCGGAGACCGACCCGGCGGCTGTCGCGCAGATCCGGACGGCCCTCGCGGAACGCCGAGAATGTGTCCTCGAGATCCTGAACTACCGCAAGGACGGGACGACATTCTGGAATCGCCTGTCGATTACGCCGCTCCGGGACGCGGCGGGCGAGGTCACGCATTTCATCGGCATCCAGTCCGATGTCACGGCCCGTCGCGTGGCGGAAGACGGCCTGCGAAAGGCGAAGCAGGCGCTCGAGAACGATCTGAGGCTGGCGGCACGCGTGCAGCAGGCGCTGCTGCCTCCACCCGAAATCCAGGCCGGCGGACTGCGCATCGCCCATGCCTTCCATCCCTGCGACGATCTCGCCGGTGACGGCGTGGGCGTCGTCTCGCTGCCGCACAACCGGCTGGGGATCTACCTGCTGGATGTCAGCGGGCACGGTGTGGGAGCCGCGCTGCTGTCGTTCACTCTGGCCCACCTGCTGTCGCCGACCATCGAGGGCTCGCTGCTCACCGAGAACGACGGAACCGGCGCGTCGGTCGTCCCGCCTTCCCGCGTCGCCGAGCGGCTGAACCGGCAGTTTCCGATGGACCGGACCCGCCAGTACTTCACCCTCGTGTACGGCGTCGCCGACCCGTCCTCCGGCCACTTCCAGTACGTGATGACCGGTCACCCGGCGCCGGTGCTGCTTCCACGGACCGGACCGCCCGCGTCGGTCCCCGGCTCGGGGCTCCCCGTCGGGATGATCGATGACGCCTCCTACGACGACGAGACGCTGACGCTGGGGCCAGGAGATCGTCTGTACTGTTACACGGACGGTGCGATCGAAGCCTTGGGTGCCGCCGGGGAGGAGTTCGGCCTTGACCGACTGCTGGCCGAGATTGCACGCTGGCGCGAGCTCCCGCTCCGCGCCGGCCTCGACCGCATCGCTGACACGGTCCGCGCCTGGTCCGGCGGCCCCTTGAAGGACGACGTCTCGCTGCTTGCGATCGAACGCACCGGATGAGGCGCCATCCGCGGCGTGAGCCGTGTGGATCCAGCCTGACCAAGAGGCACGCGGGCTAACTATGGATTCGCAGGAGAGCATGGCGCGCTCGAGGCCACCGCGGCGCGAACTCCGGCAGAACCTCGTTCTCCTCCTCGCTGTCTGTGTCGTGCTGTTCGGAGCGTTCGAAGTCCTGGTCCGCATTGCTGGGCGCTTTTCAGTCGATGGTCAGTTCTTCTTCTCCGGTCGCGCCATCAAGCCGTACGCACTCCCCGCGAAGTTCCTTGCCAAGAAGATCCGCGAGTTCGACGACTCACCGGTCAAGTACATTGTTCCTGACGACATGACGGGTTGGGGGATCAACCCTTCATCGGCGCACACGAATGGCCTTTATCGTTCCAATGTCAACGGCATGAGGGCCGACACGGATTTCACGCTCGAGAAGCCTGCTGGAGTGAGACGGATAGCGCTCTTCGGCGATTCGTTTGTTCACGGTGATGATGTCGCGAACAGCGAGACCTGGGCCGCGCACTTGCAGACTCTGCTCGATGAGCGCGGCTCCGCAGTCCAGGTGCTGAACTTCGGCGTGGGCGGCTGCGGCAACGACCAGGCGTATCTGCTCTGGAAGCACGCGGGAAGAAGGTACAGCCCGGACGCGGTTGTCATCGGCTTCCAGACCGAGAACTGTCGACGAAATCCAAATGTAGTCCGGGTGTTCCTGCAGCGGCAGTCGAACATCCCCTTCTCGAAACCTCGCTTCCTGCTCCGACAAGGCACGCTGCAACTCGTGAATTCTCCCACCATCGATTATCACGAGCTCCCCGAGGAGGTAGCGGCTTTCGACCGTAGTCCTCTCCGCGCGTTTGAGCATTATTACAATCCTGACGACTATCAAGGCAGCTTTCTCTCCGATCACCTGAAGGCTGTGATGGTCATTCGTTCACTCCTCTCAGCCGTTCACGAGCAAGCAACGTACAAGGACTTCTATGACATCGAGAGTGGCGAGATGCAGCTTTGTCTCGCGCTCTTCGACGCCTTCGTGAGCGAAGCAAGTCGGGAGTCCGAAGTAGTCATCGTACATCTTCCGCAACAGGGAGACGTGGAAACGCTCCTCGAGGGCAAGGATCTCGACTATCGCGACATGCTGGACGAGCTCTCGGCTCGCCACACGCTCATTGACCCGGCTCCGGCACTCGTCGCTGAAGCCAGGCGTGCTGGCATTTCAACGATCTTCAAGGGTCATTACTCAGTCGCTGGCAATGCGATTGTCGCCGATCTCGTTTATCGCGCCCTGCGATGAGCACCCGAGCCGAGCATCCGGCCCGCCAGCGGCGCGAAGCCTTCGAGGCGCTCGCGATGCCGCTCCTCCCGACTCTCGCCGGGACGGCACGACGCCTGCTGCGGGACGAGTCGTCCGTGCCGGATCTCGTCCGGGAAACGCTTCTCCGCGCCTACCGGACGTTCGATGGCTCCGTCCCGGGAGCCAACGGCAGGGCCTGGCTGTCGACCATCCTGTATTCGATCTTCAACAACGCCTACCGGATGCAGGCCCGCGAGCGGGGGACGCTCTCGATCGAGGACTATGAGGCGCGGTTCGATCGCGTACTGGAGGTCCCCGATCCGGCGGCCTATCGCGCAATCCTCGATCATCCGAACCTGTCGTGGGGCCGCTCCGCAGTGGAGGCGGCGTTCGACCGCCTGCCCGAGCCCTACCGGACTGCCGTGCTGCTGGTCGACGGCGAGGAGCTGTCCTACGAGGACGCGGCGGCGACACTCGGCTGCCCGGCAGGAACGCTGCGCTCGCGGCTGTTCCGTGGCCGGCGCGCCCTCGCTGCCGAACTGGCCGACTGGGCCGCGAGCCGCAGCTTCCGGACGATGAGCGGGAAGCATGACTGACGGCCGCGAGCATCCGCGTGACGCACTGCACGAGCTGCTCGACGGCCGCCTCGCCGGGGCCGAGCGGGTAGCGCTGGATGAGCACCTCGCGAGCTGCGCGCGCTGCCGCGCCGAGCTGGCCCTGCTCGACGCGGCCCGTGGCGCCGCCCACGAGAGCCTGGCTTCCGAGCACGCGCCCCCGGGGCTCGAGGCGCGGGTGCGGGCCGCGCTCGACCGCGACGACGAGGTACGGGCGGCCTTCGAGGCGCGGGGCCAGCGAAAGCTGCCGCGCGCGGTGTGGGCCGCCGGGTGGATCCTCTCGACGGTGCTCGCGGTCGTGTTGGTCTTCGCCTGGACACGTCTCGATTTCCCCGCCGAGTCGGCACGCGATTTCCGCGCGCTCTCCCGGGGGCAACTCGCGCTGTCCCTGAGGACGGGCGATCCGGCGGGCCTCGAGCGGCGCCTCGCCGAGGGAGGAATCAGCTTCACGCCGCGCGTGCTCGATCTCGGCATGATGGGCTGGCGGTTGGCCGGAGGCCGGGTCAACCGCTTCGCCCGGCGCCCGAGCGCGCTCTTCGCCTACCAGGACGACCGCGGACGCTGGCTCGTCTGTCAGATGTTCTTCGGAAACGTCGACGAGCTTCCTCGCGAGGTCGAGCGCCGGGCGCGCGAGGGGATCGATTTCTTCGTCTACGAGCGCGACGGCGTGACCTCCGTCTTCTGGCGGGAGGGGACGGTCGTCTGCCTCCTGGCGTCCGATCTGCCGCGAGCGGAGGTCGTGCAGCTCGCGTTCGCGTTCGCGATGAAGGCGGTCTAGAAGCCCGTCCAAGTCCTCGGTCGCGCCCCGTCCAAGGTGGGCGGGGCGCGACCGAGGACTTGGACGGGCTCCTAGGGCTGCGAGCAGAACGGGGTTACCGTACGGCCCGTCCCCGCCCTTCCCGGAGGCCGCCCGATGAAGACCCGCACCGAGACCGACAGCCTGGGCCCCGTCGAGGTTCCGGCCGACCGCTGCTGGGGCGCGCAGACCGAGCGCTCGCGCCGCAACTTCCCGATCGGCAGCGAGCGCATGAACCTGCGGCTGATCCACGCGCTCGCACGGATCAAGGAGGCCGCGGCGCGCATCCACGCCGAGCTGGGCCTCTTCGACCCGGAGGTCGCGGAGGCGATCGCCGCCGCCGCGCGCGAGGTCGCGGAGGGGGCGCTCGACGACCACTTCCCGCTCGTCGTCTGGCAGACCGGGTCGGGGACGCAGACCAACATGAACGTCAACGAGGTGATCGCTCACCGCGCCGGCGAACGGCTCGGCGGCGGCCGGCGCGTCCACCCCAACGACGAGGTCAACCGCGGCCAGAGCAGCAACGACGCCTTCCCGGCCGCGATGCACCTGGCCGCCGCCGCCGAGGTGGAGGAGAACACGCTCCCGGCGCTGCGGCACCTCGCGGCGCGCCTGACCGAGAAGGCCCGCGCCTTCGACGACCTCGTCAAGATCGGCCGCACCCACCTGATGGACGCCGTGCCGCTGACGCTGGGGCAGGAGATCTCGGGCTGGGGCGCACAGCTGGAGATCGCGATCGCGACGATCGAGGCGGCGCTCGGCCCGATCTACGAGCTGCCGCTGGGCGGAACCGCGGTCGGGACCGGGCTCAACGCGCACCCCGAGTTCGCGGCGCGCACGATCGCGCGCCTGGCCGAGACGACCGGGCGGCCGTTCCGGCCGGCGCGCAACCGGTTCGCCGGGATCGCCGGACACGAGCCGCTGGTCGCGCTGTCGGGGGCGCTGAAGACCGCGGCCACCGCGCTGACCAAGCTGGCCAACGACGTGCGCCTGCTGGCCTCGGGGCCGCGCGCGGGACTCGGCGAGCTCGTGCTCCCGGCCAACGAGCCGGGCTCGTCGATCATGCCCGGCAAGGTCAACCCGACCCAGGCCGAGGCGCTGATCATGGTCGCGGCGCAGGTCGTCGGCAACGACGTCGCGGTGGCGCTGGGGGCGATGGGGGGCCAGCTCGAGCTGAACGCCTGCAAGCCGCTGATCGCGCGCAACGTGCTGGAGAGCGCGCGCCTCCTGGGCGACGCGGCGCGCTCGTTCGCCGACCGCTGCATCGCGGGGCTGGAGCCCGACCGCGCGCGGATCGCCGAGCTCGTCGAGCGCTCGTTGATGCTGGTCACCGCGCTCAACCCGGTGATCGGCTACGACGCCGCGGCACGGGCCGCGAAGAAGGCCCACGCCGAGGGGCTCACGCTGCGCGAGGCGGTCGTCGCGCTGGGCCTCCTGAGCGGCGAGGAGTTCGACCGCGCGGTGCGGCCGGAGCGGATGACGCGGCCGTGAGCGCGGCCGGGAGCGCGCGCCGGACGGCGCGCTACGCCGGGACGGGCGGCTGCGGACTGGTGGCCAGCCGCCGCAGGTAGGCCCGCAGCTCGCGCGGCTGGATCGGCTTGGGGAGGTGGCCGTCCATCCCGGCGGCCAGGCACTCCTCGCGGTCGCGCTCCATCGCGCGCGCGGTCATCGCGACGATCGGGACCCGGCCGCCGCGCACCGCCTCGATCGCGCGGATCGCGCGGGTCGCGGCCAGCCCGTCCATCTCGGGCATCTGGACGTCCATCAGCACGACGTCGAACGGGCCGCACCCGTAGGCCTCGACCGCCTCGCGGCCGTTGGCCACCACGGTCACGGTGTGCCCGGCCTTCTCCAGCAGCCGCGTCACCAGGCGCTGGTTCACGGGGTGGTCCTCGGCCACCAGGACCGAGAGCGGGCGTGAGATCCCGCCGGTCGAGGCGCTCTCGTCGACCTCGTAGGCGCGGGCGGGCGCGGGCACGCCCATCGCCTCGACCAGCGCGCGCCGCAACTCGGAAGCGGTGACCGGCTTGGTCAGCAGCGAGCTGCGGCCGGGCTCGGTCTGGGGTAGGCCGCCGGTGTGAGGCGCCAGCACCGCGAGGTAGACGGTGTGCAGCTCGGGCAGCCGGGGGTGGTGGGAGAGCGCCCGGGCGAAGGCGAAACCGGGCTCGCTCCCCAGCCGCTCGTCGACCAGCGCCAGGACGTACGGGTCGTGCTCCTCGAGCGCCCGCGCCAGCACGGCCCGCGCGTCCTCGGAGGAGTTGGCGCCGCCGGCCCGCAGCCCCCACTCCGAGAGCTGCGCGACCAGCTGGGCGCAGGCGGTTGCGTTGTCGTCGACGACCAGCACGCGGGCGCCCGAGAGCGTCGCCAGGTCGCGGTCCGTGGCCGGCTCGCCGGTCGCGTCGGCGATCCCGAAGCGCATCGTCAGCTCGAAGCTGCTGCCCCGGCCCGGCTCGCTCTGGACCCTCAGGTCGCCGCCCATCAGCTCGGCCATCCGGCGCGAGATCGTCAGCCCCAGGCCGGTGCCGCCGTAGCTGCGGGTGTGCGAGCCGTCGACCTGGCGGAACGGCTCGAAGATCAGCGCCAGCTTTTCGCGCGGGATCCCGATCCCGGTGTCGCGCACGGTGCAGGCCAGCAGCACGTCGTTCTCACCGCGCTCGCGCGCCGCCACCTCGATCGCGACCTCGCCGCGCGCGGTGAACTTGATCGCGTTGCCGACCAGGTTGACCAGCACCTGGCGGAACCGACCCTCGTCTCCGATCAACCGGTCGGGGACGTCGGGCGCGACGCGGAAGACCAGCTCCAGCTCCTTCTCGAAGGCGTGGCAGGCCAGGCCCTTGACCGCGTCCCCCAGCCGCTCGCGCAGCGGGAACTCCTCCTGGCGGAGCTGCAGCTTCCCCGCATCGACCTTGGACAGGTCGAGGATGTCGTTGAGCAGGCGCAGCAGCGAGTGGGCCGAGAGCTTGACCAGGTCGAGGTACTCGCGCTGCTCGGGCGACAGCTCGGTGCCGAGCGCCAGCTCGGTCATCCCGATGATGCCGTTCATCGGGGTGCGGATCTCGTGGCTCATCGTCGCCAGGAACTCGCTCTTGGCGTGGTTCGCAGCCTCGGACTGCTCGCGCGCGGCCTGCAGCTCGACGTTGGCCGCCGCGAGCTGCTCGGCCTGGCGCCGCAGCTCGACCGTCCGCCCGGCGACGCGCTCCTCGAGCTTCCGGTTGTGGCGGTTCAGCTTGAGGATGCGGGCGAGATAGACCCCCGAGAACAGGGCGACCGCGAGCGAGCCCACGAGCACGTAGAAGGCCCAGGTCTCGTGGAACATCGGCGGCACGATGATCGCCTGCGCCGCTCCCGACTCGCTCCAGCGCCCGGCCGCGTTGCTGGCCACGACGCGGAAGGTGTACTCGCCGGGCGGCAGGTTGGTGTAGAAGGCCGTGCGGCGGTCGCCGGCGTCGATCCACTCCTTGTCAAAGCCCTCGAGGATGTAGCGGTAGCGGACCTTCTCCGGCGCCTTGAGCGAGATTCCCACGTAGCCGATCTCGAGGTCGCGCACGCCGACCGGCAGGCGGCTGGTGGCCGCGAGCGGCTGGACCTGGTGGCCGGCCTCGACCCGCTCGATCAGCACCTGTGGCGGGACGCCGCCCGCGGAGTCGCGGGACGGGTCGGTCACGACGATCCCCTTGACCGTCGGGAACCAGAGCCGGCCGTCGGCCCCGCGCGTCGCGGCGGGCTGGTAGCCGCCGTTGCACTCGGCGCTGCGCATCCCGTCGGCGGTACCGTAGGCCTGGCCGGCGGGATGCGGCACCTGGCCGGCCGCCATCGCGTCGAAGGCGCGCTTGGGCATCCGGAAGACGCCGCGGTTGGAGGCCAGCCAGAGCGCGTCGCGCCCGTCGTCGACGATCGAGAAGACGATGTCGTCGAACAACCCGCTGCCGGCGTCGACATGATCGAGTTGTTCGCCGCGCAGGCGGGCCAGGCCACCGCCGTCGGTCCCGATCCAGAGCGTGCCGTCGGGCTCGGCGTAGAGCGCGAGCACGCGCGCGGAAGGCAGCCCCTCGGCCAGCGACCAGGTCCGCTCGCGGCCGTCCTTCAGCGCGACCAGCCCGTCCCCCTCGGTGCCGATCCAGAGCGTCCCGTCGGGCCGCTCGAGCAGCGCCCGCACGGTGCGGCTTACTGCCCGCGGCGGGGCGCAGGCGAAGAACCGCCCGCCGTCATGGCATTGCAGGTCGCCGCGATCGTCGAAGCCGATCCACAGCCCGCCCGCCGCGCGCGGGACGATCGCGTTGATCCGGCGCGGCCGGAGCCCGTCCCTGGAGGTGAAGACGCGGACCGCGCCCGAGCGGTCGATCCGCAGCAGGCCCTCCTGCGCGAGGCCGGCCCAGATCGCGCCGCTCGGGTCCTCGGCGATCGCGCCGACGACCGCGCCGTCGACTCCGGCCACGGGAGGGATCTCGATCCGCCGGACCCGCCCCCGCTCGATCACCGCCAGCCCGCCGCCGTTGGTCCCGACCCAGAGCCGCCCGCGACGGTCCTGGAAGACGGTCCACGCGTCGTCGACCGGCAGTCCCTGCTTGCGCGTCAGGGTCGTGAAGGCGCCGTCCGAAAGGCGGTGCAGGCCGCCGCCGTCGGTCCCGACCCAGAGGTTTCCCTCGCGGTCTGTCCCGAGCGAGATGACGTCGTCGTGCGCGAGCCCCTCGGGCGTGCCGAAGTGCTCGAAACGGCCGTCCTTCAGCCGCGCTACGCCGCCCCCCTGGGTCCCGACCCAGAGCATCCCCTCGGCGTCCTCGGCCAGCGCCTGGACGCGCGTGCGGCGCAGTCCCGCGGCCTCGCCGAAGTGTGTCACCTGGCCCCGGTACAGCCGGCCGAGTCCGTCGCCGGTGCCGAACCAGAGCGAGCCGTCGAGCGCCGCCATCACCGCGCGGATGTCGGTCGCCGGCACCCCCTGATCGGGGCCGACGGGGCGGATCCGCCCCTTCTCCCAGCGCGCCAGCCCGGCCGCGGTGCCGACCCAGAGGCTGCCGTCGGGCGCCAGCGTGAGCGCGCGGACCCGGTCGTCGGGCAACCCGTCGGCGCGCCCATAGCGGGTGATCTTGCGCCCCTTGAGGCGGGCCAGCCCCGCGTCGGCGGTCCCGATCCAGATCGAGCCGTCGGGCGGCGCGGCGAGCGCGACGATCTGCTCGCTGGGCAGCCCCTCGGGCAGACCGAAGCGGACAAAGCCGTGGTCCGTTCGCCGCACCAGGCCGCCCTCGGTCCCGATCCAGATATCGCCCTTCGAACCGACCGCGAGCGCGGTGATGGTGTGAGTGCTGAGCGCCGGCGTGTTGCGGCGGTTGAAGACCTGGAAGGACGCGCCGTCGAATCGGACCAGCCCCTCCTGCGTTCCCAACCAGAGGTAGCCGAAGCGTCCCTGCACAATTGCGGTCACCGAGTTCTGCGGCAGCCCCTGCTCGGCGCTCCAGCCGCGCTGCGTGAACTGAGTGATGCCGCGTTCGGGGTCCAGCCCGAGCGCGGCCGGGCCGGCCGCGGCGAGCGCGCAGGCGACGGCGGCGAGCGCGCGGCACACGGCGCGCGTGCCGGGGGGGCGGCGAATCGCGGAGTACGCCATCTCGATCGGGTCCCGAGGCCTCGAGGCGGCTCTCGGCCGCCGATCCGAATATGGGTCGCGGGGGACGGAAAGGCCCGGACGGGGGCGGGCGCCCACGGTGGCCGCAAGCCTGTTGGCGCCGCTCGCGCGTTGGGGCTCAGATGGGCGTTAGCCCGCTGCGAGCCGGGGTCTGGCGTGGGGACGCTGCGGGCGTACCGTGGACCCGGGCGTAAGTGCTTACACCTGTGCGAATTAGGGGGGATTCACCAACACGCTCGCGGCCACCGTGGGTTAGGAGGTCTGGTCCCGATCCCCGACCAGGCGACTGTACTCCCCCCCCCGGGCGAGCAGGGCCTCGTGCGTCCCCTCTTCGACGATTCGGCCGCCGGAGAGCACGAGGATCCGGTCGGCGTGGCGGATCGTCGAGAGCCGGTGGGCGATCACGAGGCTGGTCCGGCCCGTGGTCAGTCGGGCCAGCGCCCGCTGGAGCAGCAGCTCGGTCTCGGAGTCGACGTTCGCCGTCGCCTCGTCGAGGATCAGCAGCGGGGCGTCGCGCACCAGGGCGCGGGCGAAGGAAAGGAGCTGGCGCTCGCCGGCCGAGAGGTTGCGCCCCCCCTCCTCGAGCGGCGCGTCCAGCCCTCCGAGGCGCTCGACCAGCGGCTCGAGCCCGACCGCGGCCAGGCACTCGCGGACCCGCGGCTCCGGCACCTCGAGCCCGAGCGTCGCGTTCTCGCGCAGCGAGCCGGCGAAGACCACCACATCCTGCGGCACGGCGGCCATGCCGCCGCGCAGCTGCTGCAGGGCGTAGTCGCGCGCGTCGCGGCCGTCGATCAGGACCCGCCCCGCGTCCGGGTCGTGGACCCGCGAGACCAGCTTGGCCACCGTCGTCTTCCCCGCCCCGGTGTCGCCGACCAGCGCGACCATCTCGCCGCGCCCGGCCTCGAGGTCGACCCCGTCGAGCGCCGGCCGCGGCTGGCCCGGGTAAGTGAAGCGGACCCCCTCGAAGCGGACCGTCCCCTCGCGCACGCGCAGCGCCGGGTCGGCCTGCGGGAGGTCGGCGATCGACGGGCGCGCGTCGAGCACCGCCGCGATCCGCTCGGCCGCGGTCAGCGCGGCCTGGATCGTGTTGAACTTCTCGGTCAGGTTTCGGACCGGGATCCAGAGGCGCGTCGTGTACTGCAGGAAGGTGAGCAGCAGTCCGACCGAGATCATCCCTGCCGCCACGCGCTGCTGGCCGACCAGGAGGACCAGCGCCGTCGCCAGTGCCGTGACCGTCAGCATCGCCGGGCGCAGCAGGGCCCAGGCCCGCACGACCTCGGTGATCGAGGCCTGGTGCGCGTCGGTCAGCGCGGCGAACTCGGCGCGGCGCCGCGGCTCGGCGCGGTAGAGGTGGTTCTCGCGCATCCCGGCCAGGTTCTCGGCCAGCCAGGCGTTCATCCGCGACTGGACCGCCGCGTTGGTCCGCAGCGGCCCCCGCGCCAGCCGGCGGTAGCCCCAGGCGATCGCCACCAGCGGCGGGAAGGTCCCGACCAGGATCGCCGCCAACGGGACGTCCAGCGCGCACATCACCGCTCCCAGCACGACGACGAAGAACAGGTCGCGCACCCCCTGGGCGAAGGCGTCGGAGAACAGCTCGGCCAGCGCCTGGACGTCGAAGGTGGTGCGGTTGACCAGCCGGCCGACCGGGTGGATCGCGAACCAGCCGGCGTCCATCCCGGTGATCCGGTGGAAGACCTCGACCCGGAGATCGTGGACGATCGCCTGGCCCAGCCACTGCACGATGTAGGAGGTCACGACCGCGATCGCCCAGCGCAGCGCCCAGGCCAGGAAGATCAGCAGGCCCAGCCCCCCGACCAGCGCCGCCCGCGGACCGATCGCGGCGAGCAGGCGGCCCAGCGCGTCGGCGGCGGCGAGCACCGCTTGCTCGAATGGCGAGCCAGGGCGCGGCGCGGCGGTCAGCCGATCGACCGCCAGCCCGATCATCCAGGCTGGCAGCGTCATCGTCAGCGCCTCGGCCAGCGCCAGCAGCAGCGCCGCCGCGACCAGCCCGGGATGGGGCCCCAGCGACCGCGCGAAGCGGCGCAGCAGGGCTGCGTCGAGCAGCCGGGACTCGACCCGCTCCTCGGCGATCATCCGCTCCAGCACGGGATCGCGCGGCGCGGGGGTGGCGCGGCCGCTCACGGGGCGCCCTCCTCGATCCGGGCCTGGGCCCGAGCCACCGCGGCGTACCAGCCGCCGCGCGCGAGCAACTCGGTGTGGGTGCCGCGCTCGGTCACGCGCCCGCCGTCGAGCACCAGGATCTCGTCGCAGCGCCGGACGGCGCGGACGCGCTGGCTGATCACGATCCCGCTGCGGCCTGCCAGCGCCTCGTCGAGATTGGCCAGGATCTCGGCCTCGGTCGCGGCGTCGACCGCAGCCAGACAGTCGTCGAGCACCAGCACGCGCGGTGCGGCCCCGACCGCGCGGGCGATCGCCAGCCGCTGGCGCTGGCCGCCCGAGAGGTTGACCCCCCGCTCGCCGAGCAGCGTGGCGTAGCCCTCGGGCAGCGCCTCGATCTCGTCGTCGATCGCGGCCAGCCGCGCCAGGCGCCGCGCGTCGCGCGCGTCGGGCGCGGCGGCGAGTGCAATGTTGCTCAGCACGGTGTCGCCGAACAGGAAGGTCTCCTGGGGTGCGACCGCAATCGCGCCGCGCAGCGAGGCGAGCGTCAGGCGCCGGACGTCGACGCCGTCGAGCCGGATCGCGCCCGGCGGCGGCTCGTAGAGCCGGGCCAGCAGCGCGGCCAGAGTCGACTTGCCGCCGCCGACCGGGCCGATCACGCCCAGCGTCCTGCCCGCCGGCAGCGTGAACGAGACGCCGTCGAGCGCGGGGGCGGGGGCCCCGGCGTAGCGGAAGCGCAGGTCCTCGACCTCGAGCCGCCCCGGTCCCGCCGCCTCGACCGCGTCCGGTGCGTCCTCGATCTCGACCGGCTCGGCCAACAGCCCGTCGATGCGCTCCAGCGACTTGCGGCCGCGCTGCATCAGCGAGACGGCCCAGCCGAAGCCGATCATCGGGCCGGAGAGCTGGCCCACCAGGTAGAGGAAGGCGGTGAAGGCGCCGACCGAGAGCGCCCCCTGGGCCATCTGCACGCCGCCCGCAATCAGCACGAAGAGCGTCGAGAGCCCCAGGAAGAACTCGAGCGACGGGTCGAACAGGCTGCGGATCCGCGCCAGCCGCAGGTTGAGCCCGAAGTGGCGGCGCGAGTCGGCGGCGAAGCGCGCGCGCTCGAACTCCTCGCGCGCGAACCCCTGCAGCACCCGGATCCCGGCGTAGGTCTCGCGGGCCCGCTCGGTCAGCCGCGCCAGGTCCTCCTGCACCGCCCCGAAGCGCGCGAACTCGGCGTGCGAGAACCGTTGCGTGAGGAGCGCGATCGCCGGCAGCGGGAGCAGCGCCGCCAGCGTCAGCGGAACCGACAGCGTGGCCATCGTCCCCAGCACGAGGCCGACCAGCAGCGCGGTGTCGATCAGCAGCAGCACCCCCGGGCCCAGCGCCATCCGCAGGGCCTGGCTGTCGGAGGTGGCGAGCGACATCAGATCCCCCGTGCGCGAGCGGTCGTAGAACGGCCGCGCCAGCCGCAGCAGGTGCTCGACCAGCGCGCGCCGGACCCCCTGCACGACGCGGTGCGACGGGACCGAGACGTTCATCAGCATCGGGTAGCGGAACAGGTTCGAGACCAGGGCGATCGCCACGTAGGCGGCGATTGCAGCCCCGACCGAGTGCGTCGCGCCGGTCAGCCCGAGCCAGCCCAGGAGCCGCGGGACGGCGGCCGGCTGCCCGGTCGAAGCCGCCGCGACCCGGTCGATCGCCACCGCCAGGAAGAGCGGGGCCAGCACGTCGGTCAGGTTGACGACCAGCAGCGAGAGCAAGCCGAAGGCGTAGCGGCCGCGCTCGGGGCGCAGCAGCTGGACGAGGCGGCGCGGTGCGGGTGCGATCGGCATCGGGGGCGACCGCACAGGGTAGCCCCTCCGGCCCGCGCGCTCCCGGGGGGCGGGGGTCCGGGGCCTCCCGGACCGGGCCGGGGTGGACCGCCGGCCGGCGCCGAACCTAGCTTCGCCTCGCACGGCCGGTGCCCGTTGGGGGGGCGCCGACGGAACGGAAGGGGGGCCCGTGCGGATACGCACCCGGGCACTGCTGATCCTGGCCCTGCCCGCGGCGGCGCTCGCCGCCGGGGTGGCGGTCCTGTCGGCAAGCGGCCTGCTCGCGGGACAGGAGCGGCTGGAACGCGCGCTCTTCGCCCAACGCGTCTCGCTGGTCGCCTCGGCCTTCGCGGCCGAGGAGGCCCGGCTGCGGGCGAGCGCGCGCGACTGGGCCAGTTGGGACGACATCGAGCGCTACCTGGCTTCGCGCGACGCGGCCTTCGTCCACGAGAATCTGACCCCCTCGACCCTCGAGAACCTCGACATCGACGCGATCGCGATCCTGGACGCGAGGGATGGACTCGTCGCCAGCGCGTTGCGGAACCGGACCAAGGTGCCGAACCCGGGCCCGGCGGCGGCGCTGGCGCGGCGCTTCGCGGGCACTCCGCGGCCGGCCGGCTGGGACCCGGCCGGGGCCTGCTCGGGCGCGGTTCCGTTCGACGGCGGGCCGGCGCTCGTCGCGGCGGTGCCGATCGGCGACCCGGCGGCCCCGGCGGGCACGTTGCTCATGGTGCGCCGGCTCGACCAGCGCTTTCTCGCCCCGCTCGCGGCGCGCGCCGACGCCGAGGTCGCCTTCGCGGCGCCCGCAGCCGCCGGCAGCCGGATTCCCGCCGGGACCGACCCGGAGGTCGAGGTGGAAGGGGTCGACCGGATGGCCGGCCTGTTCGCGCTCGACGGCCTCGACCGGCGCCCCGCGTTCGAGGTGCGGGCGGTCGCGGCCCGCCCGCTGCGCGCCGCGGCGATGCGCACCGTCTGGAACCTCGTGCTGTCGCTGCTTGCGGTCGTGCTGCTGGCGGTCGGGACGACGGCGGTGCTGCTCGATCGCGGGATCCTCCGGCCGGTCCAGCGGCTCCACGACGAGGTCAGCCGGATCGGGCGGCGGCAGGACTTCGCCGGCCGGGTGACGGTACGCGGCCGGGACGAGCTGGCGGAGCTGGGGACCGCGATCAACGACGCCCTGGGCTCGCTCGCGGGAGCGCGCCAGGCGCTGGAGGAGGCGCGGCTGGGGCTCGAGCGTCGGGTCGAGGAGCGGACCGCCGACCTGGCCCGCGCGCTGACCGAGGCCGAGGCCTCGAACCGAGCCCGCGTCGCCTTCCTGGCCAACGTCAGCCACGAGCTGCGCACGCCGATGAACGCGATCATCGGGCTGACCGCGGACACGCTCGACAGCCCGCTCGCCGACGACCAGCGTGACAACCTCGCGGCGGCCTACGCCGCGGCGCTCGGGCTGCTCGCCCTGCTGAACGACATCCTCGACTTCTCCAAAATCGAGGCCGAGGCGCTGCGACTCGACCCGCAGCCTTTCGCGCTGCGCGAGCTGGCCGAGGCGCAGGCGACGACCTTCGGCCCGGAGGCCCGGCGCAAGGGGCTCGCGCTGGGCGTCGAGCTCGACGCGGCGCTTCCCCTGCGCGTCGTCGGCGACCGCGGGCGGTTGAACCAGGTCCTGACCAACCTGGTCGGCAATGCGATGAAGTTCACGCACGAGGGGAGCGTGGAACTGCGCGTCCGCCCGGGGGCGCGGACCGGGCGGGTGGCCTTCGCCGTCGCCGACACCGGGATCGGGGTCGCGCCCGAGGCCCAGCAGCGGATCTTCCGGCCGTTCGAGCAGGCCGACGGCTCGACCAGCCGCCGCTACGGCGGGACGGGCCTCGGGCTCGCGATCGTCTCGCAGCTGGTGCGCCAGATGGGGGGCGAGGTCGGACTCGAAAGCGAGCCGGGCCGGGGCAGCACCTTCGCCTTCGAGATCGACCTGCCGGCGGCGGACGCCGCGCCGGAGTCGGCGCCCTCCAGCCGAGAGACGGGGGCGGCGGCGCGCCGCGGCCTGCGCGTGCTGCTGGTCGACGACAACCCGGTCAACCTGAAGCTCGTGGCGCGGCTGCTCGAGCGCGAGGGGCACGCCGCCACGCTCGCCGGCGACGGACGGCAGGCGCTCGACGCGCTGGCCGCCGAACCGTTCGACGTCGTGCTGATGGATGTCCAGATGCCGGTGATGGACGGGCTCGCGGCGACGGCCGAGCTGCGCCGGCGGGAGGCGGGCTCGGGGCGGAGGGTCCCCGTCATCGCCCTGACCGCCCACGCCTTCCCCGAGGATCGGACCCGCTGCCTGGCGGCCGGCATGGACGGCTACCTCGCCAAGCCGCTGGGGCGTGAGCAGCTCCGCGCCGCGCTCGAAGAGGTCCTCGCCGCGCCGGCCTGACCGCGACCGCTCGCACCCGCCTCGCGGCCGCTCGCCGGTCCCGTTCTTCTTCCGCGCAACCTTCCCGCGCCGGGTCCGTTTCGAGCGGCGAGGCCGGACAGGCTCCCCCGCCCCGGCCGCCGGGAGGCTCGACCATGAACGCCCGCACCGCCGCCGTCGCGCTCGCCGCCGCGCTGCTGCTCCCCTCTCCCGCCCCCGCGCTCGCCGCCGACGCCTGGCTGCACGTGCGGGTCGAGAAGGCCGGGGACGATCCCGAAACCGTCTCGATCAACGTCCCGCTCGATCTCGCCGCCCGCGTGCTCGGCGCCGTCTCGGACGAGCACGTGCGCGACGGCAAGGTGGTGCTCGACCTCGAGGACCACGCCGACGTCGACCTCGCCGCGATGTGGAAGGCGGTGCGCGAAGCGCCCGATGCCGAGTTCGTGACCGTGAAGTCGCGCTCGGAGCACGTCCGCGTCGCCAAGGACAAGGGCTTCCTGCTGGTGCTGGCCGAGGAGCGGCCGGACGAACAGGGCCGGCGCTCGACGGTCCGGGTCAAGGTCCCGCTGGCGGTGGCCGACGCGCTGTTCGGCGCCCCCGGGGCGCGGGGCGAACTGGACCTGGTCGCCGCGCTGCGTGAACTGAAGCGCACCGGCGAGGGCGAACTGATGACCGTCGAGGATGGCGACGAGACGGTCCGGATCTGGGTCGACGACCGGAACGAGGCGCCGTAGTTCAGGACTGCTCCGCGCGACGCCGCCGGGCGCCGCGCGGCCCGGGAGGCACGATGCTCACGACTCGCGGATCGAAGTGGATACTGGCGCTCGCCGTCACCCTCTTCCTGGCCGTGGCCGCAGGGTTCGCCCTGGCCGCGTCGGCGGCCGGCCGTGCGGGCGGCGGCACGGTGAGGATCGCCGTCCAGGAGCAGGGCGGGGACGACATCCGGATCGCGGTCCCGGGTTTCGTCGTCGGGCTGGCGCTCGCGCTGGTCCCGGACGACGCCCTGGCCGGCTCCCTGAACGACGCGCGCCCGTGGCTCGAGATCGCCCGTGTGGCGGTCGCCGAGCTGGGCACCGCGGGCGACGTCACGCTGGTCTCGGTCGTGCGGCGCGAGGAGCGGGTGAGGATCCGGACCGAGGGGGGCGCGCTGGTCGTCGAGGTCGACGAACACGGCGACCGGGTGCGGATCGAGCTGCCGCTGGGCACGGTGGAACGGGTCGTGCGGCGGCTCGACCGGGCCGCTGCGCACGCGACGGTGCGCGCCGGGGAACCGGAGCGCCCGTCCCGTCCGGATGCCGGCGTCGCACCGGAGGCCCCGGCGGCGGGCGCGGCGATGTAACCCGGACGCGGTGGCGGCGCGCCGCGCACCGTTCCATGCTGTCGCGCATGGACGATCCGGCCGGCGACGCGCTGCACCGCGCCTTCGATCCCGAGGTCTTCCGCCGCGACGGGCACGCGGCCGTCGAGCGGCTCGCCGACTACCTGAGGGACGCGCTCGACGGGGGCAGCCTGCCGGTCCTCCCCTGGGCCCCACCGGAGGCTGCGCTCGCGGCCTGGCCGGCCGAGTTCCCCGAACGGGGCGGCACGCCGTTCGCCGAGCTGCTCGAGCGCGCGATCGCGGGCTCGATCCACCTCCACCATCCGCGCTTCGTCGGCCACCAGGTCACCGCCCCGCTGCCGCACGCCGCGCTGGCCGAGTTCGCCGCCGCGCTGCTCAACAACGGGATGGCGGTCTACGAGATGGGCCCCGCCGCGACCGCGATGGAGCACGCCGTGGTGCGCTTCCTCTGCGGCGCGCTGGGGCTGGGCGGGGGTGCCGGAACCGATCCAGAACCGGGCGGCGTCCTGACCTCGGGCGGCTCGCTGGGGAACCTGACCGCGCTGTTGGCGGCGCGTCGGGCCGGCGCCGGGTTCGACGCGTGGCGCGACGGTGCGGCCGCGGGACCGCCCCTCGCGTTTCTCGCCGGCGCCGACGTCCACTACGCGCTGGCCCGCGCGGCCGGGATCATGGGGCTGGGTGCCGACGGGCTGGTGCGGGTCCCGCTCGACGCCCGGCGCCGGCTCGCGCCGGAGCAACTGAAGCCGGCGCTGGCCGTCGCGGCGCGGGCCGGGCGCCGCGTGCTGGGGGTCGCCGCCAACGCCGGCTCGACCCCGGTCGGAGCCTTCGACCCGCTCGAGGAGATCGCCGAGTTCTGCGCCCGCGAGGGGCTGTGGCTGCACGTCGACGGCGCTCATGGCGCGGCTGCGGCGCTGTCGCCGAAGTACCGCGGCCTGGTCGCCGGGATCGAGCGCGCCGACTCGGTCGTCTGGGACGCGCACAAGATGCTGCTGGTCCCGGCGCTCGTGACCGCCGTGCTGTTCCGCGACGCCCGGCGCTCGTGGGACCCGTTCGCCGAGGACGCCCCCTACCTGTTCCCGGGCGCGGTCCGCGGCGAGGGGGAGGCCTGGTTCGACGTCGCGCACCGCACGCTCGAGTGCACCAAGCGGATGATGTCCTTCGAGCTCTACGCGGTGCTGGCGGGTTTTGGGCCGGCGCTGCTCGGCGACTACGTGACGCGCTGCTTCGACCTCGCGCGGCGCTTCGGCGAGCTGCTCGAGGAGACGCCGGACTTCGAGCTGCCGGTCGCCCCGGAGGCGAACATCGTCTGCTTCCGGTACGTCCCGCTGGGGGGCGACCAGGACCTCGACGCGGTCCAGGAGCGGGTCCGGCGGCGGCTGATCGAGGACGGCAGCTTCTACCTGGTCCAGACCCGGCTCGACGGCGCGGTCCACCTGCGCACGACGCTGATCCACCCGCGCACCAGCGAGGCCGACCTGGCCGACCTGCTGACCGCGATCCGCCGCGCCGCGGCGGCCTGACGGACCGCGGGTGGAGCTCTCGCTGCCGCTGGTCGCCGGCCTCGCCGCGGTCGGCGCCGCGGCCGGCTTCGTCGACGCGATCGCCGGGGGCGGGGGCCTGCTCACGCTGCCCGCGATCCTGCTGACCGGGATGCCGCCGCACCTCGCGCTGGGGACCAACAAGGGGCAGAGCGTGTTCGGCACGGCGGCCGCGCTGCTGCGCTTCGCCCACTCCCCGTTGCTCGACCGGCGCCGCGCGGCGATCGGGGCCGGGCCGGCGCTGGCCGGCTCGGCGGTCGGCGTGCTCGCGGTGCGCGCCGTGTCGCCCGCGGCGCTGGCGCCGCTGGTGATGGCGCTGCTGGCGGCGGTCGCGGTCTTCTTCCTGGTGCGGCGTCCCGCCGCCCCCGCCGGCGCGGCCCCGCGCCCGCGGTCCGCCGCGCTGGCCGCGCTGGTCGCCGGCGCGCTCGCCTTCTACGACCTTCCTGATCGCGCTCTACACGCTGCTCTGGCACGACCCGCTCGACGCCGCCAGCGCCAACGCCAAGGTCGTCAACTTCTGCTCGAACCTGGCGGCCGCGGTGTCGTTCGCCGCCGCGGGGCTGACGGTCTGGAGCGTCGCGCTGCCGATGGCGGCGGGCCAGTTGGCGGGAAGCTGGGCCGGCGCGCACCTGACGATCCGGCGCGGCCAGGGGCTGGTCCGGGGAACGGTGATCGTGGTCAGCCTGGCGCTGGTGGTCCGCCTGGCCTGGTCGTTCCTGCGCGGTTGAAGCGCCACTCCGCGGCCCGCGCGGCAGTCGCCGGGTAGTCGCCGAGGCCGCGGGCCAGCACGACGAGCGCCGCACCCAGCGCCATCCCCGCCACCGCCAGCAGCGCCAGCGGCAGCGCGGCCTCGTCGCGCAGCACCCGGTCGGAGACGAGCGCCACCGCGGTCGGGCCGAGGCCGAGGCCGACCAGGTTCTGCAGCAGCAGGTAGACGCCGACGACCTGGCCCCGCAGCCGGTTCGGGGCCAGCTCGGCGATCGCGCCCGCCAGCGCACCCCACGGCGCGGTCAGGCAGAACACCAGCGCGACGAACAGCGCCGCGGCCGGCGCGCGCCCCGGGACCAGCGTGAAGCCGCAGAGCAGCGGCAGCGCTGCCGCCGCCGCCGCTGCAGGCACGAGGAAGGCGGCCGCGCGCCGGCCGCGGGCCCGCCAGCGGTCGGCGAGGTAGCCCCCGGCCGCCATCGCCGCCGTCCCGGCGACCAGCATCGCGAGCCCCTGCAGCGTCCCGGCCGCCGCCAGCGAGAGGCCGTGGCGGCGCACGAAGAACGTCACCGACCAGGCCTGCACACCGTAGGCCGCCACCCCCAGCAGGGCCGCGGCGGCGAACAGCGCCGCCATCGCCCGCGCGTTCTCGCGCAGGTAGGCCAGCATTCCGGCCAGCGGCACGCGGGCCTCCGCGGCGCCCGCGCCGTGGCGCGGCGGCTCGCGGACCGCGAGCATCAGCGCGGCGATGAGCAGTCCGGGGACGCCGATCCAGAGGAAGACCGTCTGCCAGGCGAAGATCGTGCGGCCGAACGGGAGCGCGATCGTCCCCGTCCCCGCCGCGGCCGCGAGCGTCCCGCCCAGGAGCGTCGCGAGCCCGGAGCCGACGGTGCTTCCGGCCGCGAACAGACCGCTCGCGCCGGCGACCTGCCGCGGTGGGAACAGGTCCGCGATCATCGAGTAGGCAGCCGGGGCCAGCGTCGCCTCGCCGATCCCGACCGCCGCGCGCGCCAGCAGCAGCTCGCCGTAGCCGCCCGCGAGCCCGGCCGCGATCGTCGCCAGGCTCCAGCCCGCGATCCCCGCCGCGGCGATCGTGCGCCGCGTGCCGCGGTCGACCATCCGCCCGAGGAGCAGCCCGAAGAGCACGTAGGTCGCCGAGAAGGCGGTCCCCATCAGCAGGCTCACCTGGGTGTCGCTGAGCGCGAAGTCGCGCTTGATCGGCACGGCCAGCGCGAACAGGACCGCGCGGTCCAGGAAGGACGAGACCTGGGCCAGGGCCAGGACCGCGAGCGCGCCCCATGCCGCGCGGCCGGCGGCGGCGGGCGGAGGCGGCGGGGGGGTGGGCGGGGTCGGGGAGTCCACGGGCGTCCGGGGCCGGAGGATACGGCTTGACCGGCCCCGGTCCGGACGGTACTTTGTATCGCAAAGTGCTTGACGGGAGACGACCGATGCCCTTCCTGCCCCTTCCCCCCGCGATGCGCCTGGCCCCGCCGCTCGATCCCCGCGCCCCCGCCCCGCCCCCGACCCCGCGCCACGCGCTGCTGCTCAACCCCTTCTACCCGAAGGACCCGCACGGCAGCTTCGGCAAGCACGTCCTGACGCCGGCGCTGGCGCTGACCGGGCTCGCCGCAGCCACCCCGTCCGCCTGGACCGTGGCGCTGTGGGACGAGAACCTGCTGCAGGGCCCTCCCCCGCTCGACCCGTTCCCGGCGCTGGTCGGGATCACCGTCCACCTGACCTTCGCGCACCGGGCCTACGAGCTGGCGCGCTGGTACCGGGCGCGCGGCGCGCTGGTCGTGCTGGGCGGTCCGCACGTGCAGAGCTGCCCGGCCGAGGCCCGGGAGCACGCCGACGCTCTCGTCTTCTCGGGCGGGGTCCGGGTCTGGCCGAGAGTGCTGGCGGACGCCGAGCGCGGCGCGCTCTCGGCGGAGTACCAGGGGAGCTACCGCGGGCCGTTCGACGAGGAGCCGGTGCCGCGGCGCGAGCTGCTGCCGCGCGGCAGCTTCCTGACGACCGCCAGCCTGGTCGCGACCCGCGGCTGCTCGAACCGCTGCCGCTTCTGCCACCTCGCGACCGACGGGCTCGACCTCCCGTTCCAGGCCCGCGACCCGGCCCGGGTCGCGGCGGAGTGGGCGGCCACGGGCGAGCCCTACGCGGTCTTCCTCGACAACAACCTCGGCGCGCAGCCCGAGGTGCTGCGCGCGCTCTGCCGCGCGCTCGCGCCGCTGCAGGGGATCTGGAGCGCCGCGCTCTCGCTGGACGTGACGGACGACCCCTCGCTGGTGCGCGAGATGGCGCTGGCCGGCTGCACCGGCGTCTTCGTCGGACTCGAGACGCTCGAGACCGAGAACCTGCGCGCGGCCGGCAAGCGCTCGCCGCCGCCGTCGGACTACGCGCGTCGCGTGCGGATCCTCCACGACGCCGGGATCCAGGTGAACGGCAGCTTCGTGCTGGGCTTCGACGCCGACGGCCCCGACGTCTTCGAGCGCACCGCGGAGTGGATCGAGCAGCAGCGGCTGGAGTGCGCGACCTTCCACATCCTGACGCCTTACCCGGGCACGCCGCTGTACCGCCGGCTCGAGCAGGAAGGCCGCCTGCTGCACCGCAACTGGGAGCTGTACGACACCGCGCACGTCGTCTTCCGCCCGGCGCGGATGACCGAGACGCAGCTCGCCGAGGGCTATGCCTGGCTCTACCAGCGGCTGTTCTCGCCGGCCTCGATCTGGGCCCGCCGGCCCGAGGATCCGGGCGCGGTCCTCCCTTACCTCGCGATGTCGGTGCTCTACAAGAAGACCAACCGGCTCTGGCCGTTCCTGATCCGGCATCGGCTCGTGGGCCCGTCCTGGCGCCCGCTGATCGCGCTCTCGCGGCGGCGGCACCTCGCCTTCCGGCGGCGCCTGGCGCTTGCTGGTACGATGACCCGCTCTTTTCGGGAGACCGCTCCATGCCGCGCTCCGGCCTCGCCGCCGCTCTCGTGACGATGCTCTGCGCCGCCGCCTGCGGCGGCTCGCGCCTGCCGCCGTCCGACCCGCAGATGAAGCGCGGGCTCGAGCTCTACTCCGACAACTGCCTGGTCTGCCACCAGGCCTCCGGTGGCGGCGTCGCCGACCTGCAGCCCGCGCTCATGGGCTCGTCCAAGGTCGCGGGCGACCAGGCGACGGTGGTGCGCTGGGTGCTGCTGGGCTCGGAGGCGGAGCAGGCCGTCGCCGGGCGGCGCTACCAGAACGTGATGCCCGCCTTCGACCATCTCGGCGACGAGGACGTCGCGGCGGTCGTGACCTACGTCCGCCAGACCTTCGGCAACGGCGCCTCGCCGGTCACGCCGGCCTTCGTGGCCGCGACCCGCAAGGCGTCCGGCTCACGCTGAGCGGGGCCGCGATGCGCGTCCTGCCGCCGCTCGTCGCGCTCCTGCTCGCGCTCGCGCCGGCGGCGCTCCAGCCGGCCCGTGCCGAGGGCGAGGGCTGGCTCGGATACCACTGGGACCGGGTCGCCTCGGCGCGCTACCGGGTCGTGCAGCGCGAGGAGTCGGTCACCGTGCACGAGGGGAAGAGCACCCCGGGTGCGGTGACGGTCGAAACGCTGCTGCAGCTCGTGCCGGTCGCCCACGGCGACAAGGAGACCGTGCTCGAGGTCCGCTTCGAGCGGGTCACGATCCAGGCCGACCCGCAGGGACTGGAGGCCGACTCGGACGCCAGCACGAACCGCAAGGGGGGCCCGCTGGCCGCGCTCCCGGCGGTGCTCGCGGCGGTGCGCGCCGCGCCGCCGCGGATCGCGCTCTCGCCCGGCGGCCGCGCACTGCGGGTCGAGGGGATGCCGGCCTTCCTGGACGCCGCGCGCGGCGCGCTGCCGGAGGGCCCGAACCGCGACGGGCTGCTGCGCTACGTCCTGCCGGTCTCCGAGGCCGAACTCGCCGACCGCCTCGGCGCGATCGTCATGCCGCTCCCCAACCGCGCGGTCGCCCCGGGCGTGGCGCTCCCCGTGCACCTGCCGGTCCCCGGCAGCGCCGAGCCGCAGGAGGCGACCGTCACCTTCGCCGGCGTCGAGACGGTGGACGGGCGCGAGGCACTGCGCGTCGTGCGCACGCTCTCGGCCGAGTCGCTGCCGCCCGCGACGGTGGGCGAGGGCGAGCGGCGCGTGGTCGTCACCACGACCCGCTACGCCGCCGACTCGACGCTGCTGCTGGCGCCGGCGCTCGGGATCCCGCTCTCGCAGGCGACGACCGTCACGAGCGCGCAGCGGGTGGAGGGCGGGGCCGTCCCGGGAGGGACTCCGGCCGGATCGGTCGTCGAGACCAACCGCACGATCGAGGCCACGCTGGCTGGACACGAGCCCGCGGCGGCTACGGCGCCTCCCGCCGCCGCCGCGCCTCCGCCCCCCGCACCGCATCCCTGATCCGCAGGACCAGGCCGAACGGGGCGTCGGGCGCCTGGCGCACGTCGTCCAGTTCCGGCCGCGCGTAACGAACCACCGCGCCCCCCACGAGCCGCGTCCAGATCCAGGCCTGCAGCGCGAACGAGGCCAGCACGAGCAGCGTGAAGAGCGCGACCCCGCCGCGGCCCAGCGGCTCGGCCGCACGCCACCCGGCCAGCACCGGCAGCGGCAGGGCGGCCGCGACGAACAGCGCCGCCGCCGGGCCGAAGAGCGCCCCCAGCGGGTGACGGCGGAAGACCCCCAGCGCCACCGCAACCGCGCGCCGCGCGCGCCGGCGGCCGTCGGCAACGACGATCACGCGCGTCCAGAGCGCGGCCGCCGCGACCAGCGCGAGCCAGCCCAGGCTCGCCAGCAGCGCGGCCCCCGGGATCGCGACGTCGATCGTGTAGCGCCACCACCCGGCCTGCACACCGGCGCGGTGCAGCCCGCCCGACAGCCCGCGCAGCGCCGCCGCCCCCGCGCCGCCGGCGAGCAGCGCGAGCAGCGCCACCCGCAGCAGCGGCCAGAGGTGCGAGAGCCCGAAGCGGAAGACGGCGGGCGCGAGCCGCGGGCGGTCCCACGGCCCGCGCGGCGGCGCCAGCACGCGGACCGCGCCGGCCAGCAGCAACTGGTCGAGCAGCAACGCGGCAGCGAGGCCGAGCGCGAGCCCGCCGGCCCAGGCCCCGCCGACCTCGCGCACCATCCGCGCGGCGAGGACCCAGGGGAGCGGTCCCGCGCCGTCCGCGAAATAGGGGTTCGTGGCCGGTCCGGCCGCGATCGCGCCGCGGGCCAGCAGCCACGCCGGCAGCGCGCCGAGCACGACCAGCGCGAGCCGCGCGGCCGCGACCTTCAGCGTGGCGCGGGCGAAGGGGCCGGGGCCGGGTCTCAGAGCCACAGCGTCAGCGCCCCCACGAACCAGCCGGCCAGGCCCCCCAGCCAGCTTCCCCAGTCGGCGGCGAGACCCGGCTTCGGCTCGATCCGGCGGCCGTCGTTCAGCTCGTCGGGGTCGATCGCGATCGTTCCCCGGGGATCGACCCGCGCCGCGACCAGCGGGGCCGTGCGCAGGAAGCGGTAGGCGCGCCAGGGCGCGCGTCCGTCCCAGGTCTCGGTCACCACGGCGCCGTCGGCGAAGCGGAACTCGAGCTCGACCGGCAGGTGCTGCCAGGCCGGGCCGGTGACGCGGACGCGGCTCTCGTAGAACGCGCCCTGCTCGGCCTCGTAGCCCGGCTCGGCCGGGCCCCGCACGGCCGGAAGGCGGCGCCGGGCGATCGATCCGGGCGCGGCCGCGTCGGCCCGCGTCCAGCCCGGGTCGGCGACCTCCAGGAAGACCGTCCCGTCGGTCTCGCGCGCGTCCTCCGGCGCCAGCGCGGCAGCGTGTTCCTCGCGCGTCGCGGGCTTCACCTCGAGCGGGCCTGAAGGTCCGGGCACGCGGCCGAGCGGCGCCTGCCAGCGCGCGGTCGTCGCGCGCTCGACCGCGAAGTCGGGCTGGCGCGCCGTGGTGTAGGCCTCGGCCAGGAAGGCGGCCAGCGGTTCCCCCCCCTGCTCACGCGCCACCGCGAGGAAGTCGGCGAGGGTCGGGTGGCGGAAGGCCCAGCGCGCGTAGAAGGCGCGGAAGACCCGGTCGATCGTCTCGCGTCCGAAGCGCTTCTCGGCGGTCTCGAGCGTCTGCCCGACCCGGATGTAGACCTGCAGCCCCAGCGTCCCCGGGGCGTAGAGCCACGACGGCGAGCGTGCGATCGGCTCTTTGATCCGCTCGTTCCCGAAGCCGAGCGCGACCCGCCCGAAACCCCCGCGCAGCAGCGGCCGGCCGAGCAGCACGCTCGACGCTTCGTCGCCGCCAAACAGGGTCTCCATCGCGCGGGCCTGCCAGTAGGTCGAGAACCCCTCGTCGAGGTACGCCTCCTCCTGCTCGTTCGTGGCCACGAGGCCGTAGAAGTACTCGTGGGCGAACTCGTGGACCAGCGTCCCCTCCTGGAACCGCAGCCCGGCGGACGGGAAGCGGAGGTCGGCGAGGTCGGCGTCACTGCCGGTGAAGAAGGTCGGGTACTCCATCCCGGCGGTCTCCTGGGCCCACGAGGGCGGGAAGACCTCGGTCAGGTGGTCGTAGGGGTACGGGCCGACGCCGGCGCCAAGCGTGTCGAGCGCCGCCTCGGTCGCGCGCTGCCAGCGCGGGACGAGCGCCTCCAGGCCGCGCGGGAAGAGGTAGCGGACGGTGACCGCCGGGCCGCCCCCCTGTGGCGCGTGGCGGCTCGTCGCCTCGGCCAGCCGCGAGCCGGCGACGAGCGCGAAGTCGTGGACCGCGCGCTGCGTGAAGCGGTGCGCGACGAACCCGTCGGTGCCGGGCGCGGGCGGCCCCTCCGGCCGCCCGGTGGCGCCGACGAGCCAGCCCGACGGAACGCGGAAGGTGACGTCGAAGTCGGCGAACTCGGCGAAGAACTCGGTCGTCGAGTGGAACTGCCGGGCCGCGCCGGGGACGCCGATCTTGGGATACCACTGCCCGACCAGGAAGAAGTCGCGCGCGCCGCCGGTGCGCGCGATCGGGTACGGCAGGCGCCCTTCGAAGGCGATCGCCAGCGTCACCGTCTCCCCCGGGGCGAGCGGCCCGGGCAGGGCGATCTCGGCCAGCGAGCGGTCGAGCGGGTTGCCGTCGTCGGGCTGGACCGGCCGCCAGGACAGGGGCCGCTCGCGGCCGTCCGGCCCGCGCAGCACGATCGACTTCGGCTCGATCCAGCCCCAGGGGTCGGGCTCCTCCGCGAGCAGCTCGGCGACCGCGTCGAAGCGGCCGATCTGCTGCTCCGAGAGCCAGGTCGTGCGCTGGTGCGCGAAGGCGTTGAGGTAGAGGTGGAGCGGCAGCGAGTGCAACGGCGCGCCGGTGGCGTTGGTCCAGCGGATCTCCTCCGTCCCGGCGAGGGCCCGCGTCGCCGGCTCGAGCCGGGCGTCGATCCGGTAGGAGATCGCCGTGGGCGGCAGCTCGAGCGCCGGCGTGGGCGGCGCGTTGGACGCGGCTGCCGCGGCGCCGGCCGCGAGCAGGGTGCCAAGGACGGATCGCCACGCGCGCCACCGCCCGCCGGCAGCGCGCGCGGTCCCGTCGCGGGGAGGGCGCGGATTCGAAGCGGGAGAGCGCGCGTCGGGGAGCATCGGCGGGGCGTTCCGGGCGGAGCAGGCACGCTACGGCATTCCGCCCGGCGCGGTCAATCGGACCGGCCGCTCCCCTTCCCCGGCTTCGCCGCGAGCGCGCGCTGCAGCGCGTCGGCCAGCGCACCGCCGCCGCCCGCCGGCTCGGGCGCGGCCAGCTTGGCGCGCTGGAGCTCGTCCAGCCCACCGGCCTCGAGCGGGTCGAGCGAGAGCGAGATCCGCCGCGCCTCGGGATCGATTGCCAGGACCGCGACCTCGACCTCCTGGCCCGGGCGCACAACCTCGCTGGGGTGCGTCACGCGCCGGCCGCCGCCCATCGCGCTGACGTGGACCAGCCCCTCGACCCCGGGCGTCAGCTCGACGAAGGCGCCGAAGGCCGCGACCCGCGTCACGCGCCCCTTGAGCGTGCGGCCCGGCGCCAGCAGCGCGGCCGCCTCGCGCCACGGGTCCTCGCCGACCTGCTTCAGGCTGGCCGAGATCCGCGGCCGCTCCCCCTCCAGGTCGACCTCCAGCAGCCGGACCGTGACCGCGGTCCCCGGCGGCAGGGCCGGCCGCGCCGTATCGTCGCGCGACCACGAGAGTTCGGAGCGCGGGATCAGGGCGTGGACGCCGGCACCGAGGTCGACGAAGACACCGAAGCGCTCCGCGCGCACCACCGTCGCCTCGAGGATCTGGCCCTCGTCGAGCCCGGCCAGCAGCGTGTCACGCGCCGCAGCCTGTTGCTCGCGCAACAGGTCGATCCGCGACAGCACGATGTCGCGGCCGCGGACGTCGGTCACCTTGAAGCGCAGCGTGTGCCCCACGTACTCTGCCAGCGGCCGGGCCTGCCCCAGCTCCATCTGCGAGAACGGGACGAAGCCGCGCTGGCCGCCCAGCTCGACCGTGAACCCGCCCTTGTTCTCGCCCGAGACCTTCCCCTCGACCGGCACGCCGCTGCGCCGGGCCTCCTGCAGCCGCTCCAGGTCGAGCGCGCGGGCTGCCAGCGCGTGCGACAGCTCGATCGTCCCGCCCCCGGCGCGCGTCACCAGGAAGTGGGCCCGCGTCCCGACCCGCAGCGCGACCAGCTCCTCGGGGGTCATCCCCTCGAGCGGCATCACCGCCTCGCTGCGCTGGCCGACGTCGATCAGCAGGGCCGAGGCGGTGCGCTGCACGACCGTCCCCTCGACCCGATCGCCGGCCGAGAGGACCGCGAAGCGCTCGCGGCCGGTCTCGGCCAGCAGGCGGGCAAACTCGTCGCTGTCGCCCGCGGCCGGCGGGGGCGCGGTACCGCCGCGGAACGGGGCAGGCCTCTTCTTCATCATGCCGAGAGTCTGGACCGCCGGCCGCGCGGTGGCCAGCGGGAGGGCTCGACCGCTTGACCGGGCAAGGCGGGCTCGCGCAGGATGCGCGCGCCCGCGGCGCTCGGCCGTGCGGAACGGGAGGTTTCTCATGCGTCACGCCGCCGTCCCCGCGCTGGTCGTCCTGCTCGCCGTACCGCTCGCGCTGCCGGGCACGGCGGCGCAGCAGGAGCCCGCCTCCAGCCTCCTGCCACCCGAAGTCGCCGCCAAGGAGGCCGCGACGGAGGAGGCTCCCAAGACGTTCGAGTGGGGCGGCGCGGTGAGCATCCTCGCCAACGCGGCGAGCGGGGCCGCTTTCGGCAGTCCCGACCAGCCCGATCCGGGGAGCGACTATTTCTGGGGAGAGGGGTACGTCTCGATCGGGCTGACCTGGCGGCCCGCCGGATGGGTGACGATCGACGCGGCGGGCGGCGCGTCGTTCACCCTGGGTGACGACGTCTACGGTTCCGATACGGACGGCAAGGCCCTCATCGAGCGCCTCTCGGTCGCCTTCCCCGACATCGGCGGGTCGGGGATCGGCATCACGGCCGGTCGGCAGAACCTCAAGATCGGGGACGGCTTCATCGTCAGCGACGGGTACCGCGACGAGAAGACGGCAGGCTACCTGGTCCCGTTCAGCTTCTTCGACGCCCTCGTCGTCGATTGGGCGCGCGACGGGTTCGCGGTCAAGGCGCTCGGGGGCCTGCTCGGGAACACGACGTACGACTATCCCCAGGAAGACGGCTACTTCGGCGGCGTCGACCTGAGCTGGTCGAGGGGCGAGCAAGGACCCGGCCTCGGAGCGCTCTACCTCGCGCGCGCCGACAGCGGATCGCTGGACAACGACGCGGAGGTCCTCTCGGTGCGCGGCGGCCTGCCGGTCGGGCCGGTCACCTTCAACGGCGAGTACGCCTGGGAGTTCGGGTCGATCGGGACGGCCCGGTACGACGCGTCGGCCTGGAACGCCGCCGTCCGCTGGACCCTGCCGAGCGAGTTCGAGAGCTATCTGCGCCTGCGCTACGCCTTCTTCAGCGGGGACGACCCCGGGACCGAGGACCAGGAGGGGTACTACTCCTGGTTCTACGGCAAGGACGGCTGGTCGGAGTGGTACATCGGCGAACTCGTCGGGTCGACGCTCAACGACAACACCGACGAGAAGGCGTTTTGGCTCGAGGGGGCCTGGTCCCCCTCGGAAGTCCTGATCCTCCGCGCCCTCGTCCACCGGATCTGGGTCGATACCGGCGCGTACCACGAGGTTCCCGAGGGCGCGGGAAGCGAGTTCGCGGACGAGTTCGACCTGAACTTCGAATGGACGATAAACGACTCGTGGGGCCTCTGGGGCTATGTCGGCTGGGCTCGGCCGCTCGACGCGGCGGAGGCGAGCTACGGTGACGACTCGTTCCTCGGCGGGGCGGTCGTCCTCGACTGGACTTTCTAGCCGCGCGGGGGTGCCCCGCGCGACCTCTGGACCGCGCCGCCCCACCGCCCTAGACTCCCGCCTGCCCGGGCGATGCCGGCCCCGGGCCTGCGAAGGGAGCCGGGGCCTTGGCCGAGTTTCTCGAGTTCGAGAACGTCCACAAGCACTACGGCCGCGTCCGGGCGGTGGACGGCGTCTCGCTCTCGATCCGGCGCGGAGAGTTCTTCTCGCTGCTCGGCCCGTCGGGCTGCGGCAAGACGACCCTGCTGCGGATCCTGGCCGGCTTCGAGCGGCCCGACCAGGGGCGGGTCTTCCTCGACGGCCAGGACATCACCGAGCTCCCCCCCCACAAGCGCAAGGTCAACACGATCTTCCAGAACTACGCCCTCTTCCCGCACCTCACGGTGCGCCAGAACATCGGCTTCGGGCTGAAGATCGAGGGGATCGACAAGGCGACGATCGAGCGCGAGGTCGACGCCATGCTGGCGCTGATCCAGATGGAGGACCAGGCCGGCAAGTACCCCGACCAGGTCAGCGGCGGCCAGAAGCAGCGGGTCGCGATCGCCCGGGCCCTGATCAAGAAGCCGGATGTCCTGCTGCTCGACGAGCCGCTGGCGGCACTCGACCTGAAGCTGCGCCAGAAGATGCTGATCGAGCTCGACCTGATCCACGACGAGGTCGGGATCACCTTCGTCTACGTCACGCACGACCAGGGCGAGGCGATGAGCCTGTCCGACCGGATCGCGGTGATGAACCACGGCAAGGTCGAGCAGCTTGGGAGCCCGACCGAGATCTACGAGGCGCCGCGCAGCAGCTTCGTCGCCGCCTTCATCGGCGACACGAACTTCTTCGAGGGGACGGTCGATGAGATGGTCGGTCCGGACTACAGCCGGCTGGCGATCGACGGCTTCCCCGACGTGGTCGTCTTCAACGACAAGCAGCTCAAGACGGGCGACCTGATCTACCTCTCGGTGCGGCCGGAGAAGATCCGGATCTCCCGCGACCGGCCCGAGCAGGGGGCCCACTCGAACGTCGTCCCGGCCCACGTGGAGGACGTCGTCTACCTCGGCTCGCACACCAAGTACTGGGCGCGGGTCCAGGACTACCGGATCGCGGTCTACCAGCAGCACAACCGCTTCCTGCTCGACGAGCAGCCGATCCGCTGGGGCGAGGACGTCTTCATCCGCTGGCACGCCGACGACGGGTTCATGCTGGAGCGCTACTCCGAGTCCGACGAGCGGCTGATGGGCACCCCGCCCGAGGAGGTCGGCGAGGCCGACAATGGCGGCGAGAGCGCCGCGACCGGGTCCCGCGGTGCCTGAGGGGCGTCGCAGCCGCGGCGCGGAGTGGTCGGTCACCCTCCCCTCGTTCCTCTGGCTGGTCGCCCTGTTCGTCGTCCCGTCGGTGATCGTCTTCGCGATCGCCTTCAAGCCGGCCACCCCGTACGGCGGGATCGGCGAGGGTTGGACGCTGGAGACGATCCGCACGCTCGGCAACCCGAACTACCCGGCGATCGTCTGGCGCACGATCTGGCTTTCCGTCGTCACGACCGTCGCCTGCCTGCTGTTCGCGGTCCCGATGGGCTACTTCATGGCCCGGGCGCCGAAGCGCCGGCAGAACACGCTGCTGCTGATGGTGATCATCCCGTTCTGGACCAGCTTCCTGGTCCGGATCTTCGCCTGGAAGATGCTGCTCCACCCCGAGGGCCTGCTCAAGCGGGCGCTCGTCGCGCTCGGGCTCGCCGGGCCCGACACCCAGCTGCTCTACAACCCCTGGGCGGTGCTGCTGGTCCTGGTCTACACCGAGCTGCCGTTCGCGATCCTGCCGATCTACGCCGCCGCCGAGAAGTTCGACTTCCGCCTGATCGAGGCCGCGCGCGACCTGGGGGCCTCCCCCTTCCGGGCCTTCCGCAGCGTCTTCTTGCCCGGCATCCGGCGCGGCATCGTCACCGCCATGCTGGTCACCTTCATCCCGGCGCTCGGGGCCTACGTCGTGCCCGACATCGTGGGCGGCCCGTCGTCGGAGATGATCGGCAACAAGATCGCCCAGCGCACCTTCGTCGACCGCAACCTGCCCGAGGCCTCGGCCCTCTCGGCGCTGCTGGCGCTGGCGGTGCTGCTGCCCACCTTCGGCGTCCTGGTCCTCAACCGCGGCCGGGACCTCCTGGCCCCGAAGTCGGAGAACTCGCCGTGAAGCGCAGCCGGGTGCCGCTCTACACGACGATCGCCGTGCTGGTCTTCTTCTACCTGCCGGTCCTGGTACTGGTGATCAACTCGTTCAACGCCTCGCGCTTCTCCTCGGGCTGGGAGGGGTTCACGCTCGAGTGGTACCGCAAGCTGTGGGGTGCGCGGGAGATCTGGCACGCGCTGCGCAACACGCTGATCGTCGCGACGGTCGCGACGACCGTGTCGACCGTCCTCGGTACCACCGCGGCCTTCGCGCTGCACCGCTACACCGACCGGCTGCAGCGGCTGCACTACCTGCTGATCTACACCCCGCTGGTGATCCCCGAGATCCTGATGGGGATGAGCCTGCTCCTGTTCTTCGTGGCGATCGGTTTCGAGCTGGGCCTGACGACGATCATCCTGTCCCACGTCACCTTCTCGATGAGCTACGTGACGATGACCGTGCTCGGCCGGCTGCAGGACTTCGACTGGTCGCTGATCGAGGCCGCACAGGACCTCGGCGCCGACTGGTGGACCACGATCCGGCGCGTGCTGCTGCCGCTCCTGGCCCCGCTCTCGATCGACGACTTCGTGATCACCTTCTTCGTCGCCGGGCCGGGGTCGACCACCCTGCCGGTCCGGATCTACAGCATGATCAAGCACGGGCAGCCGCCGTTGATCAACGCGCTGTCGACGCTCCTGCTGGTGGTCACCTTCGCCACGGTCTGGCTCAGCCAGCGCCTCATGGGGGACAAGCGATGACCTTCCCGCGCCGCGCCGCCCTGCCCGTTCTCGCGCTCACTGCGCTCACCGCGCTCGCCCTCGCGCTGACCGGCTGCAGCAAGCCGCAGCCGGTGCTCCACGTCTACACCTGGGCCGACTACATCCAGCCCGAGCTGATCAGGCAGTTCGAGACCCAGACGGGGTCGCGGGTCGTGATCGACACCTTCGACTCCAACGAGGCGATGTACGCCAAGATCAAGGCCGGAGCCTCGGGCTACGACCTGATCACGCCGTCCTCCTACATGGTCAGCATCATGAACAGGGAGGGTCTGCTCCGGCCGCTCGACCACGCCAAGCTTCCCAACCTCAAGAACGTCGACCCGGAGTACCTGGCGATCGCACTCGATCCGAAGATGCAGCACAGCGTCCCCTACATGCTGACCAACACGGGGATCGCCTACCTCAAGTCCAAGGTCCCGGACTTCCAGGCCTCCTGGTCCGCCTTCGACCGGGCCGACCTGGGACGCCGGGTGACGATGCTGAACGACATGCGCGAGACGATCGGCGCGGCGCTCAAGTTCCTGGGCTACAGCCTGAACACGACCAGCGACCAGGAGCTGGAACAGGCCCGCGACCTCGTGATCCGCTGGAAGAGGAACCTGGCCAAGTTCGAGAACGAGCAGTACAAGAGCGGCCTGGCCTCGGGCGAGTTCGTGATGGTCCACGGCTACTCGGGCGACATCGTCCAGGTCCAGGGCGAGAACGAAGACATCGCCTTCGCCGCGCCGCAGGAGGGGACCTCGGTCTCCTGCGACGACCTCGTGATCCCGAAGAGCGCGAAGGAGGTCGACCTGGCCCACGCCTTCGTCGACTTCCTGCACGACCCGAAGAACGCGGCGGCGAACAGCGAGTTCATCGGGTACCTTTGCCCGAACTCGGCCAGCTACCCGCTGCTGCCCGAGGAGTTCCGGGCGAACCCCGCGGTCTTCCTGGACCCCGCGGTCCGGGCGCGCAGCGAGGTGATCCTCGACCTGGGCGACGAGAACCGGAAGTACACCCGCGTCTGGGACCAGATCAAGGCCGCGGACTGAGCGGCGAAAGGCACCCCGAGGCTCCCATGAAAGACTTCCTGAAGATGTTCTTCGCGAGCCTCCTGGCGCTCGCGTTCGTCGCGGCCGGGCTGTTCTTCGCGGTCCTCCTGGTGGCACTCCTGGCCGCCGGCTCGGCCGGCCAGAGCGGGGCCCCGCGCGCCCCGCGCGACGCGATGCTGGTGGTCGATCTCTCGACGCCGGTCGCCGACCGGCCGGACTTCCGCGAGCCGGGCCAGCTGCTGCAGGACGCGCTGATGGGGCGCGAGGGCCAGCGGCTTTCGCTCTGGGCCGTGACCCAGGCGATCCGCCAGGCGGCCGAGGACGACGCGATCCGCGGGATCCTGGTCACCGGCGGGGTGGCGCGCGACGGCTACAGCTCGGGCTGGGCCGCGCTCTCCGACATCCGGCGCGCGCTCTCCGCCTTCAAGGAGTCGAAGAAGCCGGTCTGGGCCTACGACATGGGCTACGACGAGGCCTCGTACTACCTGGCCTCGGTCGCCGACCACCTGGTGGTCCACCCCTACGGCGATGTCGAGCTGAACGGCTTCGCCAGCGAGCCGATGTTCTACGCCCGGGCCTTCGAGAAGTACGGGGTCGATGTCCAGGTCACGCGGGTCGGCAAGTACAAGTCGGCAGTCGAGCCCTTCGTGCTGGACCGGATGTCGGACGAGAACCGCGAGCAGGTCGGGCTGCTGCTGGGCGACCTGTGGGGCGTCTTCCTGGCCGACGTCGGGGCCTCACGCGGGCTGCCCCAGTCCGAGCTGCAGCGGCTGGCGGACGAGCGCGGCTACTACCTGGCCGACCAGGCCATGGCGGCCAAGCTGGTCGACCGCCTGGCCTACTACGACGAGCTGCAGCAGGAGCTGAAGAAGCTGACGGGAGCCGACGCCGACGCCCGGACCTTCCGTCGGATCGACCTCGACGAGTACATCCTCTGGCGCGAGTCGCGCCGCCGGCCGGCCGCCGGCCGGAACCGGATCGCGGTGATCTACGCCGAAGGGGAGATCGTCGACGGCAACAGCAAGGCCGAGGTCGGCGGCGACGTGCTGGCGCGCCTGCTGCGGCGGGCCCGGCTCGACAAGGACGTCAAGGGGGTCGTGCTGCGGGTCAACAGCCCGGGCGGCAGCGCCTCGGCCTCGGAGGTGATCCAGCGCGAGGTCCGGCTGACCCGCGAGAAGAAGCCGGTGGCGATCTCGATGGGGACCGTCGCGGCCTCCGGCGGCTACTGGATCTCGACCTACGGCGACCGGATCTTCGCCGAGCCGAACACGATCACCGGCTCGATCGGGGTGTTCGGGATGCTCCCCAGCGTGCAGCGCCTGATGAACGGCGTCGGGGTCACGACCGATGTCGTGAAGACCGGGCGCTACGCCGACCTGTTCACGCTCTACCGCCCCAAGAGCCCGGAGGAGCTGGCGATCGTCCAGGGCTTCGTCGACCGGATCTACGACGAGTTCACGACGAAGGTCGCCGAGAGCCGCAAGCTGCCGCGGGAGAAGGTCCTCGAGATCGCCCAGGGCCGGGTCTGGTCGGGCGGATCGGCCAAGGCGCTCGGGCTGGTCGACGAGTTCGGCGGCCTCTCGGCGGCGATCGAGTGGACCGCGAAGAAGGCCGGTCTCGGCGAGCAGTACGGCCTGACCTTCTACCAGGAGCAGAAGTCCCCCTGGCAGCAGGTCCTCGAGTCGGTCGGCCGGCACGACGAGCGGGACCGGGCGTCCGGGGGCGCGCTGCTCGGCGAGGCCCGGCGCGTCGCGGCCGAGGTCGAGCGGCTGTCCCTGCTGAGCGATCCGCAGGGGGCCTACGCGCGGCTGGCCTTCGACATCCAGCCGCGCTGAACGGCGCTCACTTCGCGGTACGGACGCGGACCTGCGCCAGCAGGTTCGCGATCGCCTTGTCCCCGGGGTCGAGCGCCTGGGCTTCGGTCAGGACCTTCAGCGCGTCGGCGTCGCGGCCGGCTTCGACCAGCAGGCTGGCCAGCGCCTTGTAGGACACGATCGCCAGCGGGTCGGTCGCGATCGCCCGGCGATAGGCCGCTTCGGCGCCGGTCCGGTCCCGCTTCGAGTCGAGCAGCTGGCCGAGCCGGTGCCACCCCAGCGCGAACCCCGGGTCGACCTGCACCGCGTGCCGGAAGACGCCGATCGCCTCGTCGGTGCGGCCGGTCAGGATCAGCGCGCGGCCGTAGCTCTCGAGAAAGGCCGGGTTGTCGGGCTCGACCGCGCGCAGCGCCTCGAACAGAGGGAGCGCCGTCTCCGGGCGCGACGACTGGCTGGCGACGAGCGCGGCGTCGTACTGCTTGAGGAACGCGCCGCGGTCCTTGGGATCGACCGCCTCGCGTTCGACCAGCTCGCCGGCGTCGGCGCGCCGTGCGCTGGCGGCGTAGCCCAGCGCCCGCAACTGCGCCATCTCCTCCTCGCTCACCGCGCGCTCGCCCGAGGCCTCGGGGGCCGCGTCGCGCGCGCGCTGGACCAGCAGCGCGAGGCTGCGCCGCGCGGCGTCGACCTCGGCCGGGCGTGCAGCCGCCAGGTCGCGCAGTTCCTTGGGGTCTTCGGCCAGGTCGAACAACTCCGCCCGCGGCGCCTCGATCAGCTTGGCAGGGCCGTTGACGAAAGCGCGCAGCCCCGACCAGCCGTACTGGATCCGCGGCGTGTGGCTCTCGGCGAAGACCCCCGGCCGCGCCGGGAGCGGGCCCTTCCCGGTCAGCGCGGCCGCGAGCGACAGGCCGTCGGCCCCGGCCAGCGGGGGCAGTTCCACGAGTTCCGCCAGCGTCGGCGCCAGGTCGGCCAGGCTGACGGTGCCGTCGATCACCGCGGGCCGGATCCCGCGGGAGGCCCCGGCGACGACCAGCGGGACGTGCATCACCCCCTGGTAGAGGAAGATCCCGTGCGTCGCCTCGTCGTGTTCGCCCAGCCCCTCGCCGTGGTCGGCGGCGACGACCACGAGCAGGTCGCGGTCGCGCCCCTCGGCGGCCAGCCCATCGAGCAGGCGGCCGAGCGCACGGTCGGCCTCGGCCACCTCGCCCTGGTAGAGGTTCCCCTTGTAGCGCGCGGCCAGGTCGGGCGGCGGGTCGTACGGCGCGTGAGGTTCGAACAGGTGGACCCAGAGGAAGGCCGGCTTCGGCCCGAGCGCGATCAGCCAGGTCAGCGCGCTGTCGACGGTGTCGACGCCGCGCCGCTGGGCGAAGCGCAGGATCGGGCCCTGCCGTGCGTCGGAAGGCGGCATTCGGTCGTCGTAGACGTCGAAGCCGCGGGCCAGGCCGTGGGCACGCGCCAGGACCTGGCTGGAGACGAAGGCGCCGGTCGCGAAGCCCCTGCTCTTGAAAGCCTCGGGCAGGGTGGGGACCTCCTCCGGCAGCGCAAAGGTCCCGTTCTCGACCACGCCGTGCCCGGGCAGCGTCCGCCCGGTCAGGATCGAGGCGTGGGCCGGTGTGGTGATCGGCGCGGTGGTCTGCGCGGCGGTGAAGCGCGCTCCCGCCGCGGCCAGCGCGTCGAGCCGGGGCGTGCCGGCGTCGGCGCGGCCGTAGCAGCCGACGCGGTCGGCGCGCAGCGTGTCGATCGTGACCAGCAGCACGGTCGGCGGCGCGGCGCCGCCCGGGCCCTTCTCCGCCGCCCCGCCGCGCGGGCCGGAGCAGCCCGCGGCCCCGAGCACGACGAGGATCGCGAGCAGGATCGCGAGCGCGGGCACCGCGCCGGGACGGGGCGCACGGGGCGCCGTCTTGCGCTTCATCGGGCTTCTCTCCGCAGGGCGGGTATTCTGGTGTCCACCGCACGGCGCTGCCAGTCGCCGCGGAGAGGACGACCCCGGCGGCCGGTCAGGGGGCGTCGGCCGGGTCGCGGTCCTCGACCGTGCCCGCAGCCGCCACGAGGCGCTCCCCCGTCCCCGGCCCAAGCCACAGCTCGGCCGCCGCCGCGGCCTGCCGCACGAGCATCGGCCAGCCGTTGACGCCGAGCGCGCCGGCCGCGCGCGCGCGCTCGAGGAAGCGCGTCTGCCAGGGGTTGTAGACCAGGTCGACGACGACCTGCTCGGGTCGGAACGCGTCGTCGGCCAGGGGCGGCGTGGCGGTCACGTCGGGCCAGGTCCCGAGCGGCGTGGCCTGCACCACCAGGGGACAGGCCGCGACCCGCGCGGCCAGTGCCGGGTCGTCCCAGCCGACCGCGCGCGTGGAGAGCTGCGCCGGCCAGGCCGCCACGCTTGCCGCGTCACGCGCCACGACCAGCACGTCGAAGGCCTGCCGCGCCAGGGCCCAGGCGACCGCGCGCGCCGCACCCCCGGCCCCCAGGATCGCGACCCGCGCCGGCGCTCCGGCCAGGCGCTCGACCGCCCGGCGCTCGGCGAGCAACGCGTCGAAGAAGCCACGGGCGTCGGTGTTGGCGCCGCGCAGTCTGCCGCCGGCCATCGGCGCCAGCGCGTTGACCGCGCCGGTGGCGCGCGCCGCGGGGTCGAGCTCGTCGGCCAGCGCGGCGGCCGCGAGCTTGTGCGGGATCGTGACGCTCGCGCCGCAGAGCTCGCCCGACGCGACCCGGCGCGCCGCGGCGGCGAACTCGGCGGGCGACACGTCGACCGGCTGAAAGTCGACCGCGGGACCGCCGGCGGCGCCGAGCGCGCGGAACAGGTCGGCCGAGCGGCTGTGCGCGACCGGGTGGCCGAACAGGGCGATCTTCACGCGCGCTCCGCGAGGCGCTCGAGGTCCTCGAAGAACGCAGGATACGAGATCGTGACCCACTCGCCGCCGGTCAGCGTCGAGGGTCCGTCGGCGAGGGCTGCCGCGACCGTCCCCGCCATCGCGATCCGGTGGTCGCCGCGGGCGTCGAAGGCGGTCCCCCTCAGCCGCGCGCCACCGGCGACGACGAGCCCGTCGGGCAGCTCCTCGCAGGCCGCGCCGAAGGCCCGCAACAGGGCGGCGGTAGCGGCGATCCGGTCGCTCTCCTTCACGCGCAGCTCGGCCGCCCCCACGATCCGCGTCTCCCCTTCCGCGACGGCCGCGAGCACGGCGAGCAGCGGCAGCTCGTCGATCGCGTCGACGACCTCCGGCCCGGCGATCGTCGTGCCGGCCAGCCCGCCCCCTTCGGCCTCGATCGTGCCGGAGGGCTCGGGCCGCTCGGATTCGACGCGAAAGCGCAGCCGTGCCCCCATCCGCTGCAGGATCCGCAGCGCGCCGGTCCGCCGCGGGTTGAGCGCGACGCCCCGCACGGCGAGCGCGCTGCCCGGCAGGGCGCAGGCGAGCCCGACGAAGAACGCCGCCGAGGACGGGTCGCCCGGTACCGCCAGCTCGAGCGGCGCGAGGACGGGGCAGCCCCCGGCGACGCGCCACGCCGGGCCGCCCCCGGCCCCCGCCGCCGGCGCCAGCCCGGCCCCCATCGCGGCCAGCAACCGCTCGGTGTGGTCGCGCGTCGGCTCCGGCTCCTCGATCGTGCTCTCGCCGTCGGCCTGCAGCGCGGCCAGCACGAGCGCGCTCTTGACCTGGGCCGAGGCCACGCCGGTCGCGACCCGCGCGGCGTGCAGCCGCGTCCCGGCGACGGTCAGCGGCAGCGTCTCGCCGCCCTCGATCCGCGCCCCGAAGGCCGCCAGGGGGCGGGTCACGCGCCCCATCGGCCGCCGCGAGAGCGACGCGTCGCCGGAGAGCGCGAAGCACCCGGGCCGCCCGGCGAGCAGGCCCAGCAGCAGCCGCGAGGTGGTCCCCGAGTTGCCGCAGTCGAGCGCCCGGGCCGGCGCCGCCGGGTCGCGGGCCAGACCGTCCCAGCCGCGCCCCTCGATCACCACGGCCCCGCCCTCGTCGCGCACGGCGACTCCCAGCGCCTCGATCGCGCGGCGCGTCGTCGCGACGTCGGCCCCGGGCGGCAGGCCGCGCACGACGCTGCGCCCCGCCGCGAACGAAGCGAACAGCAGCGCGCGATGGCCGATCGACTTGTCGCCCGGAACGGCCAGCGTCCCGGCCAGCCGCCGGGCCGGGCGCAGCGCGCGCGGCACGGCGCTCACCGCGGCGCGGCGTCGGCCGCGCCGGGCGCGCGCAGCGTGCGGCCGACCGCCACCGCGACGCGGGCGCAGGTGCGGACCAGTTGCTCGAAACCGGGCAGCGCCAGGCTCTGCCGCCCGTCGCTGAGCGCCCGGTCGGGATCGGGGTGAGTCTCGACGATCAGCCCGTCGGCCCCGGCCGCGACCGCGGCACAGGCCAGCGCCGGGACCAGCTCGCGCCGGCCGGCGGCGTGCGAGGGGTCGACGATTACCGGCAGGTGGGTCAGCTGCCGCAGCACCGGGACCGCCGCGACGTCGAGCGTGTTGCGGGTCGCGCGCTCGAAGGTGCGGATCCCGCGCTCGCAGAGCACGACCCGCGGGTTGCCCGCCGCGACGACGTACTCCGCCGCCATCAGCCACTCCTCGATCGTCGCCATCAGCCCGCGCTTGAGCAGCACCGCGCGCGGCTGCTGGCCGACCGCCGAGAGCAGCCGGAAGTTCTGCATGTTGCGCGAGCCGACCTGCAGCACGTCGGCGTAGCGCGCGACCAGCTCGACGTCCTCGGGGGCGACGACCTCCGTCACGATCGGCAGTCCGGTCTCGGCGCGGGCCAGGGCCAGGAGCTTCAGCCCCTCCTCCTCGAGCCCCTGGAAGGTGTAGGGCGAGCTGCGCGGCTTGAACGCGCCGCCGCGCAGCATCCGCCCGCCCGCGGCCGCGACCGCACGTGCGGTGGCCAGCAGCTGCGCCTCGCTCTCGACCGCGCAGGGGCCGCCGATCACGACCACCTCGTCGCCGCCGATCGTCACCGGCCCGACCTTGACGCGCGTCGGCTCGGGATGGTGCTCGCGCGAGACCTGCGGGTAGGGGGCGGCGACCGGCCGGACCTCGGCCACGCCCGCCATCGCGGCCAGCCGCGGCGCGAGGGCCTCGGCCCCCGGCCCGATCACGCCGATCAGGCTCTCGCCGCCGGTCTCGGTCACCAGCAGTCGGAACCCCTCGGCCTCGACGAAGCGCACGATCTCGGCCTTCGCCTTCAGGGGGCAGCCGCGTTCCAGCACCGCGATCATCGGTTCCCTTCCCCGTCCGCGGCCGCTCGCGGGCCGGCCGCGTCGCGCAGCCCGGCCAGGAACGGCCCCGGATCATCGCCCCGCTCGAGGGCTTCGATCAACGCCGACCCCACCACCACGCCATCGGCGTGGGGCGCAAGCGCCCGCACCTGGCCGGGCGTACGGACCCCGAACCCGGCCATCACCGGCCGCGGGCTGGCGCGGCGCACGCGGTCGAGGTAGTCCGCGATCGCCAACGGATCGGGTTCCGCGCCGCCGGTCACGCCCGTCACCGTCACCGCGTAGAGAAAGCCGCGGCTGGCGGCGGCGAGCCGGGCCAGCCGCGCGGGCGGCGTCACCGGGGTCACGAGCTGGACCAGCGCCAGCCCGTGCGGCGCCAGCGCGCGCTCGAACGGTTCCGCCTCGTCGAGCGGCAGGTCGGGGACGACGAAGCCGGCGACGCCGGCCGCCGCGGCGTCGGCCGCGAGCCGCTCGAGACCGTAGGCGAGGAACGGGTTGAGGTAGCCCATCAGGACCGGCGGCGCGGCGAGCCGTCCGGCGCGCGCCAGTTCCTCGAGGATCCAGGCCAAGGTCACCCCCTGCGCCAGCGCCGCCGCGCTGGCGCGCTGGATCGTCAGGCCGTCGGCCATCGGGTCGCTGAATGGCACGCCGACCTCGACCGCGTCGGCGATCGCGGCGACCTGCGCGAGCGTCTCGCGGAAGCCGGCGCGGAGGGGGTAGCCGGCGGTCAGGAACGCGACGAGCGCCGGGCGCCCGGCCGCGGCGGGGGCGCGCAGCGCCGCCTCGAGCCGGTCCTGCGGCGCGGGGGCCGGCCCGCGCGCGCCGCTCACCGCGCCGCTCACCGCGCTCCCCCGACGCCGAGCGCGGCCAGCGCCGGCAGGTCCTTGTCGCCGCGCCCCGACAGCCCGACCACGATCAGCGCGCCGGGGTGGGCCGCCGCGTAGCGCTGCGCCCCGACCAGCGCGTGCGCCGTCTCGAGCGCCGGCAGGATCCCCTCGCGCGCGGCGCAGAGCGCGAGCGCGGCCAGCGCCTCTCCGTCGTCCGCGGTGACGTAGCGGGCGCGGCCGGCGTCGCGCAGGAACGCGTGCTCCGGGCCGACCCCGGGGTAGTCGAGGCCGGCCGAGATCGAGTGGGTCTCGCCGACCTGTCCGTGCGCGTCCTGCAGCAGCAGCGAGTGGCTGCCGTGCAGCACGCCGGCCCGGCCGTGCGCGAGCGTCGCGCCGTGCTCGCCCGGCCCGCTTCCGCGCCCGCCGGCCTCGACCCCGATCAGCGCCACCGCGCCGTCGGCGAGGAACCCGTGGAACAGCCCGATCGCGTTGGAGCCGCCGCCGACGCAGGCGATCGCCGCGTCGGGGAGCCGGCCGCGCCGCACGAGGATCTGCGCGCGGGCCTCGCGCCCGATCACCGCCTGCAGCTCGCGCACCAGCCACGGGTAGGGGTGCGGCCCGACCGCCGAGCCGAGCAGGTAGTGGGTCCCCTCCGGGTCGAGCACCCAGGCCCGCAGCGCGGCGTCGATCGCCGCCCGCAGCGTGCGGTCGCCGGAATCGACGGACACGACCTCGGCCCCCAGCCGGCGCATCCGCTCGACGTTGGGGGCCTGCCGCTCGACGTCGACCGCCCCCATGTAGACGCGGCAGGGCAGCCCGACGCGGGCCGAGGCCGCGGCGCTCGCGACGCCGTGCTGCCCGGCGCCGGTCTCGGCGATCACCTGCCGCGCGCCGAGCCGGCGGGCCAGCAGCGCCTGCCCGAGCGCGTTGTTCACCTTGTGCGCGCCGGTGTGCGCGAGGTCCTCGCGCTTGAGCCAGACCTCCGCCCCCCATGCCGCCGAGAGGCCCGGGGCGTGGGTCAGGGGCGTCGGGCGGCCGGCCCATCCGGCGAGTTCGTCGTCCAGCGCCGCGCGGAAGGCGGGGTCGGCCAGCGCCGCGCGCGCACCGGCCTCCAGCCGCTCCAGCGCCGGGACCAGCGTCTCGGGCACGAAGCGCCCGCCCCAGGGGCCGAAGCGGCCGCGCGCGTCGGGCAGGCGGCCGGCGACCAGGTCGTCGAGCAGCTCGGTCGGGGTCATCGCTTCTCCTCGAGGGTGCGCGGGGCGATGCCGGCACGGCGCGCCGCGGCGACGAAGGCGGCGATGCGGGCCGGGTCCTTGAGCCCCGGCGCCGACTCGACGCCGCTGCTGACGTCGACGCCGGCCGGCCGCACGGCGCGGATCGTGGCTTCGACGGTGTCGGGGGCCAGTCCGCCCGCCAGCACGAGCGGCGTGCGGCGCGCGGCGGCGGCCGCGCGGGCCCGGTCGACCGCCAGCCCGGCGCCGCTCCGCGCGGCGTCGAGCAGCGCGTACGCGCGGCGCGCGAGCGCGCCCGCGGCCGGCCCGGCGAGCAGCGCGTCGAGCGCCGCGTCGAGCGCCGCACCGTCGCGCACGACCGGCAGCGGACGCGCGCGCAGCCGGCCGGCGACCGCAGCCAGCGCGCCGGCGTCGGCCTGGATCGCGTCGGGGGCCAGCGCCGCGTCGGCGGCGAGCAGCTCGTCCGGCGCGGCGTCGGCGAAGACGGCGACGCGTACGACGCCGGGCGGGACGCGCGCCGCCAGCGCGCGGGCACGCGCCAGGCCGACACGCCGCGGCGACGGGGCCAGCACGAAGCCGACCGCGTCGGCGCCGTGCCGCACCGCGGCCTCGACGGCAGCCTCCTCGGTCAGGCCGCAGATCTTGACGAAGAGCTTCGCCGGGCGCGGCAGCGCGGCGGCGTCCCGGCCGGCGCGGATCATCGCCGCCGCACGGGATGCGGGGTCGGCCGCGCGCATCAGCGCCGAGCCGACCAGCGCGCCGCGGTAGCCCAGCGACGCGGCGCGGGCCGCGTCGTCGGGCGTCGCCAGGCCGCTCTCCGCGATCACCGGAAGATCGCCGGGCAGCGCGCACGCGAGCCGCGCGAAGCGCGCCGGGTCGACCGCCAGGCTCGCCAGGTCGCGGGCGTTGACGCCGAGCAGGACGCGAGGGGCGCCGGGGCGCCGCGCGGCGGCGGCCGCGCGCTCGAGCTCGTCGCCGTCGAAGGCCTCGAGCAGCACGAACAGCGCGGCCTCCGCCGCGGCCTCGAGCAGCGCGGCGAGCCGCGCGCCCGGGAGCAGGCGAACCACCAGCAGGACCCCGCCGGCGCCGGCGGCGCGGGCCTCGAAGAGCTGCGCCTCGTCGACCAGGAAGTCCTTGCGCAGGACCGGGCAGCCGGGGAGCGCGCGCGCCGCGCGCGCCAGGTCCTCCAGCGCGCCGCCGAACGCCGCCGGCTCGGTCAGCACCGAAACGGCCGCGGCGCCGGCCCGCGCGTACGCGGCGGCGCGCGCCGCGGCGTCCCCCGCCGGGTCCGCGGCCGCCGGCGCGAGCGCCCCGGCCGAGGGGGAGCGGCGCTTCACCTCGGCGACCAGGTCGAAGCCCTCCGGCGAGAGGACCAGCGGCGGCGCCGGCGGCGTGTCCTGCGCGCGGCGCCGCAGCGCGGGGAGCGGCTCGCGCTGGCGCAGCGCGCGGGCGCGCTCCGCGCTCGCGGCGGCCATCGTCTCGAGGAAGTCAGGCACGGGGGCCTTTCCGAGGCGCCGCGCTGGACGGGCCGGCGGCCAGCGCGTCGACCAGGTCGCGCGCCGCGCCGCCTTCGACCGCCGCCGCAGCCCGTTCCAGCCCCTCGCGGGGCCCCGCCGCCAGCCCGGTCAGCTCGAGCACCAGCGCCGCGCCGAGCAGCACCGCGTCGCGGTGCGCCCCGCGCTCGCCGTCGAGCACCCGGCGCAGCGCGGCGGCGTTGTCGCCCGGCGCGCCGCCGCGCAACGCGTCCGGCCCGCAGCGCGGCAGGCCGTAGTCGGCGGCGTCGCGCCGTTCCTCCCGCACGCGGCCCGGCTCGACGACCAGCAGCAGGAACGGTCCGGCCGGCGTCGGCTCGTCCCAGCCGTGCGCGCCGTGAACGACGAAGGCGCGCTCGATCGGCAGCCCCGCCAGCGCCTCGGCCAGCAGGCGCGCGGCGCGAGGGGACCAGGCCCCGGCCAGCTGGAACGGGGGCTCGGCGGGGTTGGTCAGGGGCCCCAGCAGGTTGAAGACCGTGCGCACCCCGAGCGCCCGCCGCACCGGCGCGACGGCGCGCATCGCGGGGTGGAAGACCGGCGCGAACAGGAAGGCGAAGCCGTGGCGCGCCAGCGCGTCCTCGGCCTCGCCCGCGTCCGCCGGCAGCGGGATGCCGAGCGCCTCGAGCAGGTCGGCGCTGCCGCTGGCGCTCGAGGCGGCGCGGTTGCCGTGCTTGACGACCTTGGCCCCCGCCGCCGCGGCGACCAGCGCGGCGCCGGTCGAGAGGTTGAAGCTGCCGGCGCCGTCGCCGCCGGTGCCGCAGGTGTCGACCAGCGGCGCGTGGCCGTCCGTTCGCGGCCGCCGCGCCAGCCCGCGCATCGCGCGCGCGAAGCCGCGCAGTTCCTCCGCGGTCTCGCCCTTCACCGCGAGCGCGGCCAGCACCGCCCCCGCCACCGCCGGCGGCAGCGTCTCCTCGGCCAGCCGCTCCATCAGCCCCGCCGCCTGCTCCTCGCTCAGGTCCTCGCCCGCGAGCAGCCGCTCGAACGCCGGGCTCACGGACCCTCCGCGGCCGCGGGACGCTGCGGCGGCTCGAGGTCGAGGAAGTTGCGCAGCAGCCGCTCGCCGTCCGGCGTCAGCACGCTCTCGGGGTGGAACTGCACCCCTTCTGCCGCCAGCCCGACGTGGCGCAGGCCCATGATCTCGCCGTCGCTGGTGTAGGCCGTCACCGCGAGCTCGCGCGGCAGTCCCTCCTCGGCCACCGCCAGCGAGTGATAGCGGCCGCCGCGGAACGGGTTGGGCAGGCCCTGGTAGAGCGTGCGGCCGTCGTGATAGACGGGCGAGGCCTTGCCGTGGACCAGCTCGCGCGCGGCCACGACCCGCGCGCCGAGCACCGCCGCCAGCGCCTGGTGTCCGAGGCAGACGCCGAGCAGCGGCAGCCGCCCCAGCGCCCGCTCGAGCAGCGGCATCGTGATCCCGGCCTGCTCGGGCCGGCCGGGCCCGGGCGAGACGACGAGGTGCGTCGCCCCCAGTGCGAGCGCCTCATCGACCGCGACCCGGTCGTTGCGCCGAACGGTCACCTCCGCGCCGAGCAGCGCGAGGGCCTGGACCAGGTTGTAGGTGAACGAGTCGTAGTTGTCGATCAGCAGGACGCGCGCGCTCACAGCCCCTCCTCGGCCAGCGTCAGCGCCGCCTCGAGCGCCGCCGCCTTGGCCTGGACCTCGGCCAGCTCGGCCTCGGGCCGGCTGTCGGCCACGATCCCGGCGCCGGCCTGGTAGGCGTACCGCCCCTCACCGAAGACCAGCGTACGGATCGCGATCGCCTGGTCCATCGCGCCCCCGTGGCCGAAGTATCCGACGGTCCCGGCGTAGAGCCCGCGCGCTGCCGGCTCCAGCTCGTCGATCAGCTCCATCGCGCGGACCTTCGGCGCACCGACCACCGTCCCGGCCGGGAAGGTCGCGGCGAACAGGTCGAACGCGTCGTGCTCCGCGGCCAGCACGCCGCCCACGCCGCTCACGAGGTGCATCACGTGGCTGTAGCGCTCGACCGACCGGTACGGTTCGACCGCGATCGTGCCAGGAACGGCCACGCGCCCCAGGTCGTTGCGCGCCAGGTCGACCAGCATCACGTGTTCGGCCCCTTCCTTCGGGTCGGCCAGCAGCTCGGCCTCGCGCGCCCGGTCCTCGGGCTCCGAGCCGGCGCGCGGGCGCGTCCCGGCGATCGGCCGGAGCGCGGCGCGCCGCCCCTCGAGCCGGACCAGTGCCTCGGGCGAGGAGCCGACCACCTCGAGCCCGTCGAACCGCAGGTAGTACATGTAGGGTGAGGGGTTGATCAGGCGCAGCGCGCGGTAGACCTCGAACGGCTCGACCGCGGTCTCGCCCTCGAACCGCGACGAGAGCACGAGCTGGAAGACGTCGCCCTGGCGGATGTGGTGCTGCGCGCGCTCGACCGCGCCGAGGAATGCACCGGGCGCGAGGCTCGCCGCCGGCGCGGCGTGCGGCGCGACGCGGCCGGGTCGCGGCGGGGTCGGGCCGCGCAGCGCGTCGATCACTGCCGCGCGCAGCGCCCGCCGCTCGCCCTCCTCCCCGTCGAAGAACAGCGCGACGCGGCGCGAGAGGTGGTCGAAGACCAGGAGGGCGCGCGGGGCGACGAAGGCCGCCTCCGGCGTGCGCGGGCCCGCGGGAGGCGCGGGGTGCGCCGCGGGGAGGCGCTCGAGCCGCCGCACCAGGTCGTAACCCGCGAGCCCGACCAGTCCGCCCGAGAACGGCAGCCCGCCGGCCGGCCCCGGCCGCGGCGCGCGCGCCAGCGCATCGCGCAGCGCGCCGAGCAGCTCCTCGCGGGAAGCGGGCGCGCGACCCTGGACGCCGTCGACGGCCAGCCGTCCGCCTTCCAGCTTGACCGCCAGCGCCTCGCCGAACCCGATGAACGAGTAGCGCCCGAGGCGCTCGCCCCCTTCGACCGACTCGAGCAGGAATCGCGGCTCGAACGGGGCGAGCTTGAGGAACGCCGAGACCGGCGTGTCGAGGTCGGCAGCGATGTCGAACGGCGGCTTCATGCCGTGCTCTCCTCGCCGTCCCGCTCCGGCGGGGGGGCACGAAAAAACCCACCCCGCGTCGGAGGTGGGCGGCCGGTCGATGGTGCGCGATCAGTCCCGGGCCGGGGCCACCTCGATGAAGGCGGTCCACCACCAGCCGGCGGCGGCGAGATCGATCGCGTCACGCTGTGTCGTCATCTGCGGCAAGGGTTACCGCGAGCACCGGGCGGCGTCAAGCACCGAATCTTCGGCTCCCCCGAAACCCCCGCGGATCGGGCACTTCGGGGGATTACCGATCCGGCCGGGAGTGTGCCAAGCCGTGTCACGGGGTCGGACAAAGTGACCGGACAGGCCGTCGCGGGACGCTGTCGCGGGCCGTCCCCGCGCCGCCGCGCTGCTCCGCGCCTGTCCGCGGCACGGCCCTTGCCTTCATGAAGCTCGGTCGCGGCCTACCCGAGTGGCTGCGCGCAGGAGCGGATCGATGTTCACGAGGACAAGGCGCCACCCCAGGATGGGACTCGCGCTGCTCGCCCTCGTCGTCTGTGCCGGGGCGACGGCGTTCGCGCAGACCACCCTCACCGAGAAACAGGCCCCCGACCTCGCGGCCGAGGCCGAGCTCGTCGCTTCCTCCTCCTCGATGCGCGTGATCGTCGACCTGACCCCGGGCGCCAGCGTGAACACGCTCGCCGCGGCGACCGGCGCAACCCGGGCCGTCACCATCCCCGAGTTCGGCCTCGTCGTGCTCGACCTGCCGGGCTCGGCACTCTCGTCGCGGCTGGGCTCGCTCGCGGCCAGTTCGTCGGTGAAGTACGTCGTGCCGAACCGTCCCCTGCTCGCGACGCAGGTCGCGCCGGCCATCGAAGGCCACGTGCGGACGACGACCGGCATCGCGCAGCTCGCCGGCCTCGACGGCCGCGGCGTGACGGTCGCGGTGCTCGACTCCGGGATCACCGACCACGCCGCGCTGAGGAACGGGAACGCCAGCCGGATCGTGGCCCGCGCCGACTTCACCGGCGAGGCCTCGACGCAGCGCGACCCCTACGGCCATGGCTCGCACGTCGCCGGCCTGATCGCCGGCAACGGCGCGCTCGCACCGATGGGCCGGCCGCTCGCCGGCGCGGCGCCGCAGGCGATGCTGGCCGACCTCCGGGTGCTGAAGAGCGACGGCACCGGCTCGCTCGACGGCCTGCTGCAGGGCCTGGCCTGGACGCTGGCCAACAAGGACCGTTACGGGATCCGCGTCGTCAACCTCTCGGTCGGGACGGCGCCAAAGGAGTCGTTCGAGACCGACCCACTCTGCCGAGCGGTCGAGAAGCTGGTCGACGCCGGCCTGGTGGTCGTGGTCGCGGCCGGCAACCACGGCAAGCTGGAGGACGGGACGAAGATCTACGGCGGGATCCTCTCGCCGGCCAACGCGCCGAAGGTGATCACCGTCGGCGCCGCGAATAGCTTCCAGACCGACGAACGGTCCGACGACGGCGTCGCCAGCTACTCTTCGCGCGGGCCGACCCGCTCGTACCGCGAGCGCGACCTCGACGGCGACGGAACCTCCGAGCCGGAGGAGCGGCGCTACGACAACCTGATGAAGCCCGACCTGGTGGCCCCGGGCAACCGGCTGGTCTCGCTGCAGGCTCCGCGCAGCCGGCTCGCGCTCGAGCACCCCGAACTGACCCGCGGAGCGAGCTACCTCGAGCTCTCCGGGACCTCGATGGCGGCGCCGGTCGTCGCAGGCACGGTGGCGCTGATGCTGCAGGCGCGCCCCGACCTGACCCCGGCGCTGGCCAAGTCGATCCTGCTGTACACCGCCGAGGAGCTGCCGGACGCCTCGTTCCTCGACCAGGGCGCCGGCCTGCTCAACGCGAGCCTGGCCGTGAGCGTCGCGAAGCAGCTCGTGGCCAACCCGGGTGCGCTGGCGTTCGGGGCCGCGGCGGCCCCGGGGATCGACCTGCGCCGCACCGCGCTGGCGACGACGATCGCCGGCCTCTCCGCCCGGGCCGGCCGGCGCGTCGTCTACTGCGACGGCTGGTACTTCGGCGACCGCCTCTACCGCGCGAAGGGCGTGCGCTGGGGCGACGGCAAGGTCGGCGGCGAGGGGATCCTCTGGGGCGACGGGATCCTCTGGGGCGACGGGATCCTCTGGGGCGACGCCTCGGTCGCCGGCGACGGGATCCTCTGGGGCGACGGCATCCTGTGGGGCGACATCAACCACGCCCCGGCCGACGCGCGCGAGGAAGCGCTGCGCCGCGGCTCGGACGGGATCCTCTGGGGCGACGGCATCCTCTGGGGCGACAGCACGACCTTCGGCGCCGACGGAATCCTCTGGGGCGACGGGATCCTCTGGGGCGACGGCACGCTCGCGCCGGACGGGATCCTCTGGGGCGACGGCATCCTCTGGGGCGACGGGATCCTCTGGGGCGACGGCATCCTCTGGGGCGACGGCATCCTCTGGGGCGACGGGATCCTCTGGGGCGACTGACCCACTTCGGCGCCCCTTGCTGGCTGACGGGCGCCGGCCTCCGGGCCGGCGCCCGCTTCTTTTCGGCGCGGAGGCTAGGCCGGCTGCAGCCCGGCCGCGGCCTCGGCCAGCACGCGGTGCAGCTCCGCCGCCTGGATCGGCTTGGCGAGGAACCCGTCCATCCCGGCCTCCAGGCAGCGCACCCGGTCCTCGGCCGAGGCGTGCGCGGTGACCGCAACGATCGGCGTGCGACGGCCGGCCCCGCCTTCCAGCTCGCGGATCGCGCGAGTCGCGGCCAGCCCGTCCATCTCCGGCATCTGCACGTCCATCAGCACCAGGTCGACGGCGCGCGCCTTCCAGAGCTCGACCGCCTCGACGCCGTTGGCCGCGCAGGCGACACGGTGCCCGCGGCGCTCGAGCAGCCGCACCGCGAGCGTGCGGTTCACCGGGTTGTCCTCGGCCAGCAGGATCTCGAGCGGCGCGCCCGCGACAGCGCTCGGCACCACCGCGCGCGCCCCCGCCCGCTCGGCCTCGGCACCCGGCGCCCGGCCCGTGCCGGCGTCGGTGTCGTCGAGCGCGGCGGCGACCGCTCCGGCGAGCTGGTTCCAGAGCGCGGGCTTCATCACGCGCGCGAAGGGTTCGATCTCGCCCCCCGCGCCGGACGGCCGGATGTCGGCCGTCGTCGTCAGCACGACCGGCGCCGGCGGGCCGGAGGTCAGGGCGCGGACGCGGTCGAGGAAGGCGGCCGGCCCGGGGTCGGGCAGCCCGGCGTCGACCACCAGCGCCTCGAAGGGCCGCCCGGCCGCGGTGGCGTCGACCAGCAGCCCGAGCGCCTCGGTCGCCCCGGCAGAGGTGACGGCCGCGAAACCGGCTGCGCCCAGCGCCTCGGCGTTGGCCGCGCGGCTCGCCGCGTGCGCGTCGAGCACCAGCACGCACCGCCCCGCGCCGTCCGGACGCGGCGCGGCCGGCCCGGTCGGCTCCCGCACCGCGCAGGGGAGCGTGACGTGGAAGGTGCTGCCGCTGCCCGGGACGCTCTCGACCCAGATCGAGCCGCCCCACAGCCGCACCAGCTGGGCCGAGATCGCGAGCCCCAGCCCGGCGCCGCCGTGCTGGCGCGTCATGTAGCGCTCGGCCTGGGTGAAGGCCTCGAAGATCAGCTGCTGCTTCTCCGGCTCGATCCCCATCCCGGTGTCGCGCACGGTGAAGTGCAGCCGGACTTCGTCCCCCGCGCTTTGGTCCAACGCGACCCGCACGACGACCTCGCCTTCGCGCGTGAACTTGATCGCGTTGGCGACCAGATTCATCACGACCTGGCGCAGGCGCAGCGTGTCGGCGACCAGCGCGTCGGGCACCTCGGGCGCGACGAACCAGGCCAGGTCGAGCCCCTTGCCGTGCGCCAGCGTGGCGTGCACTCGCAGCAGGTCCCCCAGCCAGGCCCGCAGCGCGAACGGCTGCGGGTCGAGTTCCAGCTTGCCGGCCTCGACCCGCGAGAGGTCGAGGATCTGGTCGATCAGGAAGAGCAGCGAGTCGGCCGAGCGCAGGCAGATGTCGAGGTACTCCTGCTGCTCGCGGTCGAGCGGGGTCTCGCGCAGCAGCCCGGCCATCCCGACGATCCCGTTCATCGGGGTCCGGATCTCGTGGCTCATCCGGGCCAGGAAGTCGCTCTTGGCCTGGCTCGCCGCCTCGGCCGCATCCTTGGCGCGGCGCAGTTCCAGTTCGGCCCGTTCGCGCTCGACGATCTCCTGGCGCAGCGAGGCCTCGCGCGACTCGAGCCGCGAGAGCAGCAGGAAGACCAGCGTGAGCGGCAGGACCGAAAGGGCCAGCAGCAGCGGGTGGATCGACCACATCACGGCGGTCAGGGCCGAGAAGCTCCCGGTGACCGCCTCGTTGATCGTGGTCGTCCACGAGAAGATGCCGCTGTCCTTCGGGCTGCGGCCGGTGGCGAGCTTGATCACGGTCGGGAGGGTCGCGAAGGTCGTGAGCGAGCAGAGCGTCGCGCCGGCCAGCGCGGCGAGCGCGATCGAGGTCAGGTCGTCGGGCAGCGGATCGAGCAGCGCCACGACTTTCGAGGCCGCGAAGACGCCGAGCAGCGCCTGCGCGAGGTTGAACAACCCGATCGTCGCCTGGCGCCGGTGCATCGCCCAGTCGACCAGCGGCAGGATCGCGGCGACGACGATCGCAGCCGACGGGTCGGCCACCGGCAGCAGCGCCTGGTAGGCGACGGGGGCCAGCCAGACCGCGACCCGGCCGCCGCGCTGGCGCGCGACCTTGAAGGTGAGCAGCGACCAGAAGATCCCGACCCCGAGGAAGGTGCCGAGCGCGGTCAGATCGGCCGATGTGAGCCGCGACAGGCCGGGGGCCAGCGACCCCGCCGCAAGCAGCGAGACGCCGAGCAGCACCGCGACGAAGGCGGTGGTCGCACGGTTGAACCCGGACTGCAGCACGCCTCACCTCGCCGCCCGGATCGGGAGCGGACGCTACGGACAATCTAGGGATCGGGCGGACGGGGGGCACGCTCGGAATACGGCGTCGAAGGCGAGGCGAATCCACGGTGGCCGCAAGAATGTTGGTGACGGGCGCGCCTGCGGCCCCGGCCGGCGGAAAGCGGCGGGGGGAGGCGCCCGCCGGCAGGAGGCACGCCGCCGGCGTCCTCAGGGGATCGGTGAGAAGCCGCGCCGGAACTGGCATTTGGGGGACCGCGCCAACAGGCTCGCGGCCACGGTGGGGGGGGCGCGCCCGGGGCCGTATGCCTTGTATCGTCTCGGTTCGCAGGTACCGGCGTGCGGCCGCCGGCGCCGGCGCGTGGCGCGGAGGACGGGCAGGGATGGCCGAACGGGACACCGAGACGGTGTGGGGCAGGCGCGGCCGGCGCGCGGCCCGGGTCCTGCGGCGGGCCGGCGCGTGGCTGGTCACGCTCCTGCTCGTCCTGGTCCTGGTCTTCGTGCTGCTGGAGGCGGCGCCGGGCAGCGCGGTCGGCCCGGGCGACGATCCCTCCGTCTCGGCCGCGGACCGGGCCCGGCTCGAGGCCGCGCTGGGGCTCGACCGGCCGGCCCCGGAGCGCTTCGCGCGCTACCTTCGCGGCCTGCTGCGGGGCGACCTGGGGACCTCGCTCAGCCGCTCGCGACCGGTCGCGGCCGTGCTCGGCGAGGCGCTCGGCCCGACCCTGCTGCTGTCGGGGACCGCGCTCGCGGCCGCCTTCGCGCTGGGGATCGCGCTCGGCACCCGCGCCGCCGCGCGGCCGCGCGGGCTCGCCGCGTGGGCGGTGCGCTTCGGGCTGCCGGCGCTCGATGCGGCGCCCCCGTTCTGGCTCGGCCTGGTCGCGATCCTGGCCTTTGCCTGGAAGCTGGGCTGGCTGCCGGCCTCGCACATGCGCTCGCCGGCGGGATCAGGACCCGCCGCGCCGCTCGACCTGCTCGCGCACCTCGCGCTCCCGATGGGGGTGCTCGCGCTCCCGTCTGCGGCGGCGGTCGCGCGCCACCAGTGGGACGCGATGCGCCGCGCCCTCGCCTCGCCGGCCGCGGCGACCGCGCGCGCGCTCGGCGTGCCCGAGCGCCGGGTGATCTGGCACCACGCCTTCCGCGCCGCGCTCCAGCCGGCGCTGGTCCTGCTCGGTCTGGGGCTCCCGGCCCTGGTCGGCGGCGCGGCGGTGGTCGAGGTCGTCTTCTCGTGGCCCGGGCTGGGATCGCTCACGCAGCGCGCGCTGCTGGCGCGCGACGCCCCGCTCGCTCTCGGCTCGCTGCTGCTCTACGCCCTGCTCGTGCTGGCCGGGGGCGCGCTTGCCGAGCTGCTCGCCCGCCGCGCCGACCCGCGGCTGCGCGAGGAGCCGCCGCGGTGAGGCACACGGCCCCGCTGGCGCTCTCGGCGGCGGTGCTGACGGCCGGCCTGCTGGGCCCGCTGCTGGCGCCGGCCGATCCGCTGGCCAGCGCGTCGCCCGCGGCGCTCCGGCTGCTGCCGCCCGGCTCGCGCGTGCCGGCGCTGGTCGGGTCCGACGGCGCGCTGCTGCCGCTCGACGCGCGGGGGCCGGGTTCGGCCTGGCGCCTCGACGGGGACGAGATCATCGCCCGGCTGCGCGGCGGAGCCGAACGACGCGTGCCGCTGGCCGCGCTGGCGCGCGATGCCGCCGGCGCGCCGCGGCTGACGACGCTGCGCTTTCCGCTCGGCACCGACGGCTTCGGGCGCGACCTGCTCTCGCGGATCGCCGCGGGGGCGCGGGTCTCGCTGGCGATCGGACTGGCGGGGATCCTGGGCGCGGCGTTGCTGGCGCTGGCGATCGGGCTCGCGGCCGGGCTCGCCGGCGGGCTGGTCGACGCGCTGCTCTCGCGGGCCGGCGACGCGGTCCTGTCGTTCCCGCGGATCGTCCTGGTGATGGTGCTGGCCGCCTGGCTCGCGCCGTCGGCAGGGGTGCTCGCGGCGCTGCTGGCGCTGACCGGCTGGCCCGCGCTGGCGCGGCTGGTGCGCGCCGACGCGCGCGTCGCCGCGCGCTCCGGGCTGCTCGCCGCGGCGCGCGCGGCGGGGGCCGGGCCGCTGCGCCGCGCGCTGGTTCACGCGCTGCCCGCCGTGCTGCCGACGCTGATCGTCGCCGCCGCGCTGCGCGCCGGGAGCTACCTCCTGGTCGAGGCCTCGCTGTCGTTCCTCGGCTTCGGCGTGCCGCCGCCGCACCCCTCGTGGGGCAACATCATCGCCGACGGCAGAGAAGTGCTGCTCGAGGCCTGGTGGGTCTCGACCCTGCCCGGGCTCGCGCTGGCCGCGGCGGTGCTGGCCGCCAACTACCTGGGCGACCGCGCTCGCGCGGCGCTCGAGCCTACGGTGCGAGCCACCAGCCCTCCACCCCGTTGAGCGGGTCGTTGGCCAGCAGCGACTCCGCGCCGCGCACGCGGTCGCGCACCGCGGTCAGCCGGGCCTCGCGGAAGAGCAGCGAGTAGGGCTGCTCGGCGACGAAGATCCGCTCCCACGCGCGCCACAGCGCGGCGCGGCGGTCGGGATCGGACTCTTCGCGCGCCGCCAGCGCCAGCCGGTCGGCCTCCGGCTCGCTCCAGGCCCCGAAGTTGAGGCCGCCGGTCCCGCAGGCCTCCCCGTGCAGCAGCTCGACCATGTCGACGCGGCCCGGCACCGACCAGCGGCCGATCCAGGCGTCGGCCCCGCGCGCGCCGAGCGTGGCGAAGAAGGCCGAGTCCTCGACCGGACGGATCGTGACCGCGATCCCCAGCGCCGCGAGGTCGCGCTGGACCAGCACCGCCGCGTCGCGGCGCTGCGCGTTGCCGGCCTGCACCGCCAGCTCGAAGGCGAAGGGCCGCCCGTTCCGGTCCAGCGTGCCGTCGCCGTCGCGATCCGCGAACCCGGCCTCGGCCAAGAGGGCCCGCGCCCGCGCCGGATCACGCGGCGCCGCGGCCAGCGACGCGTCGTGCTCGGGCAGCGGCGCGAGGATCGGGCTGGCCGGGACCTCGCCCTGCCCCGCCAGCAGGGTGTCGACCAGTGCCGGGCGGTCGATCGCCATCGTCATCGCCTGGCGCACGCGCCGGTCGCCGAACAGCGGGTGCGGCCGCTCGGCGGCGAGCCGGGCCACCGCCGCGGCCTCGTCGGGGCAGTTCTCCTGCTTCGCGGCCCGGCAGGCCGCCTCGCGCCCGGCCCGGTACGCGCGGTAGGCGGCCGGATCGAGGTCCATCCACCCCAGGTAGGTGTAGCCCCAGCCCGGCCGCGTCACGAGCGCGATCCCGGTCCCCGCCGCGCGGAGCGCGGCGTTCGTCGCCGGGACGCCGTCGACCAGGTCGAGGTCGCCGGCCAGAAGCTGCGTCAGCCGCGCGGTCGTGTCGGGAACGACGCGGAAGACGATCCGGTCGAGGCGCGGCAGCCCGGCCTCACCGCGGTACGACGGATTGCGGGCCAGCACGACCTCCTGCCCGGCCGCGGCGCGCTCGATCCGGTAGGGGCCGGCGGCCGGCAGTTGCACTGCCCAGTCGACCTGCCGCCAGCCGTCGCGAGGCAGCGTCGCGAGCGACCGTGGCAGGATGTGCAGGTCGTTCAGGTCGACCAGCATCCCGGGATACGCGCGGTCGAAGCGCGCCACCACCGTACGCGCGTCGGCGCATTCGATGGACGCGATGTGGCGCTTGATCGAGGCCGCCCGCCAGCCGAGCGCCGGGTCGACCTGGGCCTGCCAGGTGAAGCGCACGTCCTCGCACGTGACGGGCGCGCCGTCGCTCCAGGCCGCGTCGCCGCGCAGTTCGAGGCGCACGGTCTTCCCGCCGTCCTCGAAGCGCGGCTCGCCGGCGACGAGTTCGGGCTTCAGCCCGGCGGGCTCGGCGTCGCCGGGCAGGACCTCGCGCCACAGCCGCGGCAGCACGCGGCTGGCGATCAGCAGCGACTCGGACTGCCGCGCCAGGTAGGGGTTGAGCGAGTCGGGATCGGCCTTGATCCCGACCACCAGCGTCCCGCCCGCGACCGGCGCCGGGCCGGCCGCTCCGTTCGCGCCGCCCCCCCGCTCGCGGCCGTCGCCGCACCCCGCGGCCGCCAGCGCCACGAGCGCCGCCGCCCACGCCACCGCCTGTCCCGATCCCGCGCGCATCCGACCCTGCGCCATCCGGCCTCCGCGCGGCGCACTCCCTTGCCGGGCCCCGCGCCTACAATAAGCTCATGGTGGTGTACGAGGTCAACCTCTCCGTCGACGGCGAGATCGAAGCCGAGTTCCGCGCGTGGCTCGACGATCACGTGCGGCAGATCCTCGCGCTGCCGGGATTCACCGGGGCGCGCGTGTTCCGGCGCGACCCGGCCGAGGAGAACGGACCGGGCGCAGGGCGCCTGCTGCTGACGGTCCAGTACGCGCTGACCGGCCGCGCCGCCCTCGACGACTATCTCGCACGGCACGCCCCGGCCCTGCGGCGCGAGGGGCTCCTGCGCTTTCCGGGGCGCTTCACCGCGACCCGTCGCGTGCTGGTCGAGGAGCGCGCGTACGGCGCGTGAGCCTGCGCCGCCCGGCGGCGTACCCGTTCGTAAGCCGCGAGCTTGAACGCCCCCGCCGCGGGGAGGAGAATGCCGGGCTCGGCCCGCCGTCCCCGACCGCGCCGCACCCGGAGTCCGCATGATCTTCGAGCAGTACAAGCACCAGCTCCCCGACGTCGACCCGGACGAGACCGACGACTGGATGGAGTCGCTCGACGAGCTGGTGGACCGCGCGGGCAAGTCGCGCGCCCAGTTCGTGCTCTACCGGCTGCTCAAGCGCGCCCGGATGCTGCACCTCGGCCTGCCACCGACGACGCAGACCCGCTACATCAACACGATCAGCCCCGAGCAGGAGCCCCCCTTCCCCGGCGACGAGGCGATGGAGCGCCGGATCCGGCGGCTGATCCGCTGGAACGCGGTGGCGATGGTCCACCGTGCCAACACGCGCTTCCCCGGGCTCGGCGGCCACATCTCGACCTACGCCTCGGCCGCGTCGATCTACGAGGTCGGCTTCAACCACTTCTTCCGCGCCCCCGGCGACGAGGGGGCCGGCGACCACGTCTTCTTCCAGGGACACGCTGCGCCCGGGATCTACGCCCGCGCCTTCCTCGAGGGGCGGTTCGACGAGCAGGACCTCGACCACTTCCGGCGCGAGGCCTTCACCAGGGGACTGTCGTCCTACCCCCACCCGCGGCTGATGCCGCGCTTCTGGGAGTTCCCGACCGTCTCGATGGGCCTCGGCCCGCTCAACGCGGTCTACCAGGCCCGCTTCGACCGCTATCTGCGCGCGCGCGGATTCACCGAGCGCGGCGCGGAGTCGCGCGTCTGGGCCTTCTGCGGCGACGGCGAGATGGACGAGCCGGAGGCGACGGGTGCGCTGACGCTGGCCGCGCGCGAGGGGCTCGACAACCTGACCTTCGTGATCAACTGCAACCTGCAGCGGCTCGACGGCCCGGTGCGCGGCAACGGCAAGGTGATCCAGGAGCTGGAAGCGATCTTCCGCGGCGCCGGCTGGAACGTGATCAAGGTGCTGTGGGGCCGCGAGTGGGACGAGCTGCTGGCCCACGACAACGACGGGGTGCTGGTCGACAAGATGAATGAAACGCTCGACGGCGACTGGCAGCGCTACGCCGTCGAGACCGGCGCGTACGTGCGCGAGCACTTCTTCAACGCCGACCCGCGGCTGGCGAAGCTGGTCGCGCACCTGTCCGACGACCAGATCGTGCGGCTGCGCCGCGGCGGCCACGACTACCGCAAGATCTACGCCGCGTACAAGGTGGCCACCGAGACCGAGGGGGTTCCGACCGCGATCCTGGTCCAGACGGTCAAGGGCTGGACCCTGGGCGGCGCGGTCGAGGGGCGCAACGTCACCCACCAGGTCAAGAAGCTCAAGCTCGACGAGCTGCGCGCCTTCCGCGACCGGCTCGAACTGCCGATCCCGGACGAGCAGCTCGACGAGGCACCCTACTACCGCCCGCCCGCCGGCAGCCCGGAGATCGGCCGCTGCACGTCGCGGAGCAGGGCCTGTTCGACGAGTTCCGGCGCGGCACGGGCGAGAAGGGCGAGGCCTCGACCACGATGGCCTTCGTCCGCCTGCTGCGGAAGCTGATGAAGGACGAGACGCTCGGTCCGCGCGTCGTACCGATCGTCCCCGACGAGGCCCGCACCTTCGGGATGGACCCGCTGTTCACGGAGTTCAAGATCTACAACCCGCTCGGCCAGCGCTACACGCCGGCCGTTCTTCATCTTCTACTCGATGTTCGGCTTCCAGCGGATCGCCGACTCGATCTGGGCCTTCGGCGACGCGCGCGGCCGCGGCTTCCTGCTGGGCGCGACCGCCGGCCGGACCACGCTGAACGGCGAGGGGCTGCAGCACCAGGATGGGCAGAGCCTCCTCACCGCCTCGACCGTCCCGAGCTGCCGCGCCTACGACCCGGCCTTCGCCTACGAGACCGCCGTGATCGTCGAGGACGGCGTGAAGCGGATGATGGCCAAGGGCGAGGATGTCTTCTACTACATCACGCTCTACAACGAGGCCTACGTCATGCCGCCGATGCCGGCCGGCGTCGAGGAGGGGATCCTGCGCGGGATCTACCTCTTCCGACCCGCCCCGCAGCGGCTGAAGCACCGCGCGACGCTGCTCGGCTCGGGTCCGATCCTGCGCGAGGTGCTCGCCGCGCAGGAGCTGCTGGCGGCGAAGTACCAGGTGGCGGCCGACGTCTGCAGCGTGACCAGCTACGGCGAGCTGCGGCGCGACGCCCTCGCGGCCGAGCGGCGCAACCGGCTGCACCCGCGCGAGGCCGCGGTCCAGCCGTTCGTGGCCGAGGTGCTGGAGCGGACCGAGGGACCGATCGTCGCCGCGACCGACTTCGTCAAGGCCGTCCCCGACATGGTCGCCCGCTGGGCGCCGCGGGACCGCGAGTGGATCGCGCTCGGCACCGACGGCTGGGGGCGCTCCGACACGCGCGAGGCGCTGCGGCGGCTGTTCCAGGTCGACGCGGCGAGCATCGCCGTGGCGACGCTGGCCGCGCTGGCGCGCGAGGGGCGCGTCGCCGGACACGTCGTCGAGCGGGCGATCGAGGAGTTCGGGATCGACCCGGACGCGAAGGACCCGCTCACCACCTGATCGCGGGTGCGACCTTGTGGTCCGGGGCTCGGCCCCGGCCGGGCGGCGCGGGAGCCGCCCCGCCTCGCCCGGTCAGGACTGCGGCGGCTCGTTCGGCGGGACGTCCGCCAGGACCTCGAGCGCGCGCGCCAGGTCCCGCTCCTCGACGAAGAACCGGACCTCCGCATCCCGCCCCAGTACGGGACCCCAGACCTGGGGAAAGTCACTGGCCACGAACGGGATCCCGGCGCTCTCGAGCTGGGCGCGCAGCAGCTGGGTTTCGACCAGCGTCGGGGCCGAGCACAGGAAGACGCTGCGCTGGGCGGGGTCGGGCGGCGGCGACTGCCGCCACTCCTCGAGCGCCTCGGCGCGCGTGACGAGCAGGGCGTCGCAGTCCGCGCAGCGCCCTTCGGTGGTCCGGAATCCGAGACCGCACTCGGGGCAGAAGCCCGAGGCCTCGGGATCGGAGAAATCGTAGCGGGTCGACATGTCGGCCTCCCGCCTGATGATAGCCCCGCGGCTACTCGTAGCGCAGGGCCTCGATCGGGTCGAGGCGGGCCGCCTTCAGCGCCGGCCACATCCCGAAGAGCAGGCCGACCGAGGTCGAGACCCCCAGCCCCAGCGCGACCGACCAGAGCGGGGTCGAAACCGGGAAGTCGAGCGCGGCCTTCACCACCAGCGCCAGCCCGATCCCGATCGCGATCCCCAGCGCCCCGCCGACGGCGGTCAGGGTCACCGCCTCGGCCAGGAACTGCGTCGCGATGTCGCCGTCGGTCGCCCCGATCGCCTTGCGCAGGCCGATCTCGCGCGTCCGCTCCGTGACGTTGACCAGCATGATGTTCATCACGCCGACGCCGCCGACCAGGAGCGCGATCCCCGCGATCACGATCATCGCCGCCGCCACCCCGCCCGTGATCTGCCGGAAGTTGTCCAGCTGCCCCTGGCTGGTGAAGACCGCGAAGTCGTTCTCCTGGTTCGGCTTGAGCTGGCGCCGCGCGCGCAGCACGGCGGTCCCCTGCTCGATCAGCGCGTCGTACAGCTCCGGGGTCCTGGGTACGGTCGCGATGTGGATCGTGTCGCCGCCGCCGTTCTTGACCTCGGGGAACAGCACGTCGAAGGCGGTGATCGGGATCGCGACGTGGCTGTTGTTCCCGCCTCCCAGGAACGAGGCCTTGCGCTCGAAAACGCCGATCACCGAGAAGGCCCGCCCGTCGATCCGGATCGTCTCGCCGATCGGGTCCTTGAACGGGAACAGCGTCTCCGCCACGTCGGTCCCGATCACCGCGACCTGCGCGGCGTGCTTGAGATCGGCCTCGGTGAAGAAGCGGCCGTCGTCGACCCAGTGGACGTTGGCCTGCATGTAGTCCGGCGCGCCGCCGAAGACGACCGGGGCGTTGGCCTCGCGGTCGCCCGCCATCACCCGCGGGGTCCGCAGGAAGTTGTAGCGCTCGGGAGAGACCGCCGCGGCCGCGGGGACCAGCCGCTTCAGCGCGTCGGCGTCTTCGATGGTCAGGTCGCGCCGGTTGCGCTGCTCCTCGGACGGACCCTGCGGGCCGAAGCGCGGCTCGAATTTCTGGAACTGCACGAGCTGCGTGCCGAACTGCGTGAACTGCTCGGTGATCACGTTGTTGAAGCCGGCGACGAAGCTGACCATCAGGATCACGGTCGCCACGCCGGCCATGATCCCGAGCAGCGTCAGGAACGAGCGCAGCTTCTGGCCCCACATCGCCGTCAGCGCGGAGGCCGCGTTCTCGAACAGCGAGGTGCGCGCCAGCCGGCCCATCACTCCGCCCGGAGCGCTTCGACGACGTCGAGCCGCGCGGCGCTGCGCGCCGGGAAGTACCCGGCGACCAGTCCCACCAGGACGGAGAGCCCGAGGCCGAGCCCGATGATGCCGGGGGTGACGCGGGCCGGGAAGCCGGTCTGCGACTCGACCAGCGACGCCGCCCCGGCACCGACCGCCGCCCCGACGATCCCGCCGGCCAGCGACAGGATCGCCGCCTCCAGCAGGAACTGCCGCCGCACGTCGGACTCGTTGGCGCCGACCGCCTTCCGCACCCCGATCTCCTGCGTCCGCTCGAGCACCGAGACCAGCATGATGTTCATGATCACGATCCCGCCGACGCCGAGCGAGACCGACGCAATCAGGAACATCAGGACGAAGGCCGCGCCCGAGATGTTGCGCCACAGTTCCTGCAGCGCCTCGGCGGTCACGACGCCGAAGGGGTCCTCGTTCTTGAACGGCGTGTGCCGCAGCGCGCGCATCACGCCGCGGACCTCGTCGACCGAGGCCTCGACCCCCGGGACGCCCCCCTTGGCGCGGATCACGACGTCGAGCGAGCGGCGCGTGCCGAACTGCTGCAGCGCCGCCTCGAGCGGGATCGCAACCAGGTTGTCCTGGCTCTGGCCGAGAGTCCTCCCCTGCTTCTTGACCAGCCCGATCACCTCGTACTCCCGCCCGCCGATCAGCACCTTGCGCCCGACCGGGTCGAGCTGCGGGAACAGCTCGTCCTTGATGTCCCAGCCGACCACCGCGACCGGTGCCGCCGCGCGCTCCTCGGCCTCGACGAAGAAGCGCCCCGACTCCAGGTCGAAGTTGATCAACTGCGGGAAGTTGGCCGTGACCCCCGTGACCCGGACGTCGGCCAGGCGCCGGTCCCGGAACTTCACCGCGGCCCGTGCGCCATCGAGCTGGGTCGCGATCTCGGCCGCGCGGGTCAGCGAGCCCTCCAGCCGGCGCACGTCGTCCTTGGTGATGTCCTTGCGCTTGAGCGCCTCGAGGAACTCCTCCCGGCCGCGGATGATGCCGAACTTGGTCACGACGTAGACGTCGGGGGAGAGGATGATGATCCGCTCCTGGACGTACTGGTCGAGCCCGGCGATCACCGAAACCACCCCGACGATCGTGGCCACGCCGATGATGATCCCCAGCAGCGTCAGGAAGCTGCGGAGCGCGTGGGAGCGGATCGCGTCGAGGGCTTCGCGGATGAGATCGCCGAGGTCCATCGTCAGTCCTCGGTCGCCCCGCCGGCGGCCGCGTCCTTGGGCGGCTCCTTCTCCTTGACCACCAGGTCCCCCGGCTTCAGGGTGCGCAGCACCTTGAACGGCCCGGAGACGAGCTTCTCGTCCCCTTTCAGGCCCGACTTCACCTCGATCGACAGCTCTCCCATCAGTCCGGTGGTGATCGGGACGAAGGCGACCTTCCCCTCGTCCTTGCCCTCCTCGACGATGTAGACCCCCTCCTCCTCGCGGGCCTCGCCGACCTGCGGCTGCGTCCCGGCCGGTCGCTCCTTCTCGCGCAGCACGATCGACTGGATCGGGACCGCGAGGACCTGCGGGGCGAAGCCGGTCAGGATGTCGGCCTGGGCGGTCAGGCCCGGCTTGATCCCTTCGGGCGGGTCCTTGATCTGGGCCTTGACCTTGAACTTGACCGCCTGGTCGACCGCGCTCGACTGCAGGATCGGGCTGGAACCGACCTCGGTGACCACACCGCTGAAGGTACGGTTGGGGTAGGCGTCGATCCGCAGCTTGACCTCCTGCCCCAGCTTCACCTGCGGAATCGAGGCCTCGTCCACCTCCAGCTCGGTCTCGACGACCGACATGTCGGAGATCGTCAGGAGCACGGTGCCGGGGCTGTTCTGGATCCCGATCACCGCGACCTCGCCTTCCTCCACCCGGCGGGCGGTGACGATCCCGTCGATCGGCGCGCGGACCACGGTCTTCGAGAGCGTGTCGCGCGCCCCTTCCAGCTGGGCCCGGGCCTGCTCGACGCGCCGCTCGGCGGAGCGCAGCATCGCCTCGCTCGTGGTCACGCCGGTCTCGGCCCGCTCGTAGTCGGCGCGCGGGATGATCTTCGCCTCGAAGTTCGCCCGCGCCCGCTCGTAGTCGCTCTTCGCCAACTCGAGGTTCGCCCGGGCCGACTCGACGTCGCGCAGCAGGGCCTGCATCGAGGCCTCGCTGCTGCGCGCGACGGCGCGCGGGTTGGCGGGGTCGATCTCGAGCAGGAACTGGCCCTTCTTGACGGCGTCCCCCTCGCGCACGGCGAGCTGGGTGATCTGGCCCATGATCGTGGCCGAGATCTCGACCTTCTTCTGGGCCTGGATCTTGCCGTTGGCGGCGACCTTGGCCTGCAGGTCCTGGCGCTCGACCTTGGCGAGTTGGACGGGCGTCGGGCGGGGACCGCGGCGGCTGACCGCGACGGCCCCGAGCGCACCGAGCAGAACGACGGCGAGCAGGATCCACACCCACTTCTTGCGCATCACCCCTCCGGCCGGGCCACCGACCCGGCGAAGCGATTGTAGGAGCGGGAGTTGCCGGGCTACCGACCGTTGGGGCGCCGGGTCGGACCTTCCGCCGGGTTCCGGCGCGGCGGGGCCTCGTCCGGGTCCTCCGGGGGCTCGACCTCGAGCAGGATCTCGACCGTCAACTCCAGCCCCTGGCGGCTCAGCCCCAGCTCGACCTTGGCCCCGTCGCCGACCCGCGCGATCCGCATGAAGAGGTCCGGGACGGTCACGACCGGCTCGCCGTCGACGGCCAGCACCAGGTCGCCGGGGCGCACGCCGCTGCGCTCCGCCGGGCCCCCTTCCGCCACGGCGCCGACCAGCACGCCGCTCTCCTCCGAACCGCCCCACTGCTCGCGCAGCTGCAGCGGCACATCCAGCGCCTCGATCCCGGCCCAGCCGAGCTTGACGTCGCGCAGCCGGGCCGCGTCCTCGGGGAAGCGTTCGAGCCGCACCGTGACGCGCCGCTCCGACCCGCGCCGCCAGAGGTCGAGGTCGACCCACGCGCCGGGCCCGCGCCCGGAGATCGCGGCGATGAACTCCTGCGTCGACTCGACCGGCTGCCCGTCGATCGCGGTGACGAGGTCGCCGCCGCGCAGGCCGGCGCGGTCGGCCGGGCTCTGGCGGATCACCGCGCCGATCCCGACGCCGGCGGGCGGAGCCGGCCCGGCCTCGTCCGCCCCGGCCTCGGACCCCTCCTCGGACGACCGGACCGGCAAGGGGTCGCGGCCGAGCGAGACGCCGATCCAGCCGCGGTCGGCCGGAGCCGGGACGCCGGCGGGGGTCGAGACGTTCGCAGGCCGGCGGGACGCCGGGGCCGGGTCGGCCGGCGCCGCAGGAGCTGCCGGCGCGCCCAGCGCCAGCGCGGCCAGCCCGGAGGCCGTACCCAGGACCATACGCTGCCACCGGGACGCGGGGTTCATCGCGGGGAGCATAGCCCACGCCCGTTCGGCGTCCCAGCCGGACGGTGCTCCGCGTCCCCGCGTCCCGCGGTCCGCGCCGCGCGGGAACCGGCCGCGCGCGACGGCGTTACAGTGTCAGCCGCCCGGCGGTCGCTCCGTCGTTGGCTTCCGAGGTGTCCGATGCGTGCCCTGGCCCGCCGAGTCCTGCCCGTCCCCCTGCTCACGATCGCCCTCGCGCTGGCCGGCGCGGCGCCGCCCGCGGCGGCCGGGATCCCGTTGTCCGGTCGCGTGCTCGGCCCGAGCGGGGCGCCGCTCCCGGAGGCGACGGTGATGCTGCTCGCCGCGCCGTCGCCGGTCGATGCCGCGCGGCGCGCGCAGGCGGGCGCGGCGCACGGCGAGCCGGTCGCGACGGGGCGCTCGGACGCCCGCGGGGCGTACCGGCTGGAGGCCCCGCGCGCGGGGCTCTACACGCTGCGGATCGAGGCGCCCGGTCACGCGCCGCTCGCCGCGTGGCTCGGCGGCCTGGTCGAGGAAGCCGATCTCCCGGACGCGGAGATGGAGGCCGACGCGGGCCTGTCGGTGACGGTCCGCGGCGCCGGGGACGCGCCGCTGGCCGGCGCGCTCGTCGCGGTCCGTCGCGACACCTCCACCCGCAGCTTCGGCGGCGGTTTCTGGTACCCCGCGCCGCGCGTCGCGCTGACCGGGCCCGAGGGGACGGCGCGCCTCCCGCGCGGCGCGAAGGAACTGCTCACCGCCGGCGCCGTCGCCCCCGGCCTCGCGCCGGCCGTGCGCTCGGGCCGGCTGCCGGCCTCGCTCGTGCTGGCGCCCGCCGCGACCGCCGCGCTGCCGGTCGAGGTCCGCGGCGCGGACGGCAAGCCGGTCGCGGGCGCCGTCGTGCTCGCCGACGACGCCGGCCTGCCCCTGGCCTGGACCGGCGCCGATGGGCGCGCCGCGCTGGCGCTCCCCGCGGCGGGCCTCGCCGTCTCGGTCGAGGCGGCGGACGACCGCTCGCTGAGCGCGCGGCTCGCGCCGCCGCCCGAGGAGCCGCAGCCGCCGAAGGTCGTGACGCTCGCGCTCCCCGCCGTCACCGCGGTGACCGGGCGCGTGATCGACGCGCAGACGCGCAAGCCGCTGGCGGGCGCGCTGGCCTACGTCGCTTCCTCGCGGCGCGAGCTGGCCGTCACCGACGACGGCGGGCGTTACACGCTGCGCCTGCCGGCCGGGCGCGCGAACACGATCCGCGCCGCGGCGCCGGGCTACCGCGGCGGCGACGCGGCGGCGCTCGAGGTCGCCCCCAGCGGCACGCGCGGGCCGACCCTGGCGCTCGAACCGGCGGCGCGGGTCGAGGGGACCGTCGCGGACGAGCAGGGCCGCCCGCTCCCCGGCGCGCTCGTCACCGCGAGCGAGAACGACCCGCGCTTCGGCGGCGGACGGCGGATGATGCGCCGCGCATTCCGCGACAGCGAGGCCGGCGAGCAGGCGCGCTCGGACGCCCAGGGGCGCTTCCGGATCGGCGGGCTCGATCCGGCCCGCGGCTACACGCTGGGCGCGGAGCTGAAGGGCTGGGCACCGGCCGAGCTGGAGGTCAACGGCCTGCGGCCGCGCCAGACGCGCGGCGGGCTCGCGCTGGTGATGAAGCCGGGCGCGCGCGCCACCGGGCGCGTGACCGACGCCGACGGCCAGCCGCTGGCCGGCGTCGAGATTCGGGCCGGCGCGACGCCGGAGGGCGGCAGCAGCCGCTTCTTCGCGATCAGCTTCGGCGGCGACGCGACCACGCGGCCCGACGCCACGACCGACGCCGAGGGGGTCTTCGCCCTGGCCGACCTCAAGCCGGGACGCTACGACCTGACGGCGCGGCGGCGCGGCTTCGCCACGAAGACCGTGCCCGGCCTCGAAGTCGCCGCTGCAGCCGCGCCGCTCGACCTGGGGACGATCACGCTCGAGCCCGCGGCGCGGATCGAGGGGACCGTCACCGCGCCCGGCGGCGCGCCGGTCGAAGGGGTCGAGGTGCGGGCGGTTCCGGGCGGCCCGTTCCCGATCCTGCCCGGCATGCGCCCGCCGGGCGATGCCGACGCGACGACCGGCTCCGACGGCTGGTTCGCGATCGAGGACCGGCGCGCCGGCGAGAAGGTCGACCTGATCTTCTGGCACACCGGCTTCGTCACCGAGCGACGCCCCGGGATCGAGGCCGGCGCGGCCGCCCCGCTCGCCGTCGAGCTGCGGCCGAGCTCGCGCGTGAGCGGCACGGTCGTGGCTGGCGACAAGCCGGTCGCCGCCGCGCGCGTGATGCTGCAGCGCAGCATCACGGGCGGCACCGGGATGGCCTCGTTCGCCATCTTCGGCGGCGGCGACTGGGCCGAGACCGACGACACCGGGAGCTTCGTCTTCGAGTCGGTCGAGCCGGGGAAGATCTCGCTGCAGGCCCGCGTCGACGGTTACCAGGAGAAGAAGCTCGACGAGATCGAGGTGCCGGCCGGCGAGGACGTGGAGGGGCTGCAGCTCGCGCTCGAGCCGGGCTCGGTGGTCGAGGGGACGGCGCTGCTCGCCGACGGACGGCCGGCGATCGGCGCGCGGGTGGAACTGGTCGAGACCGGCGAACGGCGCGGGCCGCGCTTCATGTCCAACTCGGCCTCGAGCGACGGCGACGGGCGCTTCCGGCTGGAGGGGTTGAAGCCGGGGCCGGCCTCGATCGCGGCCGTGCACGAGCAGCACGGCCGCGCCGTGAAGGACCTCGAGCTGCGCGCCGGGACGAACCGGCTCGACCTGACCTTCCCCGGCGGCCAGACCGTCTCGGGGCGCGTGGTCGACGCCGGCGGCGCACCGATCGCCGGCGCGATGGTCGAGGTCCAGCCCGCCGGGCAGCGCTGGGGCGGGAGCGAGGCCACCACCGGGCCCGACGGCGCGTTCGCGGTCGAGGGGGTGCAGGACGGCAGCTACACGCTGGCGGCCACGCGGCAGGGGTTCGCACCCGCGGCCGAGGGTCAGAAGATCGAGGTGAAGGGGGCGCCGGTCTCGGGGCTCACGCTCACGCTGAGCGTCGGGGGCGTCCTCGTCGGGACGGTGCAGGGCCTGCCCCCCGAAGAGTTCGCCTCGATCTCGGTCAATGCCTGGTCGGCGGCCGGCTGGGGCTCGGGCAGCGTCGACTTCAAGGGGAACTACCGGATCGCCGACCTCGCTCCGGGGCGTTACACGGTGCGCGCGATGTCGCGCGACGCGGGGCGCTCCGCGTCGGACGAGGTCGAGATCGTCGCGGGCACGCCCGAAACGCGGCTCGATCTCGACTTCGGCCAGGGGCTGACGCTCTCGGGACGAGCGCTGCTGGGCGACCAGCCGGTCGCCGGGGCCGCGATCTGGGCGCGCGGCCGGACGGTGCAGGGGTTCGGCCAGGGGCGCACCGACGCGGAGGGGACGTTCCGGATCGAAGGGCTTGAGCCGGGGACCTACGAGCTGACGCTCAACCTGTTCGAGAAGGGGCTCACCTACAACGAAACGGTCGAGCTGGCCGAGAGCCGCGAGCTCACCCTTCGCCTGCCGACGACGAAGGTCGAAGGGCGCGTCGTCGACGCGCTCGACCGCGCCGCCGTGGCCGGCGTCTCGGTCACGCTCGCGCCGGAGGGCCAGGCCGAGGAGCCGGGCTTCTTCCGCGGCGGCTACGGCGGACTGACCGCCGAGTCGGGGCGCTTCTCGATCGCCAACGTCGCGCCGGGGACCTACCGCCTGTCCGCGAAGAAGGAGGGGTACGCCGCGCACACGGAGAGCGTCGTGGTCGCCTCGGGCCAGGACGCCGCCAACCTCGAGCTGACGCTCAACCCGACCGAGGGGCTCTCGCTCCAGGTCCGGCTGCCCGGGGGCGGGATCCCCGACGCGGTCTTCGCGAGCGTGCTCGACGGCGCCGGGCGGACGATCGCCGGCGGGCGCTACCCGACCGGCGAGGCCGGCCGCGTGCGGTTGCCGGTCGTCCCCCCCGGGAGCTGGGAGGTCCTCGTGCAGGCCGCCAGCTCGGCGGTCGCGGCGCTGCAGGCGACGGCGCCGGGGGGGCCGGTCCCGGTCCAGCTGGCGCCGGCGACGCAGCTCACGCTGCGCGTGAAGGAGCTCGAGGGCTCGAAGCTGATCGCCACCGTGCGGGTGGTCGGGGCCGACGGGCGCGTGCACCGCTCGCTCGGTTGGGGCGCGGGGGCGCGGGCCGAGCGCGAGGCGGCGGAGGGGCGCACCACGCTCGAGGACCTGCCGGCGGGCTCGTGGACCGTGACGGTCACCGCCCCCGACGGGCGCACCTGGCAGGGGTCCGCGACGACCGCACCGGGCGTGCCGGCCGAACTGGTGCTGTAGGCCGGGAGACCGGGGCAGCGCGGCCGGGGCGCGGCGCGGCGGCGCTCAGGACAGCTCGGCCTCGACGGCCCCGAGCCGCGTCGCGGCCTGCTCCCACGCCGGTTCGAGCGCCTCCAGCTCGCGCTCGAGCGCCTCGCGCTCGTGGGCCAGTTCACGCATCCGCACGCCGTCGGCGTGCACCGACGGGTCGCCGAGGTCGCCGTCGATCGCGCCGATTCGGGCCTCGATCGCGCCGATCCGCGACTCGAGCCGCCCGACCTCCTCGCGCAGCGGCTTGAGCCGGCGGTTGCGGTCCTGGATCGCCTCGGCCCGCGCGCGGCGCGCCTCGCGGCCGCGCTCGGCCGGGACCCCGTCGCCCGCGGCCGCGTCCCCCTTCGCCGCCTCGCGGCGCGCGGCGCGCCAGGCCAGCCACTCCTCCCAGCCGCCGTCGAGCCGCGTCACGCGCCGGTCCTCGACCGCCAGCACGCCGGTCGTGACGCGCGACAGGAAGGCGCGGTCGTGGCTGACGACCAGCAGCGTCCCGGGCCAGGCCGCCAGCGCCTCCTCGAGCGCCTCGCGGAACGGGAGGTCGAGGTGGTTGGTCGGCTCGTCGAGCAGCAGCAGCGCCGCCGGCCGCAGCACCAGGCGGGCCAGCGCGACCCGCGCCCGCTCGCCGCCGGAGAGGGTCCGGATCTTCCGCTCGACGTGCAGCTCGCCGACCCCGAA
>JALOKP010000229.1 GCA_025456425.1 Acidobacteriota bacterium | reverse complement strand
GCCGCCGGTCTTCATCGAGCGGCTGCGCCTGGCCGGCCGCCCCTACCCCGTCTCGCAGCTCGGCGAGGCCGAGCTGACCGGGATCCGCCTCGCCCCCGGTGACAACCGCGCGCAGATCGAGTTCGCCGGGATCTCGTTCGCGGCCGGCGGCGAGTTGCGCTACCAGCATCGGCTCGAAGGGATCGACCCGGACTGGACCGAGCCCGACCCGGCGCGCTCGGTCGACTACGCCAACCTCGCGCCGGGGAGCTACCGCTTCGCGGTGCGCGCGGTCACCCCCGACGGCCAGGTCAGCCCACGCGAGGCCGACGTGCACTTCGAGGTGCTGCGGCCCTTCTGGGCGCGCTGGTGGTTCATCGCGCTGGTGCTGGCCGCGGTCGCCGCGGTCGGCGTCGCCGTGCACCGCGTGCGCGTCGCCCGCGCGGTCGAACTGGAGCGGGTGCGGACGCGCATCGCCTCCGACCTGCACGACGACATCGGTGCCAGCCTGTCGAAGATCGCGATCCTCTCGGACCTCGCACAGCAGGCGGGGGCGGCGCCGGACGAGACGCGCGGCACGCTGGTGCGGATCGCCGACACCTCGCGCGAGATGGTGGACTCGATGGGCGACATCGTCTGGGCGATCAACCCGAAGCGCGACCACCTGGCCGACGTCGTGCAGCGGATGCGGCGCTTCGCCAGCGACGCCCTGACGGCGCGCGACATCGCCTTCACCTTCGAGGCTCCGACCGACGGGACGAGCCTGGCGCTGGGGGCCGACCTGCGGCGACAGGCTTACCTGGTTTTCAAGGAAAGTGTGAACAACGCGGCCAAGCACGCGGGGTGCACCGCGGTCGGGGCCGCGCTGCGGGTCGCCGGGGACCGGCTGCAGCTCGAGGTCAGGGACAACGGCCGCGGCTTCGATCCGTCCGCCGCCCCGGTAGGCCCCGGCGGCAACGGCCTGGCCAGCATGAAGCGCCGGGCCGCGGAGCTGGGCGGGACGCTGGAGCTGGACTCGCGTCCCGGAGCCGGAACGACGGTCCGGCTCGACGTGCCGCTGCCGCGACGTTCCTACCTGTTTAGGTAGTTCCGGCGCGCCGGGAGCTGGCGTAGATCTCCTGCAGAAACCTGCCCAGGGAGGTCTGCGATGTGCCCTTCTGCCGTTCGCCCGTGCGGAATCGCGCTTGTCCTCGCGCTGATGGTCGGCGTCGCGGCCGCTTCGCCGCCCGCGCTGCCGGACGGCGTCTCGGCCGACTGGTGGTCGCAGGTCCAGACCGGGATCGAAGCGTCGGAGTACCACGTCTCGTGGGTCACCGGGCAGGGCTACCAGGCCCCGAACCGGGCCCACGACTTCCGGACATGGTTCGCGGAGAACGGGATCCGGGTCGTTCCGCGGCGCGACGAGGTGCCGGCGTGGGAGTGGGGGCTCTCGCTCTCGGCGTGGGGCCGGGCTGGTGCGCTGCAGCCGGTAGGTAGGGCGCGGCTGGCCGCCCACGAGAACCGCGTCGATGTCGACCGCGACGGGATTCTCGAGTGGTACGTCAACGATCCGCGGGGTCTCGAGCAGGGGTTCACGATCGCGGCGCGGCCGGAGGGCGAAGGGCCGATCGTCGCGGTCGAACTGACGCTGACCGGGACCCTCAACCCACGCCTCTCCGAGGACGGCCGCGCGATCGACTTCGTCGCGCCGAACGGCGACCGTGCGCTGCACTACGCGGAACTGGTCGTGACGGACGCGCGCGGGAAGGCGCTGCCGGCGTGGTTCGAGGGGTTTGCCGCTGACCGCCGGCGCGGGATCCGGATCGTCGTCGACGACGCGGACGCCGCGTACCCGGTGACGATCGACCCGCTGGCGACGAGCCCCGCCTGGTCGCGCACCCTCTCTCCCGCCGGCAACTTCGGCTACGCGCTCGCGTCCGCCGGGGACGTCAACGGGGACGGGTACGGCGACGTGATCGTCGGTGCGCCGAACTACGACATGGGCGGGACCGACGCCGGCATGGCGCTGGTCTACTACGGCAACACCTGGGGGCTCACCGGGGCCCCCATGAAGACGATCGCGGGGACCTTCGGCGCGAAGATGGGGTACTCGGTCGCGACCGCCGGGGACGTCAACGGCGACGGGTACGGCGACGTGATCGTGGGCGCGCCGGGCTTCAACAACTCGACCGGAAAGGCTGAGGTTTACCGCGGGTCGCCGATTGGACTTTCTGCAACCCCGATGTGGGTCGACGTCGGTCTCGGCTACGGCCACCGGTTCGGATACGCCGTCGCCCCGGCCGGCGACGTGAACGGCGACGGCTACGGCGACATCGTGATCGGTGCGCCCGGGTATTCCGGCGGGCAAGGCGGCGAGGGTGCGGCCTTCGTCTACCTCGGCAGCGCCACCGGGCTGCCGCTTCCGGCGGAGCCCGACTGGCAGGCCGAGAGCCAGGCGGCCCATCCCTACGATCAGCAGACGTTCGGCGCGGCGGTGGGCACCGCGGGCGACGTCAACGGCGACGGGTACTCCGACATCATCGTGGGCGACAGCTGGGCGTCGGAGGCGTACGTCTGGCACGGGTCCGCGGCGGGGCTGGGGGCGAGCGGCGAGCCGGGCAACGCCGACTGGTCGGCGCGCCCGAAGACGAGTTTCGGCGCCGCGGTCGGCACCGCGGGCGACGTCAACGGCGACGGGTACACCGACGTCATCGTTGGGGCGCCGCGGGCGACGGTCACGCTCGCCGAGGAGGGCCAGGCCTTCGTCTACGCCGGCAGTGCCGCGGGTCTCGGTGCGGCGGCGCTCTGGTCGCGCGTCGGCGGGCAGGCGAACGCGCACTACGGATGGTCCGTCGGGACGGCGGGCGACGTCAACGGCGACAACTACGCAGACGTCGTCGTCGGCGCGCCGAGCTTCACCTGGACGTACGCCGAGGGCGGCAAGGCCGAGGTCTTCCACGGGAGCGCGAGCGGCCCGTCGGCGTCCCCGGACTGGTCGGCTGCGGGCGCGGCCGAGGCGATCCACTACGGCTGGGCGGTTGCGACGGCGGGGGACGTCAACGGCGACGGCTTCAGCGACGTCCTGGCCGGCGCGCCGGCGGATAGCCGGTATTGGCCGCGTTTCCCCACCGGCTCAGGGTAGCACTGGCCGGGACGGGGGGGCTGACAGGAGGCTGCGCGCGCGTCAGCGGGGGGG
>JALOKP010000122.1 GCA_025456425.1 Acidobacteriota bacterium | reverse complement strand
GCTCGACGCGATGCGCGGCGACGCGACGCGCTTCGCCCGGACCGACAGCGTGATGGCGGCCTGGCACTGGATCACGCCGATCCTCGAGTGGTGGGAGGCGCCGGGCGGGCCCGAGCCGGCGGGCTACGCGCCGGGGAGCGCGGGGCCCCGCGCGGCCGACGCGCTGCTGGCGCCGGGCGGCGACGCCTGGCGCCCGCTGTGAGGCCGAGGTGAACGGGACCCGCGTCGTCGTCCACCCCGATCGCGCCGCCTTCGAAGCCGGCGCCGCCCGGCTGATCGCCGAGCGGCTGATCGAGCTGCTGGCCGAACGCGAGCGGGTCTCGCTGATGCTCTCGGGAGGCACGACGCCACGCGCGGTCTACGGCGTGCTGGCGGCCCCGCCGCTCGCGGCGAGCCTGCCGTGGGACCGGGTCGACTTCTACTTCGGCGACGAGCGCGCGGTGCCGCGCGAGGACCCGGAGAGCAACTTCGACATGGCGCGCCGCGCGCTGTTCGACCCGCTCGGCGCCGCGCCCGGCCAGGTCTTCCGGATGGAGGCCGACGACTTCGACCTGGAGGCCGCAGCCGGGCGCTACGGCGCGCTGCTGCCCGAGCCGGTCGACCTCGTGCTGCTGGGGATCGGCGCCGACGGCCACACCGCGTCGCTCTTCCCCGGCCAGCCGGCGCTGGACGAGACCGCGCGCCGCGTCGCCGTGGTGCGCGGCCCGAAACCGCCGGTGCTGCGGATGACGGTCACGCCGCCGGTGCTGGTCGAGGCGGGCGAGATCGTCGTGCTGGCGACCGGGACCGACAAGGCCGAAGCGGTCCAGCGCGCGGTCGCAGGACCGTGGGACCCGATGATCTGCCCGGCGCAGCTGGCGCGGCGCGGGACCTTCGTGCTGGACCGCGCCGCGGCGGCGCTGCTCGAGGGAAACCGGGGACAGCTACCGTAAGTCGGTAAGCCGCGAATCCGGAGACAGCTGCCACAACTCGCGACTTACCGACTTACGGTAGCTGTCCCCGGTTTCCGAGCAGCGCCTGGACCTTGGCCGGTTTGGTCAGGTAGTCGATGGCGCCCGACTGCAGCCCGCGCACCTGGTCTTCCTCTTCCCGACGCACCGACATCATGATCACCGCCGGCATGCTCGCAGCCTGCCGCAGCCGCTCGAGGACCGCGAACCCGTCGAGCTTCGGCAGGTTGACGTCGAGCAGGACCAGGTCGGGCGCTTCGCGGGCCACCGACTCGACGGCGGATGCGCCGTCGCGTGCCTCGAGTGCGACGTGCCCGGCGCGGCGCAGCGCAAAGGCCACGAGCCCGCGCAGGTCGTCGTCGTCGTCCGCCACCAGGATCTTCACTCGTGCGTCCTCCACTCGACGACGGCCTTGACGACCAGGGTCACGACCGCGAGCAGCGTCAGCAGCGAGGCGACCGCGAATGCCGCGGCCAACTGGTATTCATTGTAGAGGATCTCGACGTGCAGCGGCATCGTCGTGGTCTCCCCGCGGATGTGGCCCGATACGACCGAGACGGCCCCGAACTCCCCCATCGCCCGGGCGTTGCACAGCACGACGCCGAACAGCAGCCCCCACTTCATCTTGGGCAGGCTGATCCGCCGGAACATCTGCCAGCCCGAGGCGCCGAGCGTCAGCGCCGCCAGCTCCTCGTCGCTCCCCTGGGCGCGCATCAGCGGGATCAGCTCGCGGGCGACGAACGGCGCCGTCACGAAGGCCGTCGCCAGCACGATCCCCGGGAGCGCAAAGATGACCTTCAGGTCGTGGTCGGCCAGCCAACGCCCCAACGCCGCGTTGGCTCCGAACAGCAGGACGAAGAGCAGGCCCGAGACGACGGGCGAGACGCTGAACGGCAGGTCGATCAGCGTCGTCAGGAGGTGGCGGCCACGGTAGTCGAACTTGGCGACCGACCACGCTGCCGCCACGCCGAAGACGAGGTTGACCGGTACGACGATCGCCGCGGTCACCAGCGTCAGCCGGATCGCGGCCCGGGCCATCGGGTCGCTCAGGGCCGCGGCGTAGGTGCCGAGCCCCTTGGCAAAGGCCTCGACGAAGACGGTCACGAGGGGCAGCACCAGGAACAGGCCGAGGAAGAGCAGCGCCGCTCCGATCAGGGCCGCGCGCACCAGCGGCGGCTCGTCGAGGTGGCGGGACCGTCCCGACTCGGGGACCGTGACCGCGGGCCGGCGGAAGCGGAGCAGGCGATCTGGCACGGCGGGCCTCACGCCCCGACGGCGTGCGCTTCGCGCCGCGCGGCCAGCCGGTTGAGCGCGAAGAGCATCGCGAACGACGCCAGCAGGAAGACCAACGCGATCGCGGTCGCGCCGCCGGTGTCGTACTGCTCGAGCTTGATCATGATCAGGAGCGGCGTGATCTCCGAGCGCATCGGCATGTTCCCCGCGATGAAGATCACCGAGCCGTACTCCCCCAGCCCGCGCGCGAAGGCCAGCACGAACCCGGTCAGCGCCGCCGGGAGCAGCTCCGGTATCAGGACGCGGCGCACGATCTGGAGCCGGCTGGCGCCGAGGCTGGCCGCGGCCTCCTCCAGTTCCGCCGGGAGGTCCCGCAGGACGGGCTGGACGGTTCGGACCACGAACGGCAGGCCGACGAAGGTCAGGGCGACGACGACCCCCAGCGGCGTGTAGGCCACCTTGATCCCGGCCGGCTCGAGGAACCGCCCGATCACCCCGCCGCTCGAGTAGATCGTCGTCAGGGCGATGCCGGCGACCGCGGTCGGCAGCGCGAACGGCAGGTCGACCAGGCCGTCGATCAGGCGTCGGCCCGGGAAGCGGTAGCGCTCGAGCACCCAGGCCACGAGCAGCCCCATCCCGAGGTTGACCAGGGCCGCCAGCAGCGCGGCCCCGATGCTCAGCCGGTAGCTGGCCAGCGCGCGCGGCGCGGAGACCGCGGACCAGAACTCGGCGAGGCCGAGGCGGGTCGAGCCCAGGACCAGCGTCGACAGCGGGATCATGACCATCAGCCCCAGGTAGGCCAGGGTCACCCCGATCGACAGCCCGAACCCGGGCAGCGGCCCGCGCCGCCTCGGCCGCGCGCGCACGGTCACCTCCCGACGCCGAAGATCTGGTCGAACGTGCCGCCGTCCGCGAAGTGCGCGGCGTTCGCCTTGTCCCAGCCGCCGAAGACCTCGTCGATCGAGATCAGCGTGACCTTCGGGAAGACCGACGCGTACTTCGCCGCGACCTCGGCTTGGCGTGGCCGGTAGTAGTGCCGGGCTGCGATCTCCTGCCCCTCGGGAGTGTAGAGGAACCGCAGGTAGGTCTCGGCCAACTCGCGCGTCCGCCGCTTCGCCACGACCTTGTCGACGACCGCGACGGTCGGCTCGGCCAGGATGCTGACCGACGGGACGACGATCTCGTACTCGCCCGGCTTGAGGTCCTTCACGACCAGCAGGGCCTCGTTCTCCCAGGCCAGCAGCACGTCGCCGATTCCGCGCTCGACGAAGGTGACGGTCGAGGCGCGGGCGCCGGTGTCGAGGATCGGGACGTTCTTGAAGATCCCGCGCAGCAGCTCCTTCGCGCTCGCCTCGCTCCCCCCCGGCTGACGCAGCGCCCAGCCCCAGGCCGCCAGGTAGTTCCAGCGCGCCGCCCCCGAGGTCTTCGGATTGGGCGTGATCACCGTCACGCCCGGGCGCGCCAGGTCGTTCCAGTCCCGGAGCTTCTTCGGGTTCCCCTTGCGCACGAGGAAGACCATGGTCGAGGTGTAGGGGGCGGAGTTGTCGGGCAGACGCTTCTGCCAGTCCTTTGCGATCTGTCCTGCCCGGGCGATCGCGTCGACGTCGAAGGCCAGGGCCAGCGTGACGACGTCGGCCTCCAGGCCGTCGATCACCGAGCGGGCCTGCTTGCCCGAGCCGCCGTGCGACTGGCGGATCTCGAGGTCCTCGCCGGTCTTTTCCTTCCACTGCCTTGCGAACACGGAATTGACGTCCTGGTAGAGCTCGCGGGTCGGATCGTACGAGACGTTGAGCATCGTCCGGCCGGCGGCCAGTGCGGGCACCGCGAGGGCGGCCGCAGCGGCCAGCGCGGCGGCCGGACGGAGCAGGCTACGAAGCATGGGCATGGCAGACTCCTTGGGTGGGGCGCCGCGCTACCAGGAGATCTGGAAGCGGTTGAGGTAGACCAGTTCCCGCGGCCGGTCGCCGTCGGGTGCACCGCCGCGGAAGGTGGTGCGGCAGGCGTCGAGCATCCAGCGGAAGTTCCGGTTGAAGTACCAGTTGACCCCGGCGCCCCACTCGGAGGCGGCCTGGGCCGCGGTGGCGGGGTTGGCGAAGACCGGGAAGGCGTCGGGGTCGACGCTGAGCCGGTCGCGTCGCACGACCAGTTCGACTGCGCCCCACTGCCGCGCCTTCAGGTCGAACGGCTGCTTCGGCGAGACCCCTTTCCACGACGACGCGTCGTCGGTCAGCATCACTGCAGCGGTCGCCTGCCACGCCGTATTGGAGAGGCGCGCCGTGTCCGCCCCGCGCCGGACGTCGGCAGAGGACTCGACGTACTCGGCCTGGACCCCGAACCGCCCGTAGTTCCAGTACGCCTGGGGCGAGAAGCGGGTCCGATCGCCGTCGAGGATCGTCGTCGCCGCGACGGTCGTGCCGGCGCGGTAGGCGAAGAAGGGGACCTGGCCGGCCGTACGGTAGGCCGACAGCCCGGTCGCGCTGACCGTCCCGCCGAGGCTGCTGCCGTAGGTCCCGGAGATGGCGAAGAACAGGCCTTGCAGGCCGAACAGGCGGCCCTTCTTGAACGGCTGGACCGACAGGCGCGCCGCGAAGTCCTTGTAGTCGTTGGTGTCGGTGTCGATGTTCGCCCCGTCCGCCGCACCGTCGAAGACTCCGACCGCGTAGCCGAACACCCCCTCCGCAACCTCGCCGTGCAGCATGATCCCGACGTCGCGGTTGGGAACCAGGTTGGTGGGCAGCGCACGCTCGACGAAGTAGAGGTCGTTCGCCGACTGCAGCCGCTCGAGGCCGACGGGAGGCTTGTACTTGCCGGCCCGGATCCGGAACTCCGGCGCCAGCTTCACGTCGACGTAGGCGTCCTGCAGGACGGTCCTACCCTCGCCGAAGTCGGGCATCAACCTGTAATCGAAGTACTTCCCGAGGGTCCCCTCGAGGACGATACGGGCGCGCCGCAGGAGGAGGTTGTCGGTGAAGTCGGTCGCGTCGTCCGGCGTGCCGTCGAAGAAGCGGCTGTCGACGTGCAGGTAGCCCTTCACCTTCAGCTGGTAGGCGCCGTCGGCGGAGCGGACGGAGAACCCGTCCTTCCCGATCGACACCTTGGCGGCCTCCTTTTCCTTCGCCGCGGACTCCTCTTTCGCCAGCTCCTCCTTGCGCTCGAGGACCTTGAGCCGCTGCTCGAGCTCCTCGATCTTCTGGGCGTCGCTCGGAGACGGCGGTGGGGGCGGCTCCTCGGCCCACGCCGGCCCCAGCGCTGCGGCCAGCGTGGCGACCACGAGAGCGGTGAGTCGGTACGGAATCGTCGCGCGTGTCATGTCACTCTCCTCAGGGACCGGGCGGTTCGGTCCGGACGATCAGCAGCGGAAGGGACGGGAGCCGCTCCAGCAGCTCGCCCAGCACTCCGTCGGCCGCCGCCGCCCCGGTGTCGCGGGGCAGCCGCTTGCCGACCACCAGCAGCTCGGGCCGCTCTTCGCGGATCGCGGCCAGGACCTGCCCCACCGGCTCCCCCGCGCGCATCGAGGCCGTGGCGGGAACGCCCAGCAGCGACACGCTGCGCATCCCGGCCGCCAGGAAGCGCTCGGCCTGCTCGCGCTCCAGCTCGCCAGCGCCCTCGGACAGCGCGGTGAGCAGCGTCGCCTCGGCGCCGAAGTGGCGGCCCAGGCGGCCCGCGAACTGGATGCACTCCTTGGCCGGCTCCTCGATCGCGACGGCCACCAGCGTCCGGACCGGGACCGCGTCGGGCACCGGGATCGGCAGCAGCAGCAGGTTCGGGTCGAGCGCCGCGAGCAGCTCGCCGACGGCGGCGACGCGCCCGGCAGCCGGCAACGGGTGCACGACCAGGTCGTAGGGGCGCAGCGCCGCCTCCTGGGCCAGCGCGGCCAGCGGCGCCTCGTGCGCGCGACGCACGTCGAGCGCGGCCAGCCCCGCTCCCAGCCGCTCCCGGGTGCGCTGCAGCTCCTCGCCCGCCGCGGCGTCGTCGCCGCCGGTGACGATCACGGTCACGCGGGCGTGCGCGGGGCGGGCGATCTCGGCGACGTACGCGAGCGTCGCCCGCGAGGCCTCGGAGCCGTCGACCGCCAGCAGCAGGCTGAGGCCCGGGTGGGTCAGCGCGTGGATCCGCCGCACCCCGGTCCAGGCCCGGTCGCCGCGCCGCAGCGGGAAGCGCCGCGCCTGGTGCTGCGAGCGGGTCGCCTCGACCAGGATGTAGTCGCCGCCGAACGGCGCCGGGGGGGAGATCGGGCGGACCCCTGGGATCGGCGGCAGGCGGAGCCGCAGCCGCTCGAACGAGCCGGTGAAGCCGCTCTCCTCGACGACCGCCTCGCCCAGGAGCGGCCAGCCCAGCGCCTCGGGCGCGTCCTTGACCGCCACGTCCTCGGGCCGGAACAGCAGCTGGACGCGCTGCGATTCGAAGCTGCCGCGCGGGCGGGTCGCGAGCGGGAAGCGGAGCGGCCCGAGGTGCAGGCCGTCGTCGCGGCTCTCCCCCACCATCAGGTTCGCGGTCCCGAGGAAGGTCGCCACGAACTCCGAGTGCGGCCGCAGGTACAGCTCGTGGGGCGGGCCGACCTCGAGCAGGCGACCGAAGTTCATGACCCCGATCCGGTCCCCCAGCTCGAAGGCCTCCTCCTGGTCGTGCGTCACGAAGACCGTCGTCACGCCCAGCTCGCGGTGGACCTCCTTGATCGTCCGGCGCAGCTCGGCGCGGATCTTGGCGTCGAGCGCGCCGAACGGTTCGTCGAGCAGCAGGACTTCCGGCTTGTGGGCCAGAGCCCGGGCCAGCGCGACGCGCTGCTGCTGGCCGCCGGAGAGCTGCGTCGTGCGCCGCGCCGCGAGCCCGGTCAGGCCGACCAGCTCGAGCAGCTCGTCGCGCCGCCGCCGGCGCTCGCCGGGATCGACGCCGCGTATCGCCAGCGGGAACTCGATGTTCTCGGCGGCCGTCATGTTGCGGAACAGGGCGTAGTGCTGGAAGACCAGGCCGACCGGGCGGACCTGGGGCGGCAGCTCGGTGACGTCGCGGCCGCCCAGCAGGATCCGGCCCCCGTCGCCGTCGGCCAGCCCTGCGACCAGCCGCAGGATCGTGCTCTTGCCGCTGCCGCTGGGGCCGATCAGCACGAAGAACTCGCCGTCCGCGACCTCGAGCGAGACGTCGTTCACGACGAGGTGGCGGCCGTAGCGCTTGCGCAGCTGCTGCAGGACGATCGACATGGGGTGGCGCGAACTCCTCGGGGGCCGCGGCTCGGCCCGCCACCCAATATCCCCATCCGCCGGTGAGATCGGCGGGAGTTCTCGGTGACAAATCGGTTTCAGGACGACCGGGTCCGGCGCCCGTCGCGGGGCAGGACCGCCCGGGATAGACTCCTCTGGCGCACCCCGTGGAGCGGTCCGGATGGCCTGGGAATACAGCGAAAAGACGAAGCAGATCTTCATGGACGCGGTGCAGGGGAAGCCCGGCACGCACCTCGGCGAGATCGAGCAGCCCGACGGCTTCGGCGAGCACGGCTCGATCGCCTGCGGCGACGCGCTGCGCTTCACCTTCCGGGTCGAGCGGCACCCGGAGGACCCGCTGCAGGACCGGATCGTCGAGGCCCGCTACCTGACCTTCGGCTGCACCTCGGCGATCGCGGCCTCCGAGGCGCTCTGCTCGCTGATCGAGAGCGGCGGCTACTCGCCGGTCGGGGCGCTGAAGATCACGAATCACGACATCGTCGATTTCCTCGGCGGCCTGCCGGAGCAGAAGATCCACTGCTCGGTGATGGGGGCCGAGGCGCTCGAGGCCGCCGTCTTCAACTGGGCCCAGAAGCGGGGCGTCGACCTCGAGGCGCTGGGGATCGACCTCCACGCCGAGGACAAGGAAGAGGGCCGGATCGTCTGCCAGTGCTTCTCGCTCTCCGAGCCCTACCTCCGGCGCAAGATCCTGGAACTGGGGCTGAAGACGATCCCGGAGATCACCGGCGCGGTCAAGGCCGGCGGGGCGTGCATGTCGTGCCACCACAAGCCGGGCGGGCTGCAGGACCTGCTGGACGAGGCCTGGGGGCGCAAGGCGACCAGCTTCGTGCCGCTGCCGGAGTTCCCCGCGCCGCGCGAGCGGGCCGCGGCGGTCAACGTCGCCGTGGCGACCGGCAGGCCGATCCTCTCGCCGTTCCAGTTCGCCAGGCAGATCGAGCAGGCGCTCGACCAGTACGTCCGCCCGCAGCTCCGCCGCGACGGCGGAGACCTCGAGCTGGTCGACGTCAAGGACACCGCGATCTTCATCCAGCTCAAGGGGGCCTGCGCCGGCTGCCCCAACTCGACCCAGACGATGAAGCTGATGGTGGAGCGGACGCTGAAGGAGATGGTCGACGAGCGGATCCGCGTGGTCGCGGTCTGAGCGCGGGAGGCCGGTCGTGCTGACCTACCTCGACAACAACGCCACGACCCGGATTGCGCCCGAGGTCCTGGCTGCGATGCGGCCGTTCCTCGAGGACCGGTTCTTCAACCCCAGCTCGGCCTACGAGTGCGCGCGCGGCCCGGCCGACGCGATCCGGCAGGCCCGCCGCACGGTCGCGGCGGCGCTGGGGGGCGTGGCCCCGGACGAGGTTCTCTTCACCTCGTGCGCGACCGAGAGCCTCAACGCCGCGATCTTCGGCGCGGTCCGGGCCAACCCCGCCCGGCGCCACCTCGTGACCAGCGCGGTCGAGCACCCGGCGGTGCTGGAGGTCTGCAGGGACCTGGCGCGCGACGGCCTCGAGGTCGATTTCCTGCCGGTCGACCGCGCCGGGCGGCTCGACCCGCGGGCGGTGGTCCGCGCGGTCCGCCCCGACACGCTGCTCGTCGCGCTGATGCACGCCAACAACGAGACCGGCGTCGTCTTCCCGATCGCCGACCTGGCCCGGCTGACCAAGGAGATCGACCCGTCCGTGCTCTTCCTCACCGACGCGACCCAGACCATGGGCAAGCTCCCGCTCGACCTGACGGGCGAGCTGGCGGCGGTCGACCTGTTCGCCTTCTCCGGCCACAAGCTCCACGCCCCCAAAGGGGTCGGCGCGCTGTTCGTGCGGCGCGGGGCGCGCGTGCGCCCCTTCCTGATCGGCGGCCACCAGGAGTCGGGGCGGCGCGCCGGGACCGAGAACGTGGCCGCGATCGTCGCGCTCGGCGCGGCGGTCGAACGGGCGCAGCGCACGCGCGACGCCGACGAGATCCGGATCCGGGGGCTGCGCGACCGTCTGGAGGCCGGCTTGCTCGCGTCGCTCCCCTGCGTCGAGGTCAACGGCGCCGGGGCCGAGCGCCTGCCGAACACGCTCAACCTGTCGGTTCACTTCATCGAGGGTGAGGGGATGCTGTTCGAGCTGAACCGCGCCGGGATCTGCGCCTCGTCCGGTTCGGCCTGCACCTCGGGCTCGCTCGAGCCCTCGCACGTGCTGCGCGCGATGCAGATCCCGTTCACCGCGGTCCACGGCTCGATCCGCTTCTCGTTCAGCCGCGACAACACCGACGCCGACGTCGACCGCGTGCTGGCCGCCTTCCCGGAGATCGTCCGCGGGCTGCGCCGGCTCTCCCCCTACTGGGACCCGGCGCACGACCGCCCGCGCCCGGAAGCCGAGCCGATGATGCGCGGCTGACCCGGGCGACCGCCGCGGCAGGTACAATGGAGACGATGGGCCCGGAAGAGCGTCGACAGGCGGCCGAGCGGCTGCGCCTCGCCCTCGACATGGCGGCGACGGGAGAGGGCCTGATGCGGGCGACGCTCCGGCGGCGCCACCCGGAAGCCGACGAGGCCGCGATCGAACGGATGATCGTGGCCTGGTACCGCACGCGGCCGGGTGCCGAATTCGGGGACGCCGTCGGCCGACCCGTCCCCTGGCCGCGCCCCCGATGAGCCGGCTCGAGTCCGTCCTGCGCGCGGTCTCGTCGGACTTCTCGCGGCTCGGCGTCCGCTGGGCGCTCGTCGGTGGCCTCGCAGTTTCGGCGCGGTCCGAACCCCGCTTCACGCGCGACATCGACGCCGCGGTCGCGGTCGCCGACGACCGGCAGGCGGAACGGATCGTCAGCGATTTGCTCGGGCTCGGGTACGCGGTCCTCGCCTCGCTCGAACAGACGGCGACCGGCCGCCTGGCCTCGATCCGCCTCGTACCGCCGGGAGAGGCCGCGGGCGGCGTCGTCGTCGACCTGCTGTTCGCATCGTCCGGAATCGAGCCCGAGATCGTGGAGCGCGCCCATCCGCTCGAGGTTCTCCCGGGGCTCTCGCTCCCCGTCGCCACGATCGGCGACCTGATCGCACTCAAGCTGCTGGCGCGCGATGACGAGCATCGCCCCCAGGATGCCGGCGACCTCGCCGCCCTGTTCGCGGCGGCGACCGACGCGGATCGCGATCGGGTCGGGGCGGCGATCGGGCGCATCGCCGCCCTGGGCTTCCAGCGCGACCGCGACCTCGAGGCCGCGTGGCGCGCTTGGCTGGAGCGGCCTGGCCCCGGGTAGAACCCCCGGCCGTCCGAGGACCGCATGGCCTGGACCCCCGACGCCACCGACCGGCTCGCCGTCAACACGATCCGCACGCTCGCCATCGACATGGTCGAGAAGGCCAACTCGGGCCACCCCGGGCTGCCGCTCGGCGCGGCCCCGATGGCCTACGTCCTCTGGCAGCGCCATCTGGTGGTCAATCCCGCCGACCCGAAGTGGCCCGACCGCGATCGCTTCGTGCTCTCGCCGGGGCACGGCTCGGCGCTGCTCTACGCGCTCCTGCACCTCGGCGGCTTCGACCTGCCGCTCGACGAGCTGAAGGCCTTCCGGCAGTGGGGCTCGAAGACTCCCGGCCACCCCGAGTTCGGCCACCCGGTCGGCACCGAGGCGACGACCGGGCCGCTGGGCCAGGGCTCGGCGGTGACGGTCGGGATGGCGATCGCGGAGCGGATGCTGGCGGCGCGGCTCAACGCGCCGGGGCTGCCGGAGGTCGTCAACCACCGGACCTTCGCGCTGGTCTCGGACGGCGACCTGATGGAGGGGATCTCGGCCGAGGCCGGCTCGCTGGCCGGTCACCTGGGGCTGGGCAAGCTGGTCACTCTCTACGACGCCAACGACGTCTCGCTGGACGGGCCGACCTCGGTCAGCTTCACCGAGGACGTCGGGCGGCGCTACGAGGCCTACGGCTGGCACGTCCAGCGCGTCGCCGACGGCGACACCGACCTGGCCGCGATCGACGCCGCGATCGAATCCGCGCTGGCGGTGGTCGACCGGCCGTCGCTGATCGTGGTGCGGACCACGATCGGCTACGGCTCTCCGAACAAGGCCGGCAAGGCCGACGCCCACGGCGCGCCGTTGGGGGCGAAGGAGACCGCGGCGACCAAGCAGGCGCTGGGCTGGCCGCACGCCGAGCCGTTCGTGGTCCCCGACGCGGTCCGCGAGCGGATGGCCGAGATCGGCCACCGCGGGCTGGCGGCGCAGCAGGCGTGGATGCGGCGGCTCGGGGCGCTGCAGGCGGCCGACCCGGAGCGGGCCGAGGCGGCCCGCGGGATGCTGGCCGACCGGCTGCCGGAGGGCTGGGACGCGGCGGTCCCCGGCTGGAAGCCGGGCGACGCGCTGGCCACGCGCGACGCCTCGGGGCTGGTGCTCAACGCGATCGCGGAGCGGCTGCCGGCGCTGGTCGGCGGGGACGCCGACCTGTCGGGCTCGACCAAGACGCGGATCAAGGGGAGCGACGACTTCCAGGCCGCGACCCCGGCCGGGCGCAACATCCGGTTCGGGGTCCGCGAGCACGCTATGGGAGCGATCACGAACGGGATCGCCTACCACCGCGGGCTGCGCCCGTTCGCCGGGACCTTCCTGGCCTTCGCCGACTACATGCGCAACCCGATCCGGCTGGCCGCGCTGGACAGGCTGCGGACGATCTACGTCTTCACGCACGACTCGCTCGCGGTCGGCGAGGACGGGCCGACCCATCAGCCGGTCGAGCAGGTCGCCTCGCTGCGCGCGATCCCGGGGCTGGCCGTGCTGCGGCCGGCCGACGCCAACGAGACCGCCGCCGCCTGGCGCTGGGCGGTCGGCCGGGCCGAGGGACCGGTCGCCCTGATCCTGACCCGCCAGAAGCTGCCGGTCCTGCCGGGCACACTGCGGATGGCCGACGAGGGGGTGATGCGCGGGGCCTACGTGCTGGCCGAGACCGACGGCGGCGCGCCGCAGGCGATCCTGCTGGCTTCGGGTTCCGAGGTGCAGCTGGCGCTGGCGGCGCGCGAGCAGCTCGCCGCCGCGGGGATCCGCGTGCGGGTCGTCTCGATGCCGGGGATGGAGAACTTCGCGGCCCAGGACGAGGCCTGGCGGCGCGCCGTGCTGCCGCCGGAGGTCCCGGTCCGGGTCGCGATCGAGGCCGGGATCGCGATGCCGTGGCACCGCTTCGTCGGGGAGCGCGGCCGCGTGCTGGGGGTCGACCGCTTCGGCCACTCGGCACCGGGCGAGCTGGTGCTCGAGCGCTACGGCTTCACGACCGCAGCGGTCGTCGAGGCGGTGAAGGCGCTCCTAGGCTGAGCCCGTCCGCACGAGGCGGTCGCCGACCTGCATCATCCCCGGCGTGCGGGCGGCGATCTCGCGCAGGAAGCCGGCCTGATCGCGGGGCGAGATCATCGCTACGCGGAAGCGGCCCTTCGCGCTGCGGAACCGGACCAGCAGGCGGTCGAGCGACAGCGCCGGGGCCGACACGATGCTCCGGGTCGGCCGGATCTCGGCGATCCCGTCCAGCGGCACGCGCCAGCGGAACAGCCCGGCGCGGATCACCAGCTCGCACTCGGTGACCTCGTAGTAGAGCGGGAAGGTCGCCGCCAGGATCAGCGTGAAGGTGATCGCCGAGATCGTGATCAGGTAGCTGCCGGCCTTCGCGTCGGTCCAGACGATGAGCAGCCCCGCGACCAGCGGGAGGATCGCCGAGCCCCAGATCAGGGACACCAGCCAGGCGTCCTTCTTGGAGGTGAAGACCCGCGTCATCATCGCCGCCGCCCTGCCGGGCCGGCGCGTCACGCCAGCTGCCAGACCGTGTCCAGCACCGTCCCGTCGACCCATTTCACCACGGCCACGGGGCGCTCCGCGAACCGGGCCCGCCGCGGCCGGCCGCCGCAGAGCCGTTCCACCTCCGCCGCAATCTCCTCGATCGGGCGGAGCGGCAGCCCCTTCCCCTTCACCGCGTCGAGCAGGTCGGCCCGCCGCGGGTTGATCGCGATCCCGCGCTCGGTCACCACGACGTCGACCAGCTCGCCCGGTCCGACCAGCGTCGTGACCTGGTCGACCAGCACCGGGATCCGGTCGCGGAACGAGGGGACCGCGAGGATCGTGCAGCCGGCGTGCAGGCAGTTCTGCCAGCCGCCGATCCCGTGCAGCAGCCGGCCGTCGCTGTGCGTCACGACGTTGGCGTTGAACCCCAGGTCGACCTCGGTCGCGCCCAGCACCGCGACGTCGACCATCGAGGCGAAGCACCCCTTGCCGTGGTCGTTGTACGAGGTGAAGGGCGAGGTCGCGACGTG
>JALOKP010000228.1 GCA_025456425.1 Acidobacteriota bacterium | reverse complement strand
GACAGCCCGAAGCGCTTGAGCTGCCGCAGCATGTTGTCGATGTTGGCCTGGGTCGTGATCCGCGGGTGGATCCCGTGCTCCACCGCGAACTGCTCCGCGGGCAGCCCGAAGGCGTCGAAGCCCATCGGGTGCAGCACGTTGTGCCCGGTCATCCGCTTGTAGCGCGCGACGATGTCGGTCGCGATGTAGCCCAGCGGGTGGCCGACGTGGAGGCCGGTCCCGGAGGGGTAGGGGAACATGTCGAGGACGTAGTACTTGGGCCGGGTGCCGTCGAAGCCGGGGTCGCCCGGGGCCAGCGTGCGGAAGGTCCCGCGCGCCGCCCAGCGCTCCTGCCACTTCTCCTCGATCGCCTGGAAGTCGTATCGGCTCATGGCGCGGGAGTATACCCGGCAGGGCTTGGCACGGCGTTCCGGGGCGGCTATCGTGACCCCTTCCTGCCGCCGATGAGCGCACTCTCCCGCACGATCCGCCGGGCCCCGTCCACCGGGAGCCCACGGCCGCGCCCCGCGCGGCGGCGCCGCCTCGTCCTGCCGCTCGCCGGCCTGCTGGCGCTGGCCGCGGCCGGCTGCGGGTACCGTCTCGCCGGCACCGGCGGCGTCCAGTCGGTGATCCCGCCGGGGACCGAGACGATCGCGATCCCGCTGGTCGACAACGAGACCAACCGCCCCGAGATCGCGCAGCGCGTCACCGAGGCGCTGATCAACGAGTTCGTGGTCCGCGGGCGCTACCGCGCGGTCCCCGCCGAGAAGGACGCGCAGGTCGTGCTCGACGGCGTCGTGCTGTCGTTCCGGACCAACCCGATCAGTTTCTCGCCGGGCGGCCGGTCGGAGCGCTCGGAGGTCGTGATCACGGCCCGGATGCGGCTGGTGCAGACGGTCCCGGAGAAGGTCCTCTGGAGCCGCGACAACTTCGTCTTCACCCAGCAGTACGACATCCCGACGCTTCCCAACGAGCCGGTCGACCAGGTGCTCGTGGCGACCGACCAGATCGCGCGCGATTTCGCGCGGGCGGTCGTGACCGCGATCCTCGAGGGGTTCTGACGGTGGCGCCGCCGCCGCGCAGCGCGCTCGAGCGGGAGCTGGCGGCCGGGCGCTGGCCGCCCGTCGTGCTGGTCGTGGGGGAGGACGAGGTCGCGGTGCGGCGGGCCCTCGAGACCCTGGTCGCGGCCCTGCCGGAAGACGAGCGGCTGACCGGCGTCGACCGGCTGAGCGACGCGCCCCTGGCGCGGGCGCTCGACGCCGCTCGGACCCGCACGCTGCTCGGCGGACGGCGGATCGTGATCGCCGTCGAGCCGCAGGGGTTCGCGGCGGGCGGGAGCGGCGGGAGCGAGGCCCAGGAGGCGCTGGAGCAGTACCTCGACCGCCCGCCGGCGCACGCGACCCTGGTCTTCGTGCTCGAGAAGGCCGACCGCCGGCTCAAGCTGATCAAGCGGCTCGAGGCGGTCGGGCTGCTGGTCGACTGCCCGCTCCCGAAGGAACGCGAGATGGCGGCGTGGGTCGCGGCACGCGCCGCCGAGCGCGGACTGAAGCTGACGCAGCCCGCGGCGCGCGCGCTGGCCGACGCGGTCGGGACCAACACCGCGGTCGCCGAGCGGGAGCTGGACAAGCTCGCGCTGGTCGCGGCCGCCCCGGGTGCGCCGGCGGGGAAGGGGATCGGCGTCGACACGGTCGAGGAGATGCTCGGCCCGGGACGCGCCGTCGGCGCCTTCGCGCTGGAGGACGCTCTGCTGGCCGGAGACCCGGCGGCGGCGGTCGAAGTTCTCGGACGGCGGCTGGTCGGGGCCGACGGCGGCACGCCGCTCATGCTGCTGGGTCAACTGGCTTCGATCGCCCGGCGGCTGGCGGCCGCGCACGACATCGTCGGCCGCGGGGGCGGCGCCGATGAAGTGCGGGAGGCGCTGGGCTGCCACCCCTTCACGGCGGGGAAGTACGCGCAGGCGGCGCGCCAGGTCGGCGCGCGCGCCGGCGCCGCGATGGCCGCCTGCGTGGCGGCCGACGGACGGCTCAAGACCGGTGGCGATGCCTGGCAGGCGCTCGCGGGCGTCGTGCAGGCCTTCGCGCTGCCGCGGAGGTGACGAGGTGGCGCTCCACGAAACCATCCTGGTGGTCGACTTCGGCAGCCAGGTGACCCAGCTGATCGCCCGCCGGATCCGGGAGGCGGGGGTCTTCGCCGTCGTCGTCCCTCCCGCCGAGGCCGCGGCGCGGATCGCGGCGCCGGAGGTGCGCGGGATCGTGCTCTCCGGCGGTCCCGCCTCGGTCTACGAGCCGAGCGCGCCGACCGTCTCCGACGCGGTCCTCGCCAGCGACAAGCCGGTGCTGGGGATCTGCTACGGGATGCAGATCCTGGCGCACCGCTGCGGCGGCCGGGTCGAGCCGGCGCCCGAGCGCGAGTTCGGCCGCGCCACGCTGGCGCTGGGCGGGACGCCGTCGGTGCTGTTCGCGGACTGGCCGCAGGAGAGTGTGGTCTGGATGAGCCACGGCGACAGCATCACCGCGCTGCCGGCCGGGATGCACCCCGTCGCCCACACCTCGAGCACGCCGTTCGCCGCCGCCGAGGACCCGGCGCGCCGGCGCTACGCGGTCCAGTTCCACCCGGAGGTGCGGCACACCGAGCACGGGGCCTCGTTTCTGCGCCGGTTCGCGCTCGACGTCTGCGGCTGCTCCGGCGACTGGTCGATGGCCGCGTACGAGCGCGAGGCGATCGTGGAGATCCAGCGCAAGGTCGGGAACGACGCTCGCGTGGTCTGCGCGCTGTCGGGCGGGGTCGACTCGTCGGTGATGGCGCTGCTCGTGCATCGCGCGATCGGCGAGCGGCTGGAGGCGGTCTTCGTCGACAACGGCCTGTTGCGCAAGGAGGAGGCCGAGCAGGTCGTCTCGACCTTCCGCGGCCGGTACGGCCTGCACGTCGAGCGGGCCGACGCGCGGCGCCGCTTCCTCGACGCGCTGGCCGGCGTCGCCGAGCCCGAGCAGAAGCGCCGGATCATCGGACGCGAATTCGTCCTGGTCTTCGAGGAGTACGCCGCGCGCAGCGGCGCAACCTGGCTGGCTCAGGGCACGATCTACCCCGACCGGATCGAGTCCAAGACCGTCAGCGGCGGGCCTTCGGCGACGATCAAGACCCACCACAACGTCGGCGGCCTGCCCGAGCGGATGAACCTCGGGCTGATCGAGCCGCTGGCCTGGCTGTTCAAGGACGAGGTCCGCGA
>JALOKP010000227.1 GCA_025456425.1 Acidobacteriota bacterium | reverse complement strand
GCCGGCGTCGTGCCAGTGGACCTTGCCGACGTTCGCGGCCCCCGCCTCGCGGAACGAGGCGACCAGCTCGTTGTAGTTGAAGCGGCCGTTGCGCTTCGTGGTGGTCCAGCCGCGCGCGTCGGGCTGGGCGTCGTGGTGGTTGTCGGCCAGCAGGATCTCGCCGGCGAAGCCGCCGGGGCGCCCGAGGATCGCGCGCACCAGCTCGGCCAGCACGTCGGTGTTGGTCATCCCCTGCGAATGCCACTGCGAGTTGACCTTCAGGACGACCAGGTCGTCGCGTCCGACGAGCTGCTCGATCCCGCCCCACGCCTCGAGTACGGCCCGCGCGTTGCGCTCGGGCGAGCCGGCGCGCGCGAGCACGACGCGGCCCCGCGCGGCGGCGTCCGCCGCCGGCCGTGGGCTGCCGCCCGGGCATCCGGCTCGCGTGGTCAACGGGTCCTCGTCCCCTCGGCCGCGGCAGGCCGCGGCGGCGAGCCCCGCCCCCGTCGCGAGCAGGAACCCGCGGCGCGCCATCCCCGTCCCCTTCGGCGGCGTCGCCACGGCGCGTCCGGTCAGGCCTTCGCCACCGCCTGCTTGCGCAGCACGTAGGCCTCCACGCGGGACAGGCTGTCCATGTTCTCGAGGTGGATCTCGTCGGGCTCGACCGCGATCCCGAAGCGCTCCTCGAGGAACGACACCAGCTCCAGCACGCTCGTCGAGTCGAGGATCCCGCCCTCGACGAAGGAGGTCTCCGGCGCCAGTGCGACCTCGCCGAAGATGAAGTTCTCGCGAATGAACTGCTCGATCTCTGCGCGCACGCTCATCTGGGTCCCGTCCGCTCCGCGCCGTGCACCGGGTCCGTCGTGGTCCCGGCGGTTTCGTCCTCCAGCTCGCGCAGCGGGAAGCGCGCGGCGTCGGCCGCGAGCCCTCCCCCGGCGCCGTGGCGCCAGGCGCGCGCCAGCAGCTGGGCGGACAGTATGCCTACGAACGCCATGTTCTCCCGCTCGCCGAGCGGACGCCCGGCGAAGGCCTTGGCGGCCAGCCCGGTGACGCGCGCCGGGTCGAACAGCCCGTGGTCGGCCAGCGCGGCCGGCGCGAGCATCTGCCGGGCCATCTCCCGCCCCGGCCCGGACAGGAAGCTCCGGACGTTGGGGGCGGTGTAGGGGCGCTTTCTCCGCTCCAGCACCGGGGCCGGGAGCAGGTCGGCGACGGCGCGCCGCAGCAGCCACTTCTCGGAAAGGCCGCGCAGCTTGAGCGACGGGTGCAGCCGCTGCCCGAACTCGACGATCCGGAAGTCGAGGAACGGGTAGCGCCCCTCGACGCCGTGGCCGAGGCTCATCCGGTCGCCCTGCGAGGCCAGGAGGTGCCCCGCCAGGAAGAGCTTGAACTCCAGGTACTCGGCCCGCGCCAGCGGGGAGCGCCCGGCCAGCGCCGGCCCCAGCGCGTCCAGCGCCTCGTCCTGCGGGTCGTGCGCCGCGACCGCCGCCGCCAGCTCGGCGCCGTAGAAGGCGCGATTCCGAGCGCCGTTGCGCCAGGTCGGGCGGTGCGAGAAGGCGGGATCGTCGGGGCGCTCGATCCCCTCGCGGTAGAAGGCCTCGAAGAAGGCGACCGCGCGGTCGCCGGCGCCGGGCGCGAACGGGTAGAGCCGCCGCAGCAGCGCCGGGCGGATCCGCGACTCCGGCCGCCGCGCCCACCACTGGCGGATCTTCGTCTCCTTGAAGAGGTCGTAGCCGCCGAAGACCTCGTCGGCCCCCTCGCCGGTCAGCACGACCTTGGTCCCGTGCGAGCGGACGAGCTGCGCCAGCAGGAAGAGCGGGACCGGCGCGGTCCGCATCATCGGCTTCTCGGCCAGCTCGACCACGCGCGGGAAGGCGGCCGCGATGTCCTCGTAGGTCACCTCAACCTGGTGGTGGCGCGTGCCGAGCGCGCGGACCGCCAGCTCCTGCTCGACCCGCTCGTCGTACTCGCGGTCGGCGAAGGCGACCGAATAGGTCTCGAGCGGGGTGTCGGTGATCGACCGCACCAGCGCCGTCGCCGCGGTCGAGTCGAGCCCGCCCGACAGGTAGGCGCCGACCGGCACGTCGGCGCGCAGCCGCAGCAGGACCGAGTCCTCCAGCAGCGCGCGCAGCTCGGCCGCGGCCGCGCGCTCGTCGGTGACCAGCTCGCCGGGGGGCGGCGGGGCCGGGACGTCCCAGTAGCGGCTCACGCGCGGGGGCCGGCCCTCCTCGGCCACCAGCAGGTGGCCGGGCGGCAGCTCGTGCACCCCCTGGGCCACCGTCCGCGGCGGCAGCGTCGTCCAGAGCACGAAGCACTGGTCGAGCCCGACCGGGTCGATCCGCGCCGGCAGGCCGGCCGCGAACAGCGACTTGATCTCGGAGCCGAACAGCAGCCGGCCGTCGTGCTCGGCCCAGTAGAGCGGGCGGATACCCAGCCGGTCGCGGGCCAGCAGCAGCCGGCGCCGCCGCGCGTCCCAGAGCGCCAGCGCGAAGTTGCCGTTGCAGCGCTCGACGAAGGCGTCGCCCCACTCCTCCCAGGCGTGGACCAGGACCTCGGTGTCGGAGCGGGTCCGGAAGCGGTGCCCCTTCGCCTCGAGCAGCGGCCGCAGCTCGACGAAGTTGTAGACCTCGCCGTTGTAGGTGATCCAGACCGAGCCGTCCTCGTTGCAGAGCGGCTGGGAGCCGCCGGCCAGGTCGATGATCGAGAGCCGCGCGTGGGCCAGCCCCGCGGGGGGGTCGAGGCGCAGGCCGAAGCCGTCCGGGCCGCGGTGCTCGACGCACGCGATCATGCGCGCCAGCTCCTCGCGGCGCGGCGGCCGCGACCCCTGCCGGTCGACGATCCCCGCGATGCCGCACATCGGCTACGGCTCCTGGTGGTCGAGCAGCTGCTCGGGCGGGACATCGCGCACGACGCGCGCCGGCGAGCCGACGACGATCTTCCCGGCCGGGACGTCCTTCGTCACGACCGAGCCGGCCGCGACCAGCGCGTCGGCCCCGACCGTGATCCCGGGCAGGAAGGTGACGTTGGCGCCGACCCGGGCCCCGCGCTCGAGCGTCACGCCGCCGAAGTGCTGGAAGCGCTCCTTCGTTCGGCCCAGGTAGTTGTCGTTGGTGAAGGTGACCTCGGGGGCGATGAAACAGCCCTCGCCGATCGTGGAGAGGGCCGTGATGTAGGCCTCGGTCTCGATCTTGCATCGCGGGCCGATCGTGACCTTGTTCTCGACCGTCACGCCGCGCCCGATGATCGTCCGGGCGCCGATCGAGAC
>JALOKP010000226.1 GCA_025456425.1 Acidobacteriota bacterium | reverse complement strand
TTCGTGACGCTGGTCGAGGCCGCGCCGCCGCGCGGCTGGGAGACCGGGCCGCTGCTGGAGGCGCTCGACGCGATCGCGCGGGGCGGGGTGGACGCGGTCCTCGTCCCCGACGACCCGCGCGTCACGGCGCGGATGAGCCCGCTCGCCCTGGCCTCGCTGCTCTCCTGCGTGGCGCGGACCTGGCGCGGCGACGAGCCGACGGTCGAGACGGTGCTCAGCTATTCGTGCCGCGACCGCAACCTGCTGGGGATGCAGGGCGACCTGCTCGGCGCGCACGCGCTGGGGCTGCGCAACGTGCTGCTGGTCACGGGGCAGGGGCCGCGGCCGGGCGAGGCCTCGTGGTCGCGGCCCGTCTTCGACATCGACGCGATCGGGCTCGCCAACGTGGTCTCGCGTCTCAACCACGGCCTCGACGTGGGCGACGTGCCGATCGGCGAGCCGACGCGGTTCTTCGCGGGCGGCGAGGCGCTCCCGGGGGCGCCGGACCAGGACGAGGAGGTCCGGCGCTTCGAGTGGAAGGTCGACGCCGGGATCGGGTGGGCGATCGCGGGGCCGGTCTTCGACGCGGCGGCGCTCGAGCGCTTCCTTGAGCGGATCGCGCCGGTGCGCGTCCCCGTGGTGGCGGAGATCCGGATCCTCTCCTCGCTGCGCGACGCCGAGTTCCTCAACGACGAGGTCCCGGGCGTGACGGTTCCGGGCGCGATCCTCGAGCGGATGGCCGCTGCGGGGGGGGATCCGGCGCACGAGGCCGAGGCCGGCTTCGCGATCGCGCGCGAGCTGCTGCACGCGGTACACCCGCTGGTCGAGGGGTGCCTGCTCAGCGGACCGCTCGCGCTCGACCCGCGGGCGCTCGCCGTGGCGGCGCCCTGGATCGGGCGCGAGGTCGCGGTGCGCCGGGCCTTCCCCGGCCACCTCGGGATCAAGGGCGGGGCCGAAGGACAGCGCTACGCGGACGCCGATCCGACGGAGGGCGGTGCTCCGTCGTCCTCCTGACCCGGGAAAGCGTCCTCCTCAGAGGTCGCTTCGCTCCTGGCGGCCCGGGCGGCGCGAAGGGAACCTCCTCCGGTTGAACGAGTTGCCGGAGCGGTCAGATTGGCATCGGCATTGCTGTTCCGAGGGCACGCGGGCCCGTCTCCGACCCATCGACGGCCCCTGGAGGGAATCCCCATGCGTGTTCCGACCCGGCGCTTTTGGACGACCACCGTCGCGCTGGCCTTTCTCGCCGCGGCGGCCGGGCCGGCCGCGGCAGCCGGCGAGCCGAAGCACTACCCCTCACGCCAGGGGGAGCAGGCGCCCCCGGTTGCCTCCCCCCCGACGGTGACGCCGCGGCCCGAGTTCCGCGTCCGGCTCGGGCTCTACCAGCCGACCGGCGACGGCGGCGACTTCTGGCAGCTCGAGCAGGACGCCTTCACCGGCAGCGTCGAGGACCTGGAGGACCTGCTGCTGGCGATGGACTTCGTGCTCCCGCTCAACCGCTGGACCGGCGTGATGTTCACGCTCGGCTACTTCGACGCCAGCGAGCGGCGCGTCGACAAGCGCTTCGTTGACGAGTTCGGCAACGACATCGCGTTCCAGTCCGACCTGGAGATGACGCCGATGACGGTCGCCTTCGTCGGCTACCTCACGCCGCCGGGGTCGCGGGTCCGCCCCTACCTGGCGGCCGGCGGCGGCCTCTACTGGTGGGAGTACGCCGAGGGCGGCGACTTCGTCGTCGACGGCGAGGAGATCATAACGACCTACTACATCGACGACGGCGCCGATTTCGGTTGGTTCGCGGCGGCCGGCCTTTCGATCGCGGTCGCGCCGGCCTGGGCGATCGTGCTCGAGGGGCGCTGGACCGGCGTGGCGCTCGACGTCGGCGGCGACTTCGCGCCGTACGGCGGCGACCTGGACGTCAGCGGCTGGGAGGCGACGGCGGGCTTCTCCTGGTCGTTCTAGACTCTCCCCGCGGCGGCGCCGCGACGCGAAGGCGCCGCGGCGCCCGCCGCCCGAGGAGAGGTCCCATGCACGGTCCCGACCGTCCCGCGCCAGCGGCCACGCCGCCCGAACTGAGCGCCTTCGGCCCGGCGCGCTCCAGCGTGCCGGGCGCTCCGCTTTCCCCCGACGAGCTGAACCGGATCGACGCCTTCTGGCGCGCCTGCAACTACCTCGCGCTGGGGATGATCTACCTGCGGGACAACCCGCTGCTGAGAGAGCCGCTGCGCCCCGAGCACGTCAAGCAGCGGCTGCTCGGGCACTGGGGTGCGAGCCCGGCGCTGTCGTTCGCCTACGCCCACCTCAACCGGGTGATCCGGCGCGACGGACTCGACGCGATCTTCCTCGCCGGGCCGGGACACGGCGCGCCCGGCGTGCTGGCCCCGGTCTACCTCGAGGGGAGCTACTCCGAGGTCTATCCCGACAAGAGCCTCGACGAGGAGGGGCTGCAGCGCTTCTTCAAGCAGTTCTCGTTCCCGGGCGGGATCGGCAGCCACTGCACACCCGAGACGCCGGGCTCGATCCACGAGGGGGGCGAGCTGGGCTACGTGCTCTCGCACGCGGCCGGGGCGGCCTTCGACAACCCGGACCTGGTCGTCGCGGCGGTGGTCGGCGACGGCGAGGCCGAGACCGGGCCGCTGGCGACCTCCTGGCACGTCACCAAGTTCCTCAACCCGGCGCGGGACGGCGCGGTGCTGCCGGTCCTCAACCTCAACGGCTACAAGATCAACAACCCGACGCTGCTGGCGCGGATCACGCGCGACGAGCTGGAGTCGTTGCTGCGCGGGGCCGGCTGGACCCCGTACTTCGTCGAGGGATCGGAGCCGGCGTCGATGCATCAGGCGATGGCGGCGACGCTGGACCGCGCGATCGGCGAGATCCGGGCCGCGCAGGCCGCGGCGCGGGCGCCCGGCGCCGGGGGCGCTGCGGCGGCGGAGCGGCCGCGCTGGCCGATGATCGTGCTGCGGACCCCCAAGGGCTGGACCGCGCCCGCCGAGCTGGACGGCCACCGGATCGAGGGCTCCTGGCGCGCCCACCAGGTGCCGGTCACCGAGGTCCGGACGAACCCCGAGCGGCTGGCGCTGCTCGAGCGCTGGATGCGCAGCTACCGGCCGGAGGAGCTGTTCGACGCGGAGGGCGCGCCGGTCGCGGCGATCCGCGAGCTGGCGCCCGTGGGCCCGCGCCGCATGGGCTCGAACCCGCACGCCAACGGGGGCCTGCTGAAGCGCGCCCTCCGGCTCCCCGACTTCCGCGACTACGCGGTCGCGGTGGAGGAGCCGGGCCAGGTGCGGGCCGAGAACACCCG
>JALOKP010000025.1 GCA_025456425.1 Acidobacteriota bacterium | reverse complement strand
CGCGCAGCCGCGCGACGAGCGTGCTCTTCCCCGCGCCCGAGGGGGCGCAGATCACGAACAGCGTGCCGGGCCGCGCGCTCATTCCAGGTTCGCCGACTGTTCTTTGATCCGCTCGAGCTCCGCCTTGATCGCCAGCGTCCGGGCGTCGATCTCCGGCTCGCCGCACTTGGCGGAGAGGGTGCTGACCTCGCGCCGGATCTCCTGCACCAGGAACTCCAGCGCCCGCCCGATCTCCGTGCCCTGCGGCCCGAACAGCGCGGCCAGCCGCGAGAGGTGTGCGTCGAGGCGGACGATCTCCTCGGTCACGTCGGCGCGCTGGGCCAGCAGCGCGACCTCCTGCGCCAGCCGCGCCTCGTCCAGCGGCACCGCGCCCAGCAGCTCGGTGACGCGGGCCCGCAGGTCCTGCGCCTGGCGCGCCGCGGCCCCCGGCACCCGCTCCTCGATCTCGGCGACCAGCCGGACGATCAGCTCGGCCCGCTCGCGCAGGTCGCGCGCCAGGGCCGCCCCTTCCCGTTCGCGCGAGCGGGCGTGCTCGTCGAGCGCCGCCCTCAGCGCGGTGCGCGCCAGCGGCAGGAACCGCGACGGGTCGAGTTCCGTCCCGGGAACCGGCTCGACCACGCCGGGCAGGCGCAGCAGGTCGCCCACGCCCGGCTCGCCGGGCAGTTCCAGCCGCACCGCGAGTTCGCGCCACGCGGCCAGCATCGCGGCGGCGTGAGCGGGGTTGACGGCGAAGCGCGGTCCCGCGGGCGCCGGCCCCTCCCACTCCACGAAGGCGTCCACCCTCCCGCGCGCGACCCGCTCCTGGACCTCGCCCCGCAGCTCGGGCTCGAGCGCGACCAGCTCGTTGGGCAGCCGCAGCCGGACCTCGCGCCCGCGGTTGTTGACCGAGCGGATCTCGACGCGCATCGCGACCTCGCCCTCGGCGGCGCGCCCGCGCCCGTACCCGGTCATGCTCCGGATCATCGCCGTCCCTCCGCGTCGAGCACCTCGAGCAGCGCCGCCGCGGCGCGCCGGTAGGCGCCCGGCTCGCCGAGCTTCGCCCGCACCTCGGCCAGCCCGGCCAGCGCCGCGTCGCGGCGCGGGCCCGGCATCCCCAGCGCGACCAGCTCGCGCGCGGCCGCCGCCGGGGTGAACTCGTTCTGGAGCAGCTCCGGCAGGACCGCGCGTCCGGTCAGCAGGTTGACGAGGCTGATGTAGGGGACCTTCAGCGCCAGCCGGCCGACGGCGTAGGTCGCCCAGGTCGTGCGATAGACCACGACCGCCGGGACGCCGCGCACGGCCAGCTCGAGCACCGCGGTCCCGGAGGCCGCGACCGCCGCGTCGGCGGCCTCGGCGATCTCGTCGAAGGAGTTCGACAGCGCGACCACCGGCAGGCCCGAACGGGCCGCCGCCCCCTCCAGCAGCGCGGCGTCGACGGTGCGCGCGATCGGGATCAGGAACGCGGCCCGCGGGACGGCCTTCAGCGTCTCGCGCGCGGTCTCGAGCAGCGGGTCGAGCAGCCGGCGGATCTCGCCGGTGCGCGAGCCGGGGAGCAGCGCGAAGACCGGCGCGCCGCGGTCGAGGCCCAGCCGCCGGCGGGCCTCGGTGACCGAGGTTTCCTGCGGGATGTCGTCCGCCACCGGGTGGCCGACGAAGGTCGCCGGCACGCCGTGCCGGTCGTAGAACTCCTTCTCGAACGGGAAGAGCGTCAACATCCGGCTCACGTCGCGCTTGATCCGGTGGACCCGTCCGGTGCGCCAGGCCCAGACGCTGGGGCTGATGAAGTAGACGACCGGGATCCCGAGCTTCCGCGCCTCGGTCGCCAGGCGCAGGTTGAAGTCGGGGAAGTCGACCAGCAGCAGGGCGTCGGGCCGCTCCGCGGCGAGCCGCTGCTTCAGGTCCCGCAGGCGGCGCCAGATCGGGCCGATGTGCTCGAGGACCTCGGTGATCCCGACGACCGAGACGTCGGCCGCGTCGTAGAGGATCCGGACCCCCAGCTCGCGCAGCGCCGGCCCCCCCATCCCCTCGAACCGCAGCGCCGGGTCGAGCCGCAGCGCCTCGCGCGCCAGCCCCGCGGCGTGGGTGTCGCCCGAGGCCTCGCCGGTCACGACCAGCACGCGGCGCGGGGCGGCGCTCATCCGACGCGCCCCCCGGCCAGCCGGCCGACCGGCTTGCCGACCGAGAGGTCGGCCGCGTGCGCCGCGGCGAAGACGGCGAGCGCCTCCATCTCCCGCTCCAGCCGCGCCGCGCCCGTCTCGGGGTCTTCACCGCGCTCGACGAAGAGCGGCTCGCCGCAGGCCAGCAGCACGCGCGCCCCCGGCTTGGGGACCAGGAAGCGGTCCCAGGAGTTCAGGCGCCAGGCCCGGTCGGCCGCGCCGACGACGGGGACGATCGGGATCCCCAGCGCCCGCGCCGCAGCGATCGTGCCGGGCTGGACCTTGCGGGCCGGTCCGCGCGGGCCGTCCGGGGTGAAGCAGATGTCGCGCCCCGCGCGCACCGACTGGACCATCTCGCGGAAGGCGGCGGAGCCCCCCTCCGTGGTCGAGCCGCGCGCTGCCAGGTAGCCGAAGCGCTCGACCGTCTTCGCGATCAGCTCGCCGTCGCGGTGGCGGCTGATCATCACCACGATCTGCGGCCCGACGTAGCTGTAGATCCCGAGCAGGATGTGGGCGTGCCAGAAGACGTGAACGTAGCGGCGGCCCTCGGCGGCGAAGCGCTCGAGGACCTCGCGGCCGTGCACGCGCAGCGTCCAGGTCGAGCGCAGGGCGCGAATCAGCAGGGCGGCGAGCGGCGGCAGGGCGCGCCCGTAGAGCGCGTCCCGGATCGAGTGCGCGTCCCTCTCATCCGCCCCGGAGGCCCCGTCGACCACCACCGACACCGTCCCTGCCCGGGTCCCGCCCGCCGTGCCCAGGCCGCGGACGGGGCCGACCGCGCATCCTAGCACGGGTCCTTCCGGCGCCCGGCGGCGTCGCCGTGGCGCGCCGCGCGCCGCGCCCACGAGGTCAGCGCGCGCACCATCTGCGACGGGCGGTCGAGCGTGGCGACGGCGTAGACCAGCTGCCGCCGCCGATCATTCCAGCGCGCGAGCAGGGCCAGGGGTTCGTCCGCGCCGGCGCCGGCCCAGGTCAGGAGCGTCCGAGCGCGCAGGCTGCGTTCCGCGAGCGTTCGGAACGGCGGCGACACGGTCCCCGGAAAGGCCCGCTCGACCTGCGCCGCGGCCAGCGCGAGCGGCAGGTGCATCCCCCACGCGGCGGCCCGGGCCAGCGTCTCGGCGGCGTCGGGCGGATCGCGGTGCAGGAGGGCCAGGTCGTGGAGCCAGATCAGCTTGGGCTCGAAGTAGTGGTACGAGAGGTGGAGCGACTGGTGCAGCAGCAGGTCGACCGCTTCCGGGATCGGCAGCCGGCCGGCCGGGGTCTCGATCGCGCGCGCGCGGGCCAGGATCCCCTCGACATCGGGGGCGTGGCGCCCCTGCTGCGCGATCGACCAGTGCAGCTCGAGCTTGCCGGCCTGCCCGGGCGGCGGGTCGAGCGGCAGGTTGTAGAACGACCCGGCCCAGAAGGCCTCCTGTGCGGGAGGCGGGCGCACGAAACCGGCCGCGGCCAGCGCGGTCAGCGCGCGGTCCTTGTCGCCGGGCGCGACGAGCAGGTCGACGTCGGTCATCGGCCGCAGCGCGGGGGCGGGATAGTGCGCCGCGCCGAGCGCCGCGCCCTTGAGCGCCACGAACGGGATCCCGGCCGCATCGAGCGCGGCTGCGGCCACGGCGCCGAGCGCGTCGAGCTGGGCCCGTTCCTGCTGCTGGTCGAGCAGCGCGCGCCGCAGCGCCGCGCGCGCCGCGTCGTCCAGGCCCGCCAGCTCGCCGCGCGTTTCGAGCGCGCGCGCCACGAGCGCCGCAACGCGGTGCTCGCGCGCCGCCGCGACCAGCTCCAGGCTGCCGGCGATCGGCCCGGAGGGGGCCGTGACGCCGCCGGGGTGGATCAGCGCGGCGAGCTGGCGCAGGGTGGCGGCGGAGGGGGAGGACGGCGGCATCGTCGCGATTATCGCGGAGGACCGCGGCCGGCGCCCCCGGGCTTCGCACGGCGGAGGCTACGGCGCGCGGCGCGTGCTGGCTGGGGCTTCCCAACTGGCGGCCGCGCGTCCCGAGAGACCGCGCGCCAGCCCGGCCGCCGCCGCGGCGTTGATCATCACGAGGTAGAGCGGCACACGGAACAACCGGGCGAGCACGCGCGGCCGGCGCAGCAGGCCCAGCGGCGCCGCCGCCACCGGGAGCAGGACCGCCACCACGGCGGCGAGTCCGGCTCGCGACCCGAGCGCCGCCGCGCCGGCCCCCGTCGCCAGCGCCAGCCCGGCGAGGACCGGCACCGCGTAGCGCAGCAGCTTGTGCGAGGCGTAGGCCCAGAGCGTGCGGAGCGGGAGCGTCGAGAGGCCGATCCAGCGGGCGCAGGCGACCTGCTGCGCGATGATCCGGACCTTGCGCTGGAACTCCTCGGCCAGCGTGGCGGCGGCGCGGACCTGGGCCCGGGCCCCGGGGGCCACCACGGTCAGGTACCCCTCGCGCGCGGCCAGCAGCGGCTCGGCCGCGTCCCCCGCGACGGTGACCGGCAGCGGCCGCCAGAGCGCGCGGCGCAGCGCGTAGATCCCGCCGTTGGCGACGCAGAGCAGCCCGCGCCCGGACTCGACCTCCTTGGTCCAGTTCTCGAAGCGCCAGTAGAGCCCCTCGCCACCCGCGACCTCCGGCGACTCGGCGTTGCTGAAGCGGACCGTCCCGTCGGCGACGCCGACGCGCGGGTCGTCGAAGGCCGCCGCCAGCGCGCGCAGGGCGCCGGGAGCGAAGGTCACGTCGGCGTCGGTCTGGACCAGGATCTCGCCGGTCGCCATCCTCCCGAGCTGGTTGATCGCGGCGGTCTTGCCGGCGCGCGGCTCCTGCCGCCAGAGTCGCACGCGCGGGTCGCCGGCGGCGGCGACGATCGCGTCGGTCCCGTCGTCGCTGGCGTCGGACGCGACGAGGATCTCGAGCTTGTCGGACGGGTAGTCCTGGGACAGCAGGTTCGCCAGCCGGGCGCCGATCGCCGGCGCCTCGTTGCGCGCCGCGACCAGCACGCTGACGGCCGGGAGGGCGCCGGGCCCGTCGCCCGTGCCGCCCGCTCCTGCGGGCGGCGGGGGCAGGCGCGGGACGAGGAGCCGCGCGACCAGGGGGTAGCCGAGGTAGGCGTAGGCGGCGAGCCCAAGCAGCGCGAACGCCAGCAGCGCGAGCAGCGATCCGGCCGGCACCGCGTCCCCGCTCAGCGCGCTGCGTCGCCGGAGATGGGGCCGGCCGCGGGGCCGGCCCAGGCCTTGACGCGGTCGGCCGCGTCGCGCGGCGCGACCAGCAACCCCTCGGGACCTGCGACGACGAGCAGCGGCGCGCCGCCCAGCAGCACGGCGCGCGGCGTGCGCGCCGGTCCGATCTCGACCACGACCGAGCCCTCGAATGCGTCCCCGGAGGCCGGCACCAGCCGCGCCGGGCCGGCGTCCCCCGCGCGCGCCAGGCGCACGACGGCGTCCCAGCCCCCGACGTCGTCCCAGCCGGCGTCGAGCGGCACGACCACGACGCCGCCGGTGCGCTCCATCAGCGCGTAGTCGATCGAAGTGCACGGGGCCGCGTCCCAGGCCGCGGCGGCGCCGGCGGCGAAGCGCTCGACGGCGGCCGCCAGCTCCGGTGCGGCGCGCTCGAGCGCGGTCCAGAAGGCGTCGGCGCGCCAGACGAAGATCCCCGCGTTCCAGAGGTGGCGGCCCCCCGCGAGGAAGCGCTCCGCGGCCTGCCGGTCGGGCTTCTCGACGAAGCGCGCGACCGCGCGCGCGGGGCCGGGACCGATCGTCCCGCCGGCCTCGATGTATCCGAAGCGGGTGCTCGGGTGGTCGGGAACGATCCCCATCGTGACGAGCGCCCCGCCGCGCGCGGCCTGGGCCGCGACGGCCAGCGCGGTCCGGAACGCCGGCTCGTCCGCGACCCGCTGGTCGGCCGGCAGCACGGCCGCGACCGCCTCCGGCGCGTGGGCGAGCAGCCGCCGCATCGCAAGCGCGATCGCCGGCCCGGTATCGCGCGCGCTCGGTTCGTCGAGCACCGCGCCGCGCGCCAGGCGCGGCTCGGCCGCGGCAAGGCGCGCGCCGAGCGCGGCCGGGGCCTGCAGCGCGATCGCTCCGGGCGGGACGAGCCCCTCGAGCCGGTCGAGCCCCGCGGCGAGCAGCGTGCGCCCGCCGCCGCCGAGCGGCAGCAGCGGCTTGGGAAGGTCCGGCCCGGTCCAGGGCCAGAGGCGGGTTCCCCCGCCCCCGGCGACGATCACCGCGCGGTCGGGGCCGCGCGTCACGCGCTCACGCCCGATCCGGGGCGCGGAGGTGCTCGATCGTCCGGGTCAACCCCTCCTCCAGACCGACCTTCGGCTCGTAGCCGAGCAGCCGCCGAGCCTTGCCGATGTCGGCCAGCGAGTGCTGGATGTCCCCCGCCCGCCGCTCGGCGTGTGCCGCGCGGACCGCGCCTCCCGCCAGCCGGTTGATCGTGCCGACCAGGTCGAGCAGCGAGATCCGGTCGCCGCAGGCGATGTTGTAGGCCTCGCCGCAGGCCTCGTCCGGCGCCTCGGCCGAGCGCAGGTTGGCCTCGACGACGTTCGCGATGTAGGTGAAATCGCGCGTCTGCTGCCCGTCGCCGTAGATCGTCGGCGGCGTGCCGGCCAGGATCGCGGTCGCGAAGCGCGGGATCACCGCCGCGTACTCCGACGCCGGGTCCTGGCGCGGCCCGAAGACGTTGAAGTAGCGCAGCGCCACGGTCGGCAGGCCGTAGAGGCGGGTGAACAGGCGGCAGTAGGACTCGCCCGCCAGCTTGTCGAGCCCGTAGGGCGAGATCGGGTCGGACGGCATCGTCTCGACCTTGGGCAGGGTCGGCGACTCGCCGTAGAGCGAGGACGAGGAGGCCATCACGAAGCGCCGGACCCCCGCGTCGCGGGCCGCCAGGAGCAGCGTCAGCGTCCCGTCGACGTTGACGGTGTGCGAGGTCATCGGGTCGGCGACCGAGCGCGAGACCGACGGGATCGCGGCCTGGTGCAGCACGACGCTCTTCCCGGCCATCACGCGGCGCACCGTAGCCTCGTCGCGGATGTCGCCCTCGACCAGCTCGAACCGCCCGCCGCCTGCCTTCGCCCACTCCCCGGCGCGCGCCAGGTTCTGCCGCCGCCCGGTCGCGAAGTTGTCGAGCACCACGACGTCGTCGCCGCGGCGCAGCAGCGCCTCGACGAGGTTGCTCCCGATGAACCCACCGCCTCCGGTGACGAGTGCGCGCAAGAGACCCCCCGCTCAGCGGCCGACCGCGGTGTAATCGAACCCGAGTTTCTTCATGTCGGCCGGCTTGTAGACGTTGCGCAGATCGACGACCGTCGGGGTCGTCAGCAGCCCCTGGACCCGCTTGAGGTCGAGGTTGCGGAACTGGTTCCACTCCGTGGCCAGCACCAGCGCGTCGGCGCCCTGGCAGGCCGCGTACTCGTCGGGGCAGGTCTCCCCGCGGTAGCCGCCCGCCTTGGCGGTCGCCATCGCCTCCGGGTCGTAGGCCCGGATCGTCGCCCCGGCCGCGATCAGCCCGTTGGCGATCTCGATCGCCGGGGACTCGCGCACGTCGTCGGTGTTGGGTTTGAAGGCCAGGCCGAGCAGCGCGACGGTCTTCCCCTTCACGTCGCCGCCCATCGCCGCCTTGATCTTCTCGACCATCCGGGCGGGACGGTGGTCGTTCACCGCCACCGCGGCGGCGATGATCTCCAGCTTCGCCCCGAACTCCTCCGCGGTCGCCAGGATCGCGCGCGTGTCCTTGGGGAAGCACGAGCCGCCGTAGCCCGGCCCGGGGTGCAGGAACTTCCCGCCGATCCGGTTGTCGAGCCCCATCCCGCGCGCCACCTCGTGGACGTCGACGCCGGCCTTCTCGCACAGGTCGGCCATCTCGTTGATGTACGAGACCTTGACCGCGAGGAAGGCGTTCGAGGCGTACTTGATCAGCTCCGAGGCGCGGCGCCGCGTGGCGAGGATCGGCGTCTCGATCAGGTAGAGCGGGCGGTAGAGGTCGACCAGGATCGCGCGCGCCTGCTCGTCCTCGGTCCCGATCACGACCCGGTTGGGGCGCATGAAGTCCTCGATCGCGGCCCCCTCCCGCAGGAACTCGGGATTGCTCGCAACCGAGAACGGGATCTTCCCCTTCGTGATCTCGCGGACCAGCGCTTCGACCCGGTCGCCGGTCCCGACCGGCACGGTCGATTTGACGACGATCACCTTGTAGCCTTCCATCTCCTGGGCGATCGACTTCGCCACCGCCATCACCGACGAGAGGTCGGCACGGCCGTGCGGGTCCTGCGGGGTCCCGACGCAGATGAAGAGCGCCAGGTTCTCCCGGACCGCGGCGGCCAGGTCGGTCGTGAAGTTCAGCCGGCCCGCAGCGACGTTGCGGGTCACGAGCTGGTCGAGCCCCGGCTCGTAGATCGGGATCTCTCCGCGCCGCAGCGCTTCGACCTTGGACGCGTCGTTGTCGACGCAGGTGACGTGCGTGCCGAACTCGGCGAAGCACGCCCCGGACACGAGACCGACGTAACCGGTGCCGATGACCGCAATGTTCACGGGCGAGACCTCCTGGCGGGGATCCGGGGGGGCGCGGGCCGGGTTCTTCAGGCCGAGGGACGGGTCCAGGCCACGAAGCGGGGGATGCCCTCCGCCACCTTCACCGCGGGATGGTACCCCAGTTCCCGGCGCGCGCGGGCGATGTCCGCGAAGGTCACCGGGACGTCCCCCGGCTGTGCCGGCCGGAACTCGATCCGCGGCTCCTTCCCCAGCGCCTCGCCGATCCGCCGGACCAGTTCGAGCAGGCTGGTGGTCTCGGACTCGCCGAGGTTGTAGACGCGGTCGCCCCGGCCGCGGTCGAGCGCCCCCAGCACCCCGTCGACGATGTCGTCGATGTAGGTGTAGTCGCGCAGCGCCGAGCCGTCGCCGAAGACGGGAACCGGCCTGCCCTGGTCGATCAGCCGGGTAAAGGCGGCGATCGCCATCTCCGGTCGCTGGCGCGGCCCGTAGACCGTGAAGAAGCGCAGGCCGATCGTGTCCAGCCCGTAAAGGTGGTGGTAGACGCTGGCGACCAGCTCGGTCGCCTTCTTCGTCGCGGCGTAGGGGGAGACCGGGTGGTCGACCGGGTCGTCCTCCGAGAACGGCACCCTGGTGTTGCCGCCGTAGACCGAGGACGACGAGGCGTAGACCACCTTCCGCACCCCGGCCCGCCGCGCCGACTCGAGCACGACCGTCGTACCCCGGACGTTGACGTCGGCGTAGAGCGCCGGATCCTCGACCGAGGGCCGGACCCCGGCCCGTGCGGCCAGGTGGATCACCGCCCGCACCGGCTGCGCCGCGAGCAGCCCGTCGAGCAGCGCAGCGTCGCGGATGTCCCCTTCCACCAGCGTGAAGCGCGGGTCGCGGGCTGCGGCCGCGAGGTTGGCGCGCTTGATCGCCGGGTCGTAGAAACCGTCGAAGTTGTCGAGCCCCAGCACGCGCTCGCCACGCGCCAGCAGGCGCTCGACGGCGTGCGACCCGATGAAGCCGGCAGCCCCGGTGACGAGCACCGCCCCGTCGCCGGGCCCGCCGCTCACAGGGTGACGACCTTGGCCCGCTCGCCCGTGACCCGCTTGGTCGCGTTGCGGGCGTCGAATACCAGCTTCGCGTCGCGCACGACCGCATCGTAGTCGACCGCGCTGTGGTCGGTGACGATCAGCACGACGTCGTGGGCCCGGAGCGATTCCGGGGTCAGCGGGACGTAGGGGACCTTCTGCCCGCCGACCTCGTAGACCTGGACGAAGGGGTCGTGGAACGAGACGTGGGCGCCGCGCGCCTCGAGCACCTCGATCACGTCCATCGCCGGCGACTCGCGCGTGTCGGCGGTGTCCTTCTTGTAGGTCACGCCCAGCACCAGGACCTTGGTCCCCTTGATCGCCCGGCCCTGCTCGTTGAGCACCAGCCCGAGCTTGCTGACGACGTAGGCCGGCATCCCGCGGTTGATCTCGGCGGCGAGATCGATGAAGCGGGTGAAGAAATTGAGCGAGCGCAGCTTCCAGGACAGGTAGTGAGGGTCGATCGGGATGCAGTGGCCGCCCAGCCCGGGACCCGGGTAGAAAGGCATGAAGCCGAACGGCTTGGTCGCCGCGGCGTCGATGATCTCCCAGACGTTCAGGCCCAGCTTGTCGCAGATCAGCGCGAACTCGTTGACCAGGCCGATGTTGATCAGGCGGAAGGTGTTCTCGAGCAGCTTCACCATCTCGGCGGCCTCGGCCGACGAGACGACGTGCACCGCGGGCAGCGCGCCCTTGTAGAGCGCCTCACTGACCGCGCAGCAGGCCGGGCTGTAGCCGCCGACGACCTTGGGGGTGTTGTCCGTCTTGTACTTCGGGTTGGAGGGATCGACCCGCTCCGGCGAGAAGGCGACGAAGAAGTCGCGTCCCGCCTTGAGGCCGCCCCGCTCCAGCGCCGGGACGATCACCTCGTCCGTCGTACCGGGGTAGGTCGTCGACTCCAGAATCACGAGCTGGCCGGGGCGCAGCTGCGGCCTGATCCGCTCGATGATCCGCTCGATCGAGTCCTCGATGTAGGAGATGTCCGGGTCGAGCGTCTTGCGCAGCGGCGTCGGGACGCAGATCAGGATCGCGTCGCACTCGCCCAGGCGCGAGAAGTCGGTCGTGGCCTCGATCCGGCCGGCGTCGACCTGCGCCTTCAACTGCTCGTCGGTCACGTCGCCGATGTAGCTCTGCCCGGCCTTGATCGCCTCCGGCTTGCGCGCGTCGATGTCGAATCCCAGGACGCGGAACCCCTCGCGCGCGAAGACCTCGGCCAGGGGGAGCCCGACGTAGCCGAGCCCGATGATCCCGACGAGGGCGGTCTTGCTGGCGATCTTCTCGCGGAGCGCCGCAGCGGCGTCCGGCAACGACGTGACGGTCATGACGTGGCCTCCGGGTCGGGCCGGCCGGGCGGACGAGGAGCACTCGTGCCGGCCGGCGGCGACGGGGGCGAATATGGCCTGTCTGCCGAGGGGATTCCAGTCGCCGCCGGAACCAGCCCGGGCCCGGCCGGGCCGGCCGCATCCGGGCCGGCGGCCGACGGGGGCGCGGCGGCGGGGCCGTCCCCGGGCCGCGCCTGCTCCTTCAGTCCCTTGCGGTAGTAGCGCTGGATCAGGCCGCTGGCGAACTTGCTGCTCTTGACCCCGGTGATCACGGTCTCGACGTCGTCGTGGAGGGCCCGGTCGTTGACCAGCAGCCCCAGCGTCCCCTGCCCCTCGTCGATCTTGCGGGTGATCGACGCCAGGTGGGCCAGCGTTTCGTCGAGGTGGGTCGTGACCCGGCGCGACAGCTCCTCGTCCCGGACCAGCCGGCCGACGAGGCCATCCCCCCGTTCCAGGGCGGTCGCTACCGCCTTGAACGCGGCCACCGTGTCGCGCAGTTCCGGCAGCAGGTTCGACTCCCCGGTCGTCAGCTCGCCCGCCAGCCCCTCGCCCTGCTCGAGGCGGGTGCTGAACGCGGCCAGCCCGTGGGCGGCGGTCCTCAGGTCGGCCAGCGTCTCGCGGGCCGCGGCGTCGTCGGAGAACAGGCGCCCGGCCAACCCCTCCCCCCGCGTGACGCGCTCGGCGAGGTCCCGGAACGAGGCGATCGCCGCCTGCAGGTCCTCCACCCCCTCCGCCCCGAACCGCGGGTCGACGATCGCCTTGCCGAGCAGCCCCTCCCCGCGGCGGATCGCTCCCAGGATCGTCTCGAGGTCGCCCGTGATCCGTTCGACCGACTCGGCGATCGTCGCCCCCCGCTCGAGCAGCGCCCGCCCCTCGGCGACCGGGATCACCGCGCCGTCCGCGAGCTGGGGCCGGTCGGGGTCGCCCGGCGCGATCTCGACCGCCTTCTCGTTGGCGACGAACTGCAGGATCGAGAGTCGGGCCATGCTCCCCTCGCGGACCCGCGGGGCGTAGTCGGCGTCGATCTCGACCTCGACCTCGATCCCCGCGGCGCGCGGGTCGGTCGGGAGCACGATCCGGGTGACGTTGCCGACCCGCACCCCGGCCAGCGAGACCGGGGCACCGACCCGCAGCCCGGAAGCCTCGGCGAAGGTGGTGCGGTAGCGGTACTTGGCCGAGAAGAGCTTCGACTGCCCGCCGATCACGAGAATCGCGACCGCGAGCAGCGCCATGCCGGCCGCGACCGTCAGCCCCACGAGCAGGTCCTGCGACGATTTTCTAGCGGGCATGGGCACCTCCGGGCAGCCGTCCGGCCAGGAAGGCGGCGAGGATCTCGTCGGTCGTGTTCCGGGCCTCGTCGACCGTCCCGACGAAGCGCAGGTGTCCCTTGTGCAGGAAGGCGATCCGGTCCCCGACCTCGAAGGCCGTGCGGATGTCGTGGGTGACGACGATCGAGGTCATCCCGAGCTTCTCCTGCAGCCCGCGGATCAACTCGTTGATCGCCGAGCTGGTGACCGGGTCGAGCCCGGTCGTCGGCTCGTCGTAGAGCATGGCACGGGGCGCCACCGCGATCGAGCGGGCCAGCGCGACCCGCTTGCGCATCCCGCCGGACAGCTCGGAGGGATCGAGCGCGCCGACCTTGGGGTCGAGGTCGACCAGCGCCAGCACCTCCGCCACCCGCGCCGCGACCCGCGGCTCCTGCCACGACTCCTCGCGCAGCGGGAAGGCGAGGTTCTCGAAGACGTCCATCGAGTCGAAGAGCGCGCCGCTCTGGAACAGGAAGCCGACCCGCCGGCGCACCTCGCGCAGCCCGTTCTCGCCCAGCTTCGGCACGCTCCGCCCCTCGACCAGGATGTCGCCGCGGTCGGGGGCGAGCAGGCCGATGATCAGGCGCAGCGTGACCGATTTACCGGAGCCGGAACCGCCCAGGATCACGACCGTCTCGCGCGGCCCGACGTCGAGCGACACGCCGCGCAGCACCGCGTGGGGGCCGAAGCGCTTGTGCACGCCGGCCAGCCGGATCACGGGGGCGTCGCCGCCGCTCACCAGAAGATCCGTCCGATGTGCTGCTGCAGGAACAGGCTCGCTTTCGAGAGGAAGAAATTCGCGATGAAGATCGAGATCGACGAGCCGACCACGGAACGGGTCGTGGCCTGGCCGACGCCCGACGCGCCGCCGTGCGCGGTCAGCCCCTGATGGCAGGCGATGATCCCGATGAAATAGGCGAAGAAGAAGCTCTTGCCCAGCCCCGAGAGCACGTCGCCGACGCTCATGACCTCGATCACCTTGCTCCAGTAATAGCCGGGGACCTGGTCCAGCTCGGCCACGGCCACCCACATCCCGCCCAGGATCCCGAGCGTCATGCCGAGCATCGTCAGCGCCGGGATCATCAGCAGCAGGGCCATCAGGCGCGGCAGGACCAGCACCTTGACCGGGTCGGCTCCCAGCGCCCGCATCGCGTCGACCTGCTCGCCGACCGTCATCGCGCCGAGTTCGGCGGTGATCCCGGCGCCGACGCGCGCGGCCAGCATCACCGCGGTCAGGACCGGCCCCAGCTCCTTGACCATCGACATCCCGACGAACGCCCCGACGTAGACCTGGACGCCGTACTTCCCGAGGCTGTAGGCGGTCTGCACCGCCATCACGGCCCCGGTGAAGATCGTCGTCAGGGCGACCAACGGCAGCGAGCGGGCGCCCAGCCGGAACATCTGCTGCACGACGGCGTCGACCGGGAAGGGGCGCCGAAAGACGGAACGGACCGTGTCGATCGTCAGCCGCGCGATCTGGCCGGTCTCGACGAAATACCGTGTCATCGCCCCGTCACTCTCCCCGGTAGGGCCGGATCAGCGCGTTGACCAGGCTGCCGGCCGCCTTGTGCAGCAGGAAGGCGTGCACGAAGGCGAAGCCGGCGTCGGTCTTGGCGATGTTCGAGAAGAACGGCTCGGCCCGGCCCGAGAACAGGCCGACCGTGAACAGCGCCATCCCGGCAAAGCGCAGCAGCGTCGCGACCACCGCCACGGGGGCGAAACGCCGCGGGTTGGAGAAGACCAGGAAGTAGATCAGCCCGAGCCCGATCAGCAGCAGGCCGTTGAGGTCGAGGTAGACCCGCGGGGTCGGCAGCGTGATCCCGAAGACCGGGGCGAGGCGCTCCTGGGCGACGAGGATTCCGATCCCGAACGCCACGTCGACGATCCCCCCGGCCAGGAAGGACCAGCCGAGCAATCTCCACCAGAGCGCGTCTTCGCCCGGGTCGCGCACCGCGGACGCAGGCACCGGCGTGAACAGGCTCACCCCTCTCCCTCCTCGACGCTCGGGGCCGGCGGTCCGGGGTGGTCGCGCGCCCGGCCATCGCCCCCGCCTCATCTGCTCATGATGCCCGCTTTCGGCGCGGGGAGAGCGGGTGCGCGGCGGCCGGCTGGAGGTCGGCTTACAGCTAGACACTCGTCAGTCAGTCGGGGATCGGCTACCTAACAGAAATTACTAGTTGGTTTTTCAGTTATCGACCGGTTACCCTCTGTATACCCCCTCTCGAAAGGACGATTCCATGCGGTGCTTACCCGGCCGCCTGCTCGCGTGCGCTGCGGCCGTCACGATCCTCCTCGCGGGCCTGCTCTCGCTCCCGGCCCGGGCGGACGACTCGATCTGCGCCTCGTGCCATGCCGACGCTGCGAGCCTCTCGGACGCCGGTGAGCGGGCCGCCAAGCTGGTCGTTGTCGGAGATTCCCTCAAGGGCTCGGCCCATGAGGGGCTTTCCTGCACCGACTGTCACGCGGACCTGGCCGGCGACCCGCCGATCCCGCACCCGCCCGAACTCGCGCCGGCCTCCTGCGACACCTGCCACGGCGACATCGTCGAGACGGTGAAGTCGTCGATCCACACGCAGAAGATCAAGCCCGGCGCGGGCTACAAGTCGGGCTGCGCGGCCTGCCACGGCAGCCACCAGATCCGGCCGCACGGGGACGCCGCGTCGAAGACCAACTCCCACAACCTCGGGACCACCTGCGGCCAGTGCCACCAGAAGGACGCCTACGGCCGCGACCCGGTCGCGGAGTGGCAGACCTCGGTCCACGGCCGCGCCGCGGTCGAGGGGGAGGAGGTCGAGGCCCCGACCTGCAACGTCTGTCACCACCCCCACGCCGTTCGCGCCCTGGAGGACCCGGCCGAGCCGCTCAACCGGCGGAACCAGCCGAACCTCTGCGGCCGCTGCCACACCAGCGAGCTGAACGCGCTGCTGCGCGGCGTGCACGGCCGGGCCTGGAAGGCCGGAAACCTGGCCTCGGCGATCTGCACCGACTGCCACGGGGCGCACGCGATCCAGCGCCCACAGTACGGCGGCAGCGTCTTCGCGGCCGAGGTGAGCGAGACCTGCGGGCGCTGCCACGGCGACCCCGACCTGACCTCGCGCTACGACCTGCGGCCCGACAGCGTGATCACCTACGACCGCTCGTACCACGGCCGAGGCACGGGCTGGGGCGCGGCGAACGTCGCCAACTGTGCCTCGTGCCACCGCTTCCACGACATCCGCTCGCAGCACGATCCGGCCTCGAGCGTGAACCCCCAGAACCTGCAGCGGACCTGCGGCCAGCCCAACTGCCACCCCGGCGCGACCGCCGGCTTCTCGGCCACGCCGGTCCACGCGCGGGCGATCGTCAAGGGGATCGACTGGACGCGCTGGACGCGCTGGATCTACCTCGCGATCATCAGCGCGACGCTGGTCTTCATGGCGGTCCACCAGGTGCTCGAGCAGAAGACCCTGCTGCGCAGCGCCCACGCCCACCCCCACGCGGCCGCGACCGGGGCCCGCCCGGCGCGGCGGAAGATCGAGCCGCTCTCGCGCTTCGAGAGCCGGGACGGCCGCTGGGTGGCGGTGCGCTGGGACCGCAACCAGATCATGCAGCACCTGTTCCTGGTGATCTCGTTCTCGACCCTGGTGATCTCCGGCTTCGCGCTCTACCTGCCGGCGGCCTGGGCCGACAGGCTGGGCGCGGTCGGCCGGCCGCTGTTCGACCTGCGCGGGCAGGTCCACCGCGTCGCGGCGCTGGTGATGATCGGCGGCTCGCTCTACCACATGTACTGGCTGGCGTTCACGAAGCGCGGCCGGCGCGAGCTCGTCGAGCTGCTGCCGGACCTGCTCCACGACGGCAAGGACCTGGTCGGCAACTTCGCCTGGTTCCTCGGCTTCCGCGACGCACCGCCCCCTGGCCGCCGCTACACCTACCGCGAGAAGCTCGAGTACTGGGCGCTGGTCTGGGGCACGATCGTGATGGTCGTCTCGGGCGTCGTGCTCTGGACCGCGAGCCACTGGCCGGCCCTGGTCGTGGAACTTTCCCAACTCGTCCACGGCTACGAGGCCCTGCTGGCCTTCGCGGCGATCCTGCTCTGGCACATGTTCGGCGTCCACCTCAAGCCGGGGATCTTCCCGATGAACCGGACCTGGATCGACGGCGGGATGCCGATCCACGCGATGAAGGAAGAGCACCGCGACGAGTACGACGAGGTGATTGCGTGGCAGGGGATCGACCCCGAGCGCGACCGGGAGGACGCATGAGCCGCCGCCTGCTGATCCTGGCCCTGCTGGCCGCCGGCACGGGCGCCCTCCTCGCGGCGGACGAGACCGCCCCGCCCGCGGCCGCTCCGGCCTTCGACCCCGCGACCGGCTGCCGCTGTCACGACGGGCTGCACCCCGAGGGGAAGGCCCAGCCGATCGACCTGCGCGGCTGGGTCCACGACGGGGTCCACAGGGCGCAGGGCTGCGACGGCTGCCACCTGGTCGGGGACCCGGCCGCGCCGCACGCGATGCCGCTCACGACCGTCGCCTGCTCGTCGTGCCACGCGGACGAGGCCAAGGCCTTCGAGGGGGACGTCCACGCCGCGGCGCAGGGGAAGAGCGAACACCTCCAGGGTTGTGCCAACACCTGCCATACCGAGCACCAGTGGTACCCCGCGACCGACCCGCGGGGCCGCTACCTGCCGACCGGGCTGGACCACTCCTGTTCGGCCTCGCAGTGCCACGCGCCGCGGCTGGTCGACCCCCTGCTCAAGCTCCCGGTCAAGCCGCGCCCGGACGGCTCGCCGTGGCCGACCGGGCCCCACGGGTTCCTGGTCTCCGGCGACTTCCGGTACGTCACCCAGTGCCAGTCGTGCCACGGCCAGCACGGGGTCTTCCCGGCCTCTGACCCCCGGTCGAAGGTCAATCCGGCCCGGATCGAGGAGACCTGCGGCCCCTGCCACGAGGGGGCGACGGCAGCCGCCGTGGACGGCCGGATCTGCTACGTGCCCGGCCAGGCCGCGTGGGCGTTTCGAAGTTACTTCGATGTTTGGTATCTTTGGTTTGGGGGTTTGCTGGCAGCGACAGCGGCCGCGATCGGGGCGGCGCTGGTCGTGGAATCGGTCGTGCGGCGGCGCCGAGGGCCCGCGGCCGGCCCCAGGGATGGAACCGACGCGGCCTAGACCGCCGAGGAGGACGAAACGGTGAAGAGAGCGCTCGTGATGGTGCTGGGCCTAGCGATCTGTGGCCTGTTCGCGCTGGCGGCGGACGCCCCGGCCGAACTCAAGTTCGACTCGAAGATGGGAGCGGTGACGTTCCCGCACAAGACGCACGTCGACAAGGGCGTCAAGTGCAGCGCGTGCCACCACACCACCAAGGACGGCGAGACGCCGCAGAAGTGCGAAGCCTGCCACGACAAGGCCGCGGCCAAGGACAAGGCGCCGAAGCTGTCGGACGCGGTGCACAACAGCTGCTGGGGCTGCCACGACAAGGCCCTGGCCGCCGGCCAGAAGTCGGGCCCGGTCAAGAAGGACTGCAAGGTCTGCCACGTCAAGGCGTAGTCCTTCCCTCACGGGAGGATCTGCCGAGGGGCGCCGCTCGCGGCGCCCCTTCGCTTTTCAGAACAGCTTGAGCACGGCGAGGAAGAAGTCGATCTTCCCTTCCGCGGGCTCCAGGTCGCTGGCCAGCGAGTAGCCGACGTCGAGCCGCCAGAGGGTCTCCCAGGGGCCTGCGAAGTTGGCGGCCAGCCCCACCCCGGTGTGGCCCGAGAAGCCCGGCGCCACCTGCGGGTCGTCGACCCATCCGTACTCCGCCGACAGGTCGAACCCCACGACCTGCGCGATGTTGAAGCCGTAGGTCGCCTCGAAGACACCCCCCTGCTCGAAGCGGATCCCCGAACCGCCGAATCCGGGCAGCCGGTTGGCCCCGAACAGCCCGAACTCGTAGTCCGAGAAGCGGTCGAGGTCCTGACCGCCGTACCAGGTCGCGGCCAGCTCGATCTGCTGGAAATAGGGCAGGAAGAAAGATCGCTGGACCGCGGCCTCCCAGGTCGCGTAGGAGGTCTTCGCCTCGACCTCGGCCGGCGTCGCCAGCTCGCCCTCGGGCCCCCAGGGGGCCCACTGGGAACGGTGCGCCCAGGCGCCGCGCAGGGCGAGGCTCCAGCCGCCGCGGTCGAAGCCGATCGACAGGCTCCCCTGGTAGACCAGGTGGTCGGGCGGCAGGACGAAGTCCTCGGTGTCGTCGGCGTCCCGGACCTCGACGTAGTCCAGCCCCAGCGTCGAACGGATCTTGACGAAATCGCCCAGCGGGTAGCCGAGGGTGAGGCGCAGCGCCTGCGGGATCGTCGCCACCGACTGCTCGGGGATTTCCTCGCCGTTCTCGTAGAGCCGGTCGACCTGCTCGAAGGCGACCAGCGTGGCGTTGATCCCGGCGTCCAGCTTCGTTCCCAGGAAGCTGGGCGCGGTCCAGGCGACGTTGTTGAACGCCCCGGCGATGAAGGCGTTGAAAATCTCCTTCTTCCCGCGGAAGTCGACGTCGACGTAGTTCACCCCGGCCAGCGGGATCACGCCCTCTGTCGACCCGTCGCGCAGCGCGCCGGCGACCGCAAACCACTGGGTCGGGTCCCCCTTCTCCAGCACCGTCCGCTCGCCCGCTTCGTTCTTCGACAGCCACTTGAAGCCGGTGTCGGTGTCGCGCAGCATCTGGCGGTCGGAGGCGTAGACCTGCTCCCGCGCGGCCGCGAACCCGGGGTCGTTGATCACCGGGGCGCCGAAGTCGATCTCGCGCAGGACCACGACGTTGGCCCCGGCGATCGTGTAGATCTGCTGGCCGTCGAGCCGCTGCGGCAGCCACAGCGCCGTCCCGTCGGGGCCCTCGTAGGGGGCGTAGGACTGCGTTTCCTCGTCCGAGATGATCGGCGGCTCGGTCTTCGTGTAGCGCAGCCGGACCTTGAGCAGCGCGGCGGTCCGCTGGTCGATCCAGGCCGTGCCGCGGTAGAGCGAGACCGTCTCGGCCAGCGGCTCGAAACGCAGCCGCCACGCCGGCCGGCCGTCGATCTCCTCGACCCCCTCGTACTCGTAGGCGTAGCGCTGATCGAGGTTGAGGTCGAGCGGCGCGGCGACGATCTTCTCGCGGCTCAGGAACGGCAGCTCGGGGAACTTGTTCCAGTTGAGCTTCACGCCGTTGAAGTAGGTGTCGAGGATCACCCACTCGGCGCCGGTCGCCGGCTCCCAGTACTGGTCGGCCTTGACCGAGAGGTCGATCGACCCGGTCGCGGCGCCGACGCGGGCGCGGAAGCTGATCTGGCCGGGACGCCGGACGCTCCGCAGTCGGTCGTCCTGGAAGGCGCGGAAGCGCTGGTGCGCGGCGATGATCTCCTCGGCGGTGACCGTTCGCCGGCTGCGCGTTTCCATCTCGGTCGCGTCGAGGCCGACGCCACCGGGCGAGGTCTTCTCGCGCTGGATCGCGAGCAGGAGCGGCCGGGGCGCCAGCGGCACCGTCACGAGGACCGTCCCGTCGGGCTGCGGCTCGAGGCGTGGCGGGGTGGCGATCCGCCCCAGCGGGTCGAAGAGAGTGATCTCGCGGCGCAGCGTACGCTCGACCCGGAGCGTCGCCTCGCCCGGCGCCGGCGTTCCCGGCGCCGCCCAGAACGCGACGACCTCGCGGAAGCGCTCCTCGTCGAAGTAGTAGGACCAGGCGACGCCGTCCGTGGGGACGGCCCAGTCGATCCCGCGCTCCTCCCGGGGCGCCAGCCCGTACGACGGGCCGACCAGCGCCGCGAAAGCGGCCAGGCTGCGCGCTCCGGCGGGCGCGCCGCCGGCCAGGGGCGGGCCCGGGAGCTCGAGCAGCGCCAGGTCGGCCCCGCCGCCGAGCAGTTCGGCCGCCCGCGCGAGGGCGGCATCCTCGCGCGGCGCGCCCGCCAGCTCGGGCGCAAGCGCGGCCTCGAAGGCCAGCGTCGCCGCGGCCTCGACCTCGACCCAGCGCCGGCGCTCCTCCCGGGCGCGGGTGCCGGGGTCCTCTCCGGCGCCCACCGCGAAGAGCATCCCGTCGACGTAGGGGACGAGATCCTGCGCGGCCGCGAAGGCGGCGACGACCAGCGCCGACTCGCCGGCATCGCGCGCGCGGATCCAGAACCCGCTCGACGGCGACTCGGCGGTGATCGTGACCGCCGCCGACTTGATCTCGTACGCCGCCAGCCGCTCCGCCTCCGGCGTCCCCGCGCCGGGCAGAGCCCCGTCGATCGCGACCGCCGCGAGGCGGCCCGACCAGCGCCGGGCCAGCTCCCGCAGCAGCCGGTTCCAGCCGCGGCGGTAGGCCTCGAGAGCGGCTCCGTCACCGGCCCCTCCCGCGGGCGGCACGAACCCGGCGGGATCGAACGAGCCGTAGGCGGGGTGCCCCGCCTCGACGACGACCACCACCGGCTGGCCGGCGCGCGCCAGCGCGAGGACCAGCGGCTCCCAGCGCGACAGGTCGATCGCCCCGGGGGTGGGCTCGGCGTCGGCCCAGCGGATCCGCACCGCCCCCCAGGCCCGGCCGGGGGCGGAGCTCTCGCCGCGGATCGGGGGTGGCGCGAGCGCGGCGGCGGTGGCGTCCGCGGGGGAGCCCTCCGCCAGGACCAGCCCGACCGCGTGGACGGGACGCACCAGTTCGGGGCGGCCCGGGACGAGGTCCTCTCCCTGCCCCCATGCCGCACCGGCCGCCGCGGCCAGGACGGACGCCACGATCACGGCACGCGGCGCGGTCACGCTTCGCATCGAGGGGGTCTCCGTCGGGACGGCACGCGGGGGGCGGTTCCGCGGCATCATGAAGGAAACCGCAGGAGGTTCAAACCCGCGCATGTCTCCGCGACCGCCGTTGATCACCCTGACCACCGACTTCGGCACGCGCGACCCCTACCTGGGCGCGCTGCGCGGAGCGCTGCTCACGGCCTGCCCGGGAGCCCAGCTCGTCGATCTCGGCCACGAACTGCCGCCGTACGATCGGCTGGCCGGAGCCTACCTGCTCGGCGCCGCGGCACCCTGGTTCCCGCTCGGTACCGTCCACCTGGCGGTGGTCGACCCGGGCGTCGGCGGCCCGCGCCGGGCGCTCGCCCTGGCCGCGGGCGGCAGCCTCTTCGTCGGCCCCGACAACGGGCTCTTCACCGCGATCTACGACCGGCTCGAGGTCCGTGAGATCCGGGCCATCGACGCCGGCCGGCTCGGGCTGGCGGACGCTCACCCGACCTTTCACGGCCGCGACCTGTTCGCCCCCGTCGCCGGCCACCTGGCCGGGGGGGCCGCGCTGGCCTCCGTCGGCCCGGAGGTGACCGACCCGGTCCGTCTTCCGCTCGCCTCCCCGCGTCGGGACGGGGCCCATCTGCTGGCCGCAGTGCTGCACGTCGATCGCTTCGGGAACGTCGCGACCAACCTGACCCGGGCGACGCTGGCGCACTGCGGGGTCGGGGATCGAGTGCTCGGCTGGCCGGGGCGGACGGGCCCGCTGGCGGTCCACGCCACCTTCAGCGAGGCGCCACCCGGGGAGGTCTTCCTGCTCTGGGGCTCCTCGGGCTACCTCGAGATGGCGCTCGACCAGGGGAGCGCAGCGGCCCGGTTGGGGCTGACCGCGGGGGAAGCGGTCCGGTTCCCGATCGTGGGCTGAGCCGTCGCTTGCCGCAGGGGGCCGCCGGAACCTACTGTCCCATCGGGCCTCCACGCGCCCTCGGGATACGCGATGAGCCTGTCCGGCGCCTTCTCGACCATGGGGCTGGCCGATCTTCTGCAGTGGGCGGCGAGCGCGCAGAAGACCGGGCGGTTCGACTTCCGTCGCGCGACGACGGCGAAGGAGCTGTACATCCAGGACGGCACGATCGTCGGGGCGGCCTCCAACGAGCCGACCGAGATGCTCGGACACGTCCTGGTCGCGCGCGGAAAGCTCAACGAGGAGCAGCTGCGGGCCGGCCTCCTGGCACGGCGGGACGGCAACGAGTTCATCGGGCAGGTCCTGGTCCGGCTCGGGTTCGTGGCCAAGGACGACCTGCTGCGGGCGCTGGCCGAGCGCACGGAAGAGATCGTCTACTCGCTCTTCGAGTGGGATGACGCCGATTTCCTGTTCGAGCCGGGGGCGCGGCCCGGGCCGAAGGTCGTGCTGATCTCCCTGGCGGTCGACCACGTGCTGCTGCGCGGCGTCCACCGCCACGACGAGATGCAGCGGATTCGCGAGATCTTCCCCGACGGCCGGGTCGTGCTGGCCCGGACCGCGGCGCTGGCGCCGCAGGAGATCGCCGACCACCCGCTGGCGCGCCGGATCCTCGAGTCGCTCGACGGCCGCCGTACGATGGACGAGATCGCGTTCGGCCTGCACGCTTCCCCGTTCCCGGTCAAGAAGTTCCTCTCCGAGGCCTTCCGCGCCAACCTGGTGACGATCGTCTCGCTCGAGGGGCCGTCGCTGCCGCTGGTGACCGGCGACGCGCCGGACGCGGAGTTGGTCGGGCTGACCGGGGCGGCGCGGGTCGCCGCCGCGCGGGAGCGGCTCGGCCGCGGCGACGCTGAAGCCGCGCTGACGCTGCTGGGCGATCTCTCGGTCCATAACGACGGCGAGGCGGCGGAGGTCCGGCGCGAGGCCGAGGGGCTCTTCCTGGGCCGGGTCTACGCCGAGGAGTTCCCGGCCCAGGCGATCCCCTCCCTGGCGCGGCCGCTCGAGGAACTGGTTTCCGAGCCGCTGCGGCCGGAGGAGTTCTTCCTGCTGTCGCGGCTCGACGGGCACTGGAGCGTCTCCGACATCGTCGAGATCGCGCCGATGCGGGAGGTCGAGACGATCCGGGTCCTGCGGCGCCTGATCCGCCGCGGCGTGGTCCGGCTGCCCGTCGCCTGGAACCGCCCCACCCCGGCCGGGAGCACTCGCTAAACACTGGCGCGGAAAGCGTTTAGGCGACTCCCACTCCCGTGTCTTACCTATTAGTTGACTCCGATTCGGGCGGCAGGTACGATCTTCCCCTGTCGCGGCCTGCTAGCGAGATAAGCCGCTCCGGTTTGGCCGCCGCCTCAGAGGACAGCATGGGCCCGAACCTGACCCTTCGTCTCGGACCGGTCGTCCTGTGCGCGCTGCTCGCCAGCGCGGCGCCGGTGCCGGCCCAGGACAACGACACCTGCATGGCTTGCCACGGCGAGTCGGGAATGACCGGCACCCGCAGGGGCCGGCCGATCCAGGTGACCGTGGACGCCAAGCGGCTGGCCCAGTCGGTCCACAAGGACCTCGACTGCGTGGCCTGCCACATGGACCTCGCGGCGGACGAGATGGCCCACGCCGGGGGCGACCCCGATGCCTCGATCGTCGACTGCGGCACTTGCCACGGCGCCGAGCAGGCGGACCACCTCGCCAGTTTCCACGGCAAGGCCGCCGCGAAGGGCGACCCCTACGCCCCGACCTGCAAGGAGTGCCACGGCCGGCACGACGTGCTGCCGCGCGCCAACCCGCGCTCCCCGACCAACACAGTCAACATCCCGCAGACCTGCGGGCGCTGCCACCACGAGGGGTCGCCGGTCGAGCGGACCCACTCCGACATTCCGCAGGACCGGATCCTCGAGAATTACTCCGAGTCGATCCACGGCGAGGGGCTGTTCCAGAAGGGCCTGACCGTCACGGCCGTCTGCACCTCGTGCCACTCGGCCCACCTGGCGCTGCCGCACACCGAGAAGAAGTCGTCGGTCTCGCGCGAGAACATCGCCGGGACCTGCATGAAGTGCCACGCCCGGATCGAGGAGGTGCACCAGAAGGTGATCGAGGGGCGGCTCTGGGAGGAGGCGGCGCACCAGATCCCGTCCTGCTCGGACTGCCACTCGCCGCACAAGATCCGGGCCCCCAGCGACGGGCGCGGGATGTCCAACCGCGACTGTCTGCGCTGCCACGGCAAGCCTGACCTGACGGCCCAGCGCGACGGCAAGGCGGTCTCGATGTTCGTCGACGAGACCGCGCACGCCAAGGGGGCCCACGGCCGCGTGGCCTGCGCCCAGTGCCACTCCGAGGTCCTGCTCTCCCACCTGCGCCCCTGCGACACCGTGAAGTCGAAGGTCAACTGCTCGGTCTGCCACGCCGCGGTCGTCGAGACCTACCAGGCCAGCATCCACGGCCAACTCGCCGCCAGAAACGACCCCGACGCGCCGGAGTGCCTGGACTGCCACGACCGGCACGCCACCCAGAGCCGGCGCTGGCCCGAGTCGAACACCTTCCCGCGCAACGTCCCGACACTCTGCGCGTCGTGCCACCGCGCGGGAGAGAAGGCCGCCGTGCGGATCGAGCTCGCAGCGGGAAAGGACATCGTCGAGAGCTACAAGATGAGCACCCACGGCGTGGGCCTGCTGCAGAGCGGCCTGGTCGTGACGGCGACCTGCGCCGACTGCCACACCGCGCACGGCGAGCTGCCCCCAAGCGACCCCAAGTCGACGGTGAACAAGGCGAACGTCGCCCAGACCTGCGCCCGCTGCCACCAGGGGATCGTCGACGTCTTCAAGGCGAGCATCCACGGCAAGGGCGAGGCGCCGGAGGGCAAGGAACTGCCCAACTGCGAGGACTGCCATACCTCGCACGACATCAGCCGGACCGACAAGCGCGACTTCCGCTTCACGATGATGCAGCAGTGCGGCCGCTGCCACACCGACGAGGCCGAGACCTTCTTCCAGACCTACCACGGCAAGGTCAGCCAACTGGGCCAGGCCGGCGCCGCGAAGTGCTCGGATTGCCACGGCGCGCACGACATCCTGCCCACCACCGACACCCACTCGCGGCTCTCGCGCGAGAGGGTGATCGAGACCTGCGGGCAGTGCCACCCCGGCTCGAACCGCCGCTTCGCCGGCTACCTGACCCACGCGACCCACCACGACCGCGAGCGCTACCCGGCGCTGTACTACGCCTTCCTGTTCATGACCTCGCTGCTGGTCGGGACCCTGACCTTCGCGGCCGCCCACACCGGGGCCTGGCTCTGGCGGCTCTGGCGCTCGCGCGAGCTCTGGAAACACCACAAGGCGCTGGTCGCGACCTCGACCGAGAAGCAGGTGCTGCGCTTCGACACCCGCTCGCGCGTGATGCACATCGTGATGGTGCTGTCCTTCTTCACCCTCGCGATCACCGGGATGGCGCTCAAGTTCTCCTACATGGGATGGGCCCAGTGGGTCTCCACGGTCTTCTCCGGCTCGGAGACGATGGGCGTGTTCCACCGGCTGGCGGCGACGGCGATGATGGCGCTCTTCGGCTACCACCTGGTCGACGTGGCCAAGCGCAAGCGCCGCTCGGGGCTGAGCTGGGTCCGCTTCATCTTCGGCCAGGACTCGATGATGTTCAACCTGAAGGACCTGAAGGACGTGATCGGCTCCTTCAAGTGGTTCTTCGGGCTGGGCCCGCGCCCCGAGTACGGGCGCTTCACCTACTGGGAGAAGTTCGACTACTTCGCGGTCTTCTGGGGCATGATCGTGATCGGCGGCTCGGGCCTGTTCCTCTGGTTCCCCGAGCTGTTCACCCGCATCCTGCCCGGCTGGGCGATCAACGTCGCGACGATCATCCACAGCGACGAGGCGCTGCTGGCGACGGCCTTCATCTTCACCGTGCACTTCTTCAACACCCACTTCCGGCCGGACAAGTTCCCGATGGACCCGGTGATCTTCACGGGCCGCGTCCCGGTCGAGGAGCTGAAGTACGACAAGCCGCACGAATACCGCGAACTCGTCGAAACGGGCCAGCTCGAGGCGCGCCTGGTCGACCCGATGCCGAAGGAGACCGAGCGCTGGTTCCGACTCTTCGGCTACACCGCGCTGACGATCGGGCTGACGCTGATCGCAGCGATCATCTACACCATGCTGTTCGGGTACAAGTAGGGTTCAGCGCGGGCCGGGGGGCGCGGCGCGCCGCCCCGGCACCGGCAGCAGCGAGAGCATCGCCGGCAGCAGCGTGACCGCGGCGACCAGGGTCGCGGTCGTTCCCAGCATCGCCAGGATGCCGGACGAGATCAGGCTCGGGTTGTCGGCGAACAGCAGCGCACCGAATCCGACGACCGTGGTCAGCGTGGCCATCACCACGCCGCGTCCGGTGTGACGGAAGACCTCCACCATGTCCTCGCGGGTCGCGCCCTCGATCCCCTCGACGTAGCGGTGGACGACGTGGATCCCGTTGTCGATCGCGATCCCGAGGATCAGCGGCAGCATCGAGATCGTCACCAGGTTGAAGTCGATCCCGAGCAGCGACATCAGGCCGACCGAGGCGATCAGCCCGGTCACCAGCGGGACCATCGTCAGCAGCACGAGCGAGAGCCGCCGGAAGGCGACCAGCAGGATGATCGTCACGCCGACCGCCGAGACGACGGTCGCGACGATCCCGTCGCGCAGCATGATCGGCCGGATCTCCTGCGTCAGGGCCCGCGCCCCGGACAGCTCGGCCGGGACGCCGCTGGCCGCGATCGCCTCGCGCATCGCCGGGATCAGCTCGACGGTGCGGGCCGTGGGCCGCGGGTAGGCCGAGACGATCCCCAGCCGCTGCCCGCGGTCGTCGACGATCACCAGATCGTCGAGCAGGTCGGCGAGCGGCCCGTCCTTCATCTCCGCCACGGTCAGCGGCGTGTCGCGCGCGAGGATCGCGCGGACCCGCTCCGCGGCGCGGCGGGCGCGATCGTCGATCCGGAAGCCGTTCCGCTCCTCGGCCGCCAGCAGTTCGCGCACGACCGCGTCGGGGTCGATCGCGCCGCTGGCCCGCAGGGCCGCGAGGCGGTCGAGCGCCGCCCGCTGGACCGCAGGCGGAGGGATCACCCGCGCCGGGCCGAGCACCGCCGCCAGCTCGGCCCGCTCGCCCTCCGCGAGCGGCGCAAGGCCGGCCTCGATCCGGGCCGAGCGCTCGAGGATCTCCTCGTCGCTGGCGCCGGGGACGAGCGCGAGCACCGCCTGCAGCGAGGTTCCGGTGCGGGCGGCGATCTCGTTCTGGAGCCGGATCGCCGGGTTGGACTGGGGCCGGAAGCGCGAGAAGTCCTCGTCCAGGTGGACCCGCGCCGCGGGGTAGAGCAGCGCCAGGGTCAGCGCCGATCCGAGCGCGATCGTCAGACCCGGGCGCCGCACCACCCCGGTCAGGACCGGCTCGAGTCCGAAGCCGGCGAGCCCGCGCGGCATGTCGGGCCGCGGGTAGAGCCGTACCCACAGCGCGGTCAGGGCCGGGACCATGAAGAGCGAGGCGAGCAGCGAGAGGGCCAGCCCGGCGCCGCAGATCAGGCCCAGGTCGCGCAGCCCGCGGAACTCCGACAGCCCGGCGGCGAAGAAGGCCCAGACCATCACGCCGACCGAGGCCAGGATCCCGACGCCGGTCTCGCCGTGCGAGATCGAGAAGGCCCGCGCCATGTCCTTGCCGGCGTGGACCTCCTCGAGGTAGCGGTTGTAGAGGTGGACCGTGAAGTCGACGGTCAGGCCGCAGAGGATGCCGATCGAGCCGACCGTGAAGATGTTGATCTCGCCGATCGCGACCGCCGCGAAGCCGAGCGCCCAGATCGCCCCGACCAGCAGCGAGCTGCCCGCGATCAGCAGGCCCCCGATGCGGCGGAAGGCGAAGGCGAAGAGCACGAGCTGCGCGAAGTACGAAGTCAGCGAAACCAGCCGCAGGTCGCCCGCCAGGCTGCTGCGGAAGCCCACCAGGGTCGCCGGCGCGCCGGCCAGCCCGGCGTGAATCTGCCCCGGCGGCGCCCCTTCGGGCGGCGGGCCGATCCCGACCGTGCCCTGGATCTCGGCCTCCGCCAGCGCCTCGCGCGCGGCCTGCTCGACCGCGCCGAGCACGCGCCGCGCGGTCTCGATGTCGTTGGTGTTGACCCTGGGCCGCAGCAGGACCAGCGCGTAGGCCTCGTCCTCGGTCACGAGGATCCCCTCGCGCGAGCCGATCCGGAGGCCCCCCTTGAGCGCGCCGATCTGCTTGAGCGCCAGCCCCGCGAAGCCGAGCGGGTCCTCGGCGTAGAGCCGCGCGGCGAGCGCGCCGAGCGGCGAGCGCAGCGCCTCGCGGTTCTCCGCGACGCGGCGGTCGATCGCCTCCGGCGTGAGCTGTCGGGCCACCCGGTCGATCTCGTCCGGCGTCAGGTAGAGCAGCAACGCATGGGCCTGCGGCCCCTCGAGCAGCGCCCATGGGTCCTCGCCGAAGAGGCCGGTCACGGCGTGGAGGTCGGGGTGGTCCAGGAGCCGCTCGCGGATCGCCAGCGCCAGGTCGATCCGCTCCTCGAGGTCCTCTTCGCCGTTCCCCGAGATCGCCAGGACCACCGGCTCGCTGCCACCGAAGCTCTTGAGCAGCGCCTTGATCCGCTGGGCCGACTCGACGTTCCGCGGCAGGAGCGTCTCGACGTCGGTCGAGATCCGCAACGTCGAGGCCTGCCAGGCGGCGAGCCCCGTCACGACCGCGACGACCAGCAGCACGCTCTTGGGGTGGAAGACGGAGAACGACGCGATCCCCTGCAGGCCCCGCCGCAGCAGGTCGCGCACACCCGAACCGGCCGCGTCGAGCGAGGACACCTCAGCGCTCGAGCACGGCGACCGCGATCGCGGCGCCCTTGTCGTGGGTCAGCGAGAGATGCACGCGGGCCGACTCGCCTGCGATCTGGAGCGCCGCACCGTGCAGCACGATCCGCGGCGGGCCGACCTCGTCCCGCTCGACCTCGACGTCGACCCAGCGGATCCCCTGCGCGAAGCCGGTGCCGAGCGCCTTGACCACGGCCTCCTTGGCCGCGAAGCGCGCCGCAACGTGCGGCACGGGGTCGCGCCGGCGGTAGCAGTACTCGCGCTCGCCGGCGGTCAGGATCCGGTCGAGGAAGCGCTCTCCGTGGCGCTCGAGCGCCGCGCGGATCCGGACCAGCTCGACCAGGTCGACGCCGACCCCCTCAATCGCCACCCGTGGACTCCCTTTCCGGCCTGCGCGGCGCGGCAGGATACACCCATGCCCCGGTTACTATGCAAAGCCTTTCCTGTCAAGTACTTAGAAATCACTCCGGCAGCCGGACGGCGGCCCGGCGTGGTATCATCCGGGCGATTTCGACCCCTAAGGCGAGGCGCGGGCGTGCTGGTCTCCTGGGAAACCTACTCGGAACGGCTGGGGTTGCCCGGGGTGCGCCTCGTCGTCGGCGAGCTGCTCGACGCCGAGCGGTTCCGCGAGTTCACCGGCGCCGCCTCCGGAGAACTCGCACCGGCCGGCCGGGCCGACCTGGTGGGGGAGTTGCTGGTCGAGGACCCGGCGCGCGGGACCGCGCTGCTGGGCCTGCTCGACCAGGCAGTCGGGGTCACCGCCGTCGACGACGCCGGCGACGAGAAGCGGCTGCGGGACGAACTCGAGGCAGCGCTCGAGGGGCCGGCGGTCGCGGGGGCCCGGCTGCTGCACCGGCTGGCCCGCCCGGCGCGCGCCGCGCTCCCCGTCCCGGAGATCCGCGCCGCGGCCGAACTGCTGGCCGGGCTGGCCTTCGGCGAGGAGCCGGGCAGCCGGCCCAAGTACGTCGCCAAGCTCGCCTCCGACCGCGCCGGCCTGCGCGAGCTGGAGCAGGAGCGGCGCGAGCTCGAGTCGCGCGTGCGCCACCTCGAATCGCAGCTGGCGCGCGCGATCGAGCAGGCCGGGGGACTCGAGCAGCAGCTCTCGCGGCGGCTGAACGAGTTGAAGGAGCTGCGCGCCGGCGAGAAGGAGACGCGCGAGGAGCGGGCGCGGCTCGAGCGCGAGGTCCTGCGGCTCGGCAAGCGGGTCGAGGAACTGATCGAGCGCCGCGCCCAGGAGCGGACCGGCGAGGTCACGACCGCACTGCGCCGGCTGACGACCGAGCAGCGCCGCACCAGCGCCGCGCTCGCCAAGCTGCGCGACGCCGACCGGCTGCGGCGCGAATCGCTCGGCGAGATCGGCAAGCGGACCGTCGCGCACGCCGACCTGCTCGACAAGATGATCGTGCTGCACGAGGCCGAGGCCCGCACCGTCGCCGCCTCGCAGGAAGCGATCCTGCGCGAGCTCGCGACGCTGCGCGCGGCGCTGGCGCAGGGGACGCTTCCCTTTGCGCCCCCCGCCCCACCTCCGGCCGCCCGCGGCCGAGCCGCCGACGGCCCGCCGCGCGTCGGGCTCTTCGTCGACGTCCAGAACATGTTCTACGGCGCGCGCGAGAAGGGGGCACGGCTCGACTTCGAGGCGCTGCTTGCCGTGGCCTCCGAGGGGCGCCGGCTGGTGCGCGCGGTGGCCTACCTGGTCGAGGCCCGCGAAACCGACCAGAGCGCCTTCATCCACCTGCTCCAGATGAAGGCCTGGGAGGTCAAGCGCAAGCCGCTCAGGATCCGCCCCGACCGCACGATGAAGGGGAACTGGGACCTCGAGATGGCGCTCGACGCGGTCGCCACGGCGCCGCATCTCGACGTCGTCGTGCTGGCGACCGGCGATGGCGATTTCGTGCCGCTGGTCCGACAGCTCAAGCTCGACGGGGTGAGGGTCGAGGTCTACGGCTTCCCGCGCAGCACCGCTCCCGACCTGCGCGAAGCGGCCGACCGGTTCGTGTCGATCGCGAAGAAGCTGCTGCGGCCGCTCGGCCGGCGCACCGGCGGTGGTGGGCCTGCGCCCGGCTCAGCCGTCGACGACGCGGAACCAGGTGCGGGCCTGGTCGAGGTCGTCGAGCAGGGTCCAGGGCGGTAGCGAGGCCAGCACGGCGCGCCCGTAGCGGCGCGTCCGGACCCGCACGTCGAGCAGCGCCAGCAGGCCCCGGTCGCGCCGCGAGCGGATCAGCCGGCCGAGCGCCTGGCGCAGCGCGAGGATCGCCTCGGGGAGCTGGTCCTCGGCGAACGGGTCGCCGCCGCGCTCGCGGATCGCCGCCGCGCGCGCCGCGACGACCGGGTCGTCGGGGACCGCGAACGGCAGCTTGTCGACCACCACCAGCGAGAGCGCCTCGCCCGGGACGTCGATCCCCTGCCGGAACGATGCCGTTCCGAGCAGCACCGAGTGAACCTCCTCGCGGAAGCGCTCGATCAGCCGCTCGCGCGGCGCCTCGCCCTGGACCAGCACCGGGAAGTCGAGCGTCTTCGGCAGCCGCTCGGCGGCGCGCTGCAACGCGCGGTGCGAGGCGAACAGCACCAGGGCCCGGCCGCGCGAGATCCGGACCAGTTCCTCGATCTCGCGCAGCGCGCGCTCGACGTAGCGCGGGTCGTCGGGGGCCGGGAAGTCGTCGCGCGGAACGTAGAGCGCAGCCTGCTCTCTGGCCCGGAAGGGAGAGGCCACGACCAGCCCCTCCGCGCCGGCGAGCCCCAGCCGCTCGCGGGCGCGGTCGAGCGAGCCGGCCACCGCGAGCGTGGCCGAGGTCGCGACGACGCTGGCGAACCCCTGCCCCAGGACCTCCTCGAGCAGCGGCGCCATCTCGACCGGCCACGAGGCCAGCAGCGCGCCGTCCTTCCCCTGCGGCTCGACGGTGACGACCTCTCCCGGCCGGCGGGCGTCGAGCAGGTCGTCCAGCGCCCGCTGCTGGGCCAGCGCGCGGCCGGCGACGAGCGTGCGCTCCTCGGCCCGCTCGCCCGCCCCCTCCAGCGCCGCGCGCACCGCCTCCAGCGCGTCGAGCAGCGCGTCGGCCAGCCGGCGCAGATCTCCGCGGGCGTGCCCCGGATCCAGCGCGACCCGTCCGCGTGCGTTCCCCGGCGGGCGCGCGGCGCGGAAGAATTCGCGGGCCGCGCGCTCCAGCAGCGCGGCCGTCTCGGCCCGGCCGGCCGCGCGTTCCAGTTCGCTCCGTGCGTCGCGCGCCAGGTCGGCCGCCATCCGCCCCGTCAGCCGCGTGCCGAAGTGCGCGGCCGCGGCCTCCTCGACCAGGTGCGCCTCGTCCAGCACCGCGAGCGGCGCGCCCGGCAGCACGCCGCCGCGCTCCCCGCGGCGCAGCGCGAGGTCGGCGAACAGCAGGTGGTGGTTGACGACGACCGCCTGGGCGCGGGCCGCGAGACGCCGCGCGCGGTAGACGAAGCAGGCATCGTAGTGCGCGCACTTCGTCCCGGTGCAGATCTCGGCCCGGCCGTCGACGCGCGACCAGAGCGGCGAGGCGTCGGGCAGCTCGGCCAGTTCGGCGCGGTCGCCGGCCGCGGTCGTCCCGGACCACGCGACCAGCTTCGGCCAGAGCGGGACCTCGGCCGCGAGGTCGAGCCGCGGCTCGGCGGCCAGTTCGCCGAGCCGCTTGCGGCAGAGGTAGTTCTCGCGCCCCTTGAGCACCGCCACCTCGCGCTCGGCCCCCGTCGCCGCGCGCGCGACCGGGAGCTCGCGTTCGAGCAGCTGGTCCTGCAGCGCCTTGGTCCCGGTCGAGAGGATCACCGGCTCGTCGGCCAGCAGCGCGGGGACGAGGTAGGCCAGCGTCTTGCCCGTCCCCGTCCCGGCCTCGACCACCAGGTGCCGCCCCTCGGCGAAGGCCCGCGCGACGGCGTCGGCCATCCGCTCCTGGCCGGCACGGTGCTCGAAGCGCTCGCGCACGCGGGCCAGCGGCCCCCCCGGTGCGAACAGCGCGGCGACCTCGCCCGGCGAGGGCACGGATCAGCGCTCGATCTTCTGGACGCGGCGGGCGTGCCGGCCCCCCTCGAAGGGGGTCGCGAGAAAGGTCTCGAGGATCGCCTCGGCCAGCCCGGCGCCGGTCACCCGCTCGCCCAGGGCCAGCACGTTGGCGTCGTTGTGGGCCCGCGCCATCCGTGCGTCGTACTCGGACAGGCAGCGCGCGGCGCGCACGCCGGGGTGGCGGTTGGCGGCGATCGAGATCCCGATCCCCGTGCCGCAGACCAGCAGGCCCCGCTCGACCTCACCGGCCGCGATGCGCCGCGCCAGCTCGTGCGCGAAGTCGGGGTAGTCGGCGCTCTCGGCCGAGTGCGTGCCGAGGTCGAGGACCTCGTGGCCGCGCGCGCGCAGCCAGGCGGCAAGGTGGTTCTTGAGCGGGAAACCGGCGTGGTCGGAGGCGGCGGCGAGGCGCATCAGCGGGGGCTCCGGCCGGGAAGCAGCGCGCCGTGCGCGTCCTGCGCGAAGCGGTCGGTCATCCCGGCGACGTGGTCGGCCAGCACGCGCGCGTAGGCGCGCCGGCCGTGGTAGTGGTCCGCGATCTCGGCCTCCTGCCGGGCCGGCGGGAGGTCGCGCAGGAACGGACGGCCTGCCAGCTCCTTGTAGCGCAGCAGCACGGCGTCGTCGACGAGCCGGGGGTCCCGGTAGTAGGCCGAGAGCAGCGCGGCCACGGCCTGCTCGCCGCGCGCGTCGGCGCGGCGGACCGCCGGGGCGCCGATCACGCGCGCCGCGACCAGCTCGTGCACCGCGGCCGTCAGCGCCGCGCCGCGCGCGCCGGGCGCCACCACGGCACGGCCCGCCGCGGGCCGCGCCGCCGCTGCCTCGGCCGCCTCGGCGGTGGCGAGCCGGCGGCGCGAGGCGACCAGGATGTCGGTCAGCGCGGCGTGGACCAGCGCGCGGTGCAGCGCCGCGCGCTCGCGGAACCGCCCGCGCGGCCAGCCGCCGGCCCGCTCCAGCCGCTCGACCAGCGGCCGCACCGCCGCCAGCCGCAGCACCGCGGACAGCTCGATCAGCCCCTCCGCGAGCGCGTCTTCGAGGTCGTGCAGCGGCGTGACGGCATCGATCGCCGCCCGCACCGCCTGGGCCTCGAGCGAGGCCGGCGCGCCGGGGGTCAGGCCGGCGGGATCGATCCCCTCGGGAACTGCCGCGCCGTCGCCGCGCAGCTTGAGGATCCCGTCGCGCGCGTCGTCGGTGAGGTTGAGGCCGGGAGGGCCGTAGCGGACCTCGAGCAGGTCGACCACGACCAGCGACTGCGCGCGGGGGTGGAACCCCGGCCCGCCAGCGATCGCCGCCGCCTTCGGCGCGCCGCGCCCGGGACCCTGGGCCAGGAAGCGGTCCAGCGCGCGCGAGCCGGCGACGCCGAAGGGCGGCTGGCCCAGGTCGTGGGCCAGCGCGACGACCTCGGCCAGGTCCTCGTGCAGGCCGAGGTGGCGGGCCAGCACCCGCGCCGCGGTCGCGACCTCGATCGTGTGGGTCAGCCGGGTGCGGGCCAGGCTGGTCTCGAGCCCCGGCAGCAGCTGCGTCTTCCCCGAAAGCCGCCGGAAGGCCCGCGAGTGCACGATCCGGTCGCGGTCGCGCTCGAACGGGCCGCGGTACTGAAGCCGCCGGCCGCGGTCCTCGGTCGGGAAGCGGCGGGTGGCAGCCTGCTCCCGCCGCGCCAGCGGCGACGGGGGGGGCCGCCCGGGGGGGGCGGCCGGGCCGGGACCAGGCTCGTCGGGTTCGTGCGCCACGGGCCGATTCTAGGCCGTTCGCCTTGACCCGGCAGGGGCCGGAGCCGATGGTTGACCCGGGACCGGGAGGCCCCCGCCATGGCCGGAGCCGCCGTCGAGATCGACTTCGACCTCTGCGACAACACGCAGGCCTGCGAGGCGGTCTGCCCGACGACGGTGTTCGAGATCGTCGACGGTCGGGTCCACGTGGCCCAGCCGTCGGAATGCACGGTCTGCATGAAGTGCGTCGAGAACTGCCCCGCGGGAGCCGTCACGGTCGACTTCTGACGGCCCGCCGGTGGGCGTACATTGAGGGCGGACCCCGCGGCCGGTTCCGGGCCGCAGCCGGAGTGGTGAAGCGATGCAGGCACTGGTCGAGCTCAAGACGAAGATCAATCGCGTCCTCGACGAGGCGCTGGCCCGCGGCGACGAGGGGGGCGGGGACGAGGCTTCGGCCGGGTCGGGCGAATGGACCCCGAAGGTCGACCTCTACGAGTACCCGGACCGGCTCGTCCTGAAGGCCGACGTCCCGGGGGTCGCCCCGACCGACCTCGAGGTCCGGATCGACCCGGGCGAACTGACGATCAAGGGGGTCCGCCGCCCGCCGGCCGACCTCGACCCCGCCGGCGCGCGGCGGCTGGAGCGGCCGTTCGGGCCGTTCGTCCGCCGCTACGCCCTGCCCGAATCGGCCGACCCGGATCGCGCCCGCGCGGCCTACCAGCTGGGAGTGCTCGAGGTCGTGGTCGGCCGCCGCGACGAGGCGGGAAGCCGGAGAGTCCCGGTTCAGGCAGACTGATCGGCCCGCGCCCCCCCGCCCGCGCCCCCGCGGGCCCGCACCCGGGCGCGGACGAGGTGTGCCCGGTGAGCCCCGTCCCGCCATTCCGCCACGCCCTCTGCCCGTTGCTCCTTCGACCGCTCGCGGCGGTCGCCCTGGCGGCCGGCCTGGCCGGCGCGGCCGCGCCCTCCCCGGCCGCCGCCGCCACGCCGCGCGAACTGCGCCGCAACGAGATCGTCGAGGCGGTCGAGAAGGTCGCCCCGGCGGTGGTCAACATCTCGACCGAAACCCGCGTCGAGAACCCCTTCGGCGGCTCGATCGACCCCTTCGAGTGGTTCTTCGGCGGCGGCCAGCGCCGCCCGCCGCGCGAGCGGATCGAGAACTCGCTCGGTTCGGGCGTCATCGTCACCGCCGACGGCTACGTCCTGACCAACGACCACGTCATCTCGCAGGCCTCGAAGATCGCGGTCACGCTGCGCGACGGGCGGCAGGTCGAGGCCGACCTCGTCGGCTCGGACCGCGACTCCGACCTGGCGGTGCTCAAGCTCAAGGACAAGGGCCCCTTCCCGTTCGCGCGGATGGGCGACTCCGACGACCTGATGATCGGCGAGACCGCGATCGCGATCGGCAACCCGTTCGGACTCGAGAACACGGTGACGGTCGGCGTCCTCTCCGCGGTCGGCCGCTCGCTCCCGGGCCCCGATCGGCGCGCGGTCCGCTACGCCGACTTCATCCAGACCGATGCCGCGATCAACCCCGGCAATTCGGGCGGAGCGCTGGTCAACATCCTCGGCGAGCTGATCGGGATCAACGCGCAGATCGTCGCCTCGGGCCAGAACCTCGGCTTCGCGATCCCGATCTCGCGCGGCCGCAAGGTCTACGAGGAGTTGAGGTCGTTCGGACGGGTGCGGCCGCTCTGGACCGGGATGGTGCTCGGCGCGGCCGACGAGGCCGAGCTGGCGGAGCCGCAGGCCGGGGTCATCGTCTGGCGGGTCTTCGGCGACAGCCCGGCCGCCGCGGCGGGGATCCAGGCCGCCGACGTGATCCTGGAGGTCAACGGGCAGAAGACCGGCTCGGTGCCCGAGTTCGACACCGCGCTGGCGCGGGTCGGGATCGGCGGCAGCGCGACCGTGAAGCTTCGGCGCGACGAGCAGACGCTGACCCGCAGCTTCCGCCCGACCGCCTTCACCCGCGAGCTCGGCGCGCGGGTCTCGCAGTTGATCCTGGGGTTCACCGTCGCCGAAGGCAAGAACGGGACGGTTCTCGTCGACCAGGTGCGCGCCGACTCCGAGGCCGGCCAGCGCGGGCTGGCCAGGGGGATGGCGGTGCTGCAGGTCAACGGCCGCCCGATCGAGAAGTCGGGCGACTTCTATGATGAAATGCCGGCGTCCCTTTACCGGCGCGCGGTCAACCTGGTGATCGCCACGCGCTCGGGGCGCTACCGGCTGACGCTTCCGACCCGGAGGTAGATCGACGCATGAAGGACCGGCATCGCGGACAGGACGGGCGCGGCGAGGATCACGGTCACGACGAGGCCGGCGCGGACGAGGCGCCCGCCGCGGCCCCCGTCGAACTGGCTGTCCCGCTCGGGGAGTACCGGGCGCTCGAGGCGCGCGCGCTGGCGGCGGAGGCCAAGCTGCGCGAGGTCGCCGAGTCCTTCCGCGCCGCGCAGCAGGACCTCGAGAGCGCCCGCGCCCGGCTCGAGCGCGACCAGACGCTGCGCGTGCGCGAGGCGCTCGCCCGCTCCTTCGGGGGCGTGCTCGCGGCGCTGGACCACCTCGACCTGGCGATGGAGCACGCCGATGACGGGCCCTTGAAGGCCGGGCTCGCGCTCTCGCTGCGCCAGATGCACGACGCGCTGTCGGCCGAGGGGCTGGAGCGGGTCCCGACGGTCGGCCGGCCCTTCGACGCCGCGACCGCCGAGGCGGTCGCGATCGAGCCGACCGCCGACCCGGCCCGGAACAACCTGGTGGTGGAGGAGTACCGGCCGGCCTACGCGCTGGGCGGCCAGGTCATCCGCGCGGCGCAGGTGCGGGTCGCGAAGCTCGCGTAAGCGAGCGCGGAGGGGGCGTTGATCCGGCTCGCGTTTCGCACCCTCGCGCTGGTCAAGCGCTACCCGCTGGCGATCAGCCGCGGGACGCAGGCGGGCTCGGAGAACCTGTTCGTCTTCGCCTCCGACGGCGCGTTCGAGGGGGTGGGCGAACTGGCGCCGGCGATCGCCTCGGACTGGACCGCCGCGCGCGGGCGGGCGCAGCTCGAGGCCTTCGCGGCCGGGTTCGAGCTCTCCGCCGGCCCGCACGCGGCGTGGGCCGCGATGCGGGCGCTGGGGATCGACCCGCCGGCCATGGCGGCGCTCGACGCCGCGCTCTGGGACCTCCTGGCCAAGCGCGCCGGGCTCCCGCTGCACGCGCTGCTCGGGCTGCCGCGGCCGTCCGTTCCGACCTCGGTGACGATCGGCCTCAACCCGCCCGAAGTGACGCGCGAGCGCGTGCCGGAGATCCTGCGCCGCACCGGGGCGCGCGCGCTCAAGATCAAGCTCGGCTCGCCCGAGGGACGGGAGCACGACCGCGCGCACTTCGCCGCCGCGGCCGAGGCCGCCGCGCCGTTCGGGGTGCGGCTGCGGGTCGACGCCAACGGCGGCTGGACGCTGGACGAGGCGCTGGCGATGGACCGTTGGCTGGCCGCGCGCGGCGTCGACTACGTCGAGCAGCCGCTGGCCGAGGGGAGCGAGGACGGACTGCCGCGCCTGCTCGCGGGCCGCACGCTGCCGGTCTTCGCCGACGAGAGCTGCCGCTGGGCGACGGACGTTCCACGGCTGGCGGACCGCGTCGACGGCATCAACCTCAAGCTGATGAAGTGCGGCGGGATCACGGAGGCGCTGCGGATCGTCGCGGCGGCGCGCGCGCACGGGCTGGCGACGATGATCGGCTGCATGAGCGAGTCGTCGGTGGCGATCGCGGCCGGCGCCTCGCTGGGCGCGCTGTTCGACCACCTCGACCTCGACTCGCACCTGAACCTCGCGCCCGACCCGGCGGACGGGGCGCCGGTCGTCGACGGCGTGGTCGCGCCGCTCGAGCGGCCGGGCCACGGTGGGGCGCTCCGTGACTGAGACCGCCCCGCGCCGCGCACGGCCGCTGGCCCTCTACATGGAGGGGAGCACGCGGCAGCCGTCGGGCAAGATGGGGTTCGGCGTGCTGCGCTACGCGACCGACCCGATCGCCTGCGTGATCGACTCGCGGGAGGCGGGCCGCGACGCGCGGGAGGTCACCCGGATCCCGCGCTCGGCGCCGATCGTCGCCACGCTGGCCGAGGCGGAGGCGCTGGGGGCGGAGGTCCTCGTCCTGGGGATCGCGCCACCGGGCGGCCGCGTGCCCGAAGACTGGTGGCCGGTGATCGACGAGGCGGTCGCCCGCGGGTTGTCGGTCGTCAACGGGCTGCACGACCGGCTGGCACCGCGCTACCCGCGGCTGCGCCCCGGGCAGGAGATCCACGACCTGCGCGTCGAGCCGGACGGCCTCACGGTCGCCACCGGCGCGGCGGCGCGCCTGCCGAACCGCCGCGTCGTCTTCGTCGGGACCGACATGGCGGTCGGCAAGATGTCGGCGGCGCTCGAGGTGCTGCGCGTGGCGCGCGAGCGCGGGGTCGACGCCGCCTTCGTCGCCACCGGCCAGATCGGGATCGCGATCGCCGGCCGCGGCGTCGCGCTCGACGCGGTCCGGCTCGACTACGCCTGCGGCGCAATCGAGCGCGAGGTGCTGGCCCACGCCGGGGCCGAGCTGGTGCTGGTCGAGGGGCAGGGCTCGCTGGTCCACCCGGCGAGCGCGGCCACGCTGCCGCTGCTGCGCGGGGCGATGCCGACGCACCTGGTGCTCTGCGCGCGGGCCGGACAGGCGGCGCTGGCCCGGATTCCCGGGGTCCCGATCCCGCCGCTCCGCGCGCTGGCGCGGTCATACGAGGACCTCGCGTCAACCTGCGGTACATTCCCGGGAGCGCGGACGGCGGCGGTCGCGCTCAACACCTTCCACCTCGAGGACGACCGGGAGGCGGCGCAGGCGGTGCGAACGATCGAGAACGAGACGGGACTCCCCTGCTGCGACCCGGTGCGGCACGGCGCCGGCCGCCTGCTGGACGCGCTCGCCCATGCCTAGCGCCCGGCTCGCGGCGCTCCTGCTGCTGGCGCTTGCGGTGGCCGGCAGCCGCGGGCCGGCGGCGGCGACCCCGCCCGCGGCGCCGGCCCCGGCCCGCCCCGACGTGATCCTGGTCACGATCGACACTCTGCGCGCCGACCGCTGCTCGCTCCACGGGGCGGCCCGTCCGACGACGCCGTTCCTGGACGAGCTGGCGCGGACCTCCGTCGTCTTCGACGCGGCCTACTCCGCGTCGTCGTGGACGCCGCCCTCGATGGCCTCGATCTTCACGGGACTGGCGCCGCGCACGCACGGCGTGGTGAAAGGCGCGGTCCGCGACGGTAAGGCGGTCAACCAGCAGGTCCTCGACGAGTCCTTCACGACGATCGCCGAGAGCTTCCGGGCCGCGGGCTACCACACGATCGGCGTCTCGAGCAACGCGCACGTCGTGAAGCGCACCGGCTTCGCGCAGGGGTTCGACGCCTTCCGCGCGCCGCTCTGGAAGGGGGCCAACGAGGTCAACGCGGTCGTCCGCAAGCTGGTCGCGGAGCGGCCGACCGGCCGGCCGATGTTCCTGTGGGTCCACTACTTCGACCCGCACACCCCGTACGTCCCGCACGCCCCCTGGATCGACTCCTACGACGTCGACTTCGGCTGGGTCGAGCGCTGCGCCGGGGTCGAGCAGGAGGCGCTGCTGGCCGAGGCCAAGACCGCCGGCGACCCGGCCGCGATGAAGGCCGCGCTCTACGGGCTCTACGACAGCGAGATCGCCTACGTCGACGCCGCGCTGCGGCGGCTGTTCGAGGCTCTGCCCGCGAGCCGCGGCGCGCTCGTCGCGATCACCTCGGATCACGGCGAGACGATCATGAACCGCGGCTGGATCGGGCACGGCAACGGTCTGTACGACGAGGAGACGCGGGTACCGCTGCTGATCCGGCTGCCGGGCAAGGCGAGCGGCCGGCGCGTGACGCGCCCCGTCGCCAACGCCGACCTGTACCCGACGCTGCTCGACGCGGCCGGGCTGCCGCGGCCGCCGGGCCTCGAGCGGCCGGGGCTGCTCGCGGGCGGCGCGGCCGAGGCCCCGGTCCTGCTCGAGCTGAGCCGCACCGAGACGGTCGAGGCCGCGGTGCGGTCCGGGCGGCACAAGCTGATCCGGCGCTACGCGCCGCAGCCGGCGATCGAGCTGTACGACCTGGCCTCCGATCCGCAGGAACAGCGCGACCTGGCCGAGTCCGAGGCCGCACTGCGCGCGCGGCTCTCGGCGACGCTGCAGTCCGCGCTGGATACCGCTCCGGCCCGCGCCGCGGACGGACAGGAGACCGTCCCCGCCGACCCCGAGCTGATCGAGCGGCTGCGTTCGCTCGGCTACCTCGAGCCCGGAGAGAAGAAGTAGCGGCTCGCGGACCTCAGGTCCGGCGCCCCCGCTTCGGGGCGTTTCTTGACAGGCCCGGGGGGCGGTCTTACTGTTAGCAGTCGTTCGGGAGGAGTGCCAATCCGCTCTTCCCGGCTGTGACCGCAAAACCCTACAAATCAAATACTTAGGAGGGACGAAACGATGAAGCTCAAGCCGCTCCACGACCGGGTCCTGATCCGGCGGATCGAGGGCACGGAGAAGACCAAGTCCGGGATCATCATCCCCGACACCGCGAAGGAGAAGCCGCAGGAGGGCAAGCGTGACGACCAAGGGAAGGTCCACGCGCTCGAGGTCAAGAAGGGCGACCGCGTGCTGTTCGGCAAGTACTCCGGCAACGAGGTCAAGATCGAAGGCGAGGAGTACGTGATCCTGCGCGAGGACGAGATCCTCGGCGTCATCCAGTAAGGAGAGCGACACATGGCTGCCAAGAAGCTGATTTACGGCGACGACGCCCGGCAGAACCTGCTGCGTGGCGTCAACAAGCTCGCCGATGCCGTCAAGACGACCCTCGGCCCGCGCGGCCGCAATGTCCTGATCGACAAGAAGTTCGGCGCCCCGCTGTCGACCAAGGACGGCGTCACCGTGGCGAAGGAACTCGAGTTCGAGGACCCCTACGAGAACATGGGCGCGCAGATGGTGCGCGAGGTCGCGTCGAAGACCTCCGACGTGGCCGGCGACGGCACGACCACCGCGACCGTCCTGGCCCAGGCGATCTACCGCGAGGGCGTGAAGGGCGTCACCGCCGGCGCGAACCCGATGGACCTCAAGCGCGGCATCGACCAGGCGGTCGACGCCTCGATCGAGGAGATCAAGAAGCTGTCCCGTCCGGTGGCCGGCAAGGCGATCGCGCAGGTCGGCACGATCTCGGCCAACAACGACGAGACGATCGGCAAGATCATCGCCGACGCGATGGACAAGGTCGGCAAGGATGGCGTGATCACGGTCGAGGAGGCCAAGTCGCTCGAGACGACGCTCGACGTCGTCGAGGGGATGCAGTTCGACCGCGGCTACCTCTCGCCGTACTTCGTGACCGACCCGGAGCGGATGGAGGCCGTGCTCGAGGACCCCTACCTCCTGATCTACGAGAAGAAGATCTCCAGCATGAAGGACCTGCTCCCGGTGCTCGAGCAGGTCGCCCGCGCCGGCAAGCCGCTGGTCATCGTGTCGGAGGACGTCGAGGGCGAGGCGCTGGCGACGCTGGTCGTCAACAAGCTGCGCGGCGTGCTGATGGCCGTCGCGGTCAAGGCGCCGGGCTTCGGCGACCGCCGCAAGGCGATGCTGCAGGACATCGCGATCCTGACCGGCGGCAAGGCGATCAGCGAGGACCTCGG
>JALOKP010000121.1 GCA_025456425.1 Acidobacteriota bacterium | reverse complement strand
CAAGGAGCGGGTCAGCCTGGGGATGAAGCAGCTCCAGTCCGACCCCTGGGAGAACGCGGCCGAGAAGTACCCGATCCTCTCGCGCGTGCGCGGCAAGGTCGTCAGCCTGACCGACTACGGCGCCTTCATCGAGCTGGAGGAGGGGATCGAGGGGCTGATCCACGTCTCCGAAATGTCGTGGACCAAGCGGATCAAGCACCCGTCTAAGATGCTCAACCCCGGCGACATGATCGAGGCGGTCGTGCTCGAGGTCGACGAGGAGAACCGCCGGCTCTCGCTGGGCCTGAAGCAGACCACTCCCAATCCGTGGTCGGTGATCCAGGAGAAGTACCGCGTCGGCGACATCATCCACGGCGTGGTCCGGAACATCGCCGACTTCGGCGCCTTCATCGAGGTCGAAGAGGGCGTGGACGGTCTGGTCCACATCTCCGACCTGACCTGGAACCGCCGCGTCAAGCACCCGGCGGAGATCCTCAAGAAGGGCCAGGAGGTCGAGGCCAAGATCCTCAAGATCGACACCGACAACCAGCGGCTGTCGCTCTCGATCAAGGACCTGATGCCGGACGTCTGGCAGGAGTTCTCGCGGCGCTACCGCGTCGGCGACATCCTCGAGGGCAAGATCGTCCGCCTGGCCGACTTCGGCGCGTTCGTCGAGTTGTCGGAAGGGGTGGAGGGCCTGGTCCACATCTCCGAGATGGCGCACGAGCGGCTCGAGAAGCCGGGCGACAAGTTCCAGCCCGGCCAGTCGGTGCGGGTCAAGATCCTGCGCGTCGACCCCGAGGAGCGGAAGATCGGCCTCTCGGTCAAGGCCGCCCAGGACGAGCTGGGGTCGGGTGACCTCAAGCAGTACCAGAGCGCCCGCCAGGAGGAGGCGGCTCGCTCCTCGATCACGCTCGGCGACATGGCCGGCGATCTGTCCGCGCTGCGCGAGCGTGCGGCGCAGCGACAGGCCGACGGCGAGCCCGGCGGCGACAAGGGCTCGGAGGGCTGATGACCCGGGCGGAGCTCGTCGAGAGGCTGGCGGAGTCCGTCAACCGGAGAAGTTCACGCAGTCCGAGGCCGAGGTCGTCGTCAACACGGTGGTGGAGTCGATCATCGAGGCCCTGCGGCGCGGCGAGAAGATCGAGCTGCGGGGCTTCGGTTCCTTCCGCCTCCGGACCCGGCGCCCGCGCCAGGGCCGCAATCCGAAGACCGGCACCAAGGTCGAGGTTCCCGGGAAGTCGGTGCCGTACTTCAAGCCGGGCAAGGAGCTGCGCGAGTTGCTCAACCCGGCGGGCGCGGCCGGCGAAACCGACGACGAGCCTGCCCGGGACTGACGTGGATCACGTGTTCGCGCCCTGGCGCCGCGCGTGGGTGACGTCGGCCGCCGCGACCGAAGCCGGGGGTCCGATGCCCTGCCTGTTCTGCCGCGTCTGGGACGAAACCGCGCTCCACGCGGAGAACCTCGTCGTCCAGCGCGGTGAGCGCTGCCTCGTGATGCTCAACCGCTACCCCTACACGGGCGGCCACCTGTTGGTGGCGCCGCGCGCCCACGCGGCGTCGGTCTCGTCGCTCGACGCGGACACCCTGTCGGAGCTGATGCAGCTCTCCGCGCGCGCGGTGGCGGTGCTCGAGCGGGTCTACGGGCCGCACGGCTTCAACCTGGGGATCAACCAGGGCCGGCCGGCCGGCGCCGGGATTCCCGACCACGTCCACCTGCACGTCGTGCCGCGCTGGTTCGGCGACACCAACTTCATGACGACCGTCGGCGGAACGCGCGTCGTCTCGGAGAGCCTGGACGAGGCCGGAGACGAGCCCCGATGAGCCGCCTCTACTGGATCGAGACCTGGGGCTGCCAGATGAACGAGCACGACTCGGAGAAGCTGGCCGGGACGCTCGAGGGGCTGGGCTACGAGCCGGCCCCCAGCCTCGGCGCGTCCGACGTCGTGCTGCTCAATACCTGCGCGATCCGGGAGAAGGCCGAAGACAAGGTCTACAACCTGCTGGCGCAGCTCGCACCGCTCAAGGCCAGGCGGCCGGGGATGGTGATCGGCGTCTGCGGTTGCGTTGCACAGATGTCGGGGGAGGGGGTCCGCGAGCGGGCACCCCTGGTCGACCTGGTCTTCGGCCCGCGCGCCGCGAGCCGCCTGCCCGAGTTGCTGGCGCGGCTCCAGGAGGAGAAGGGGGTCGTCGACACCACGCTCTACCAGGACAGCCTGGTCGCGGGGGCGAAGGCGGTGCGCGAGTCCCAGCGCGCGAAGGCCTGGGTCACCGTGATGGAGGGGTGCAACAAGACCTGCACCTACTGCGTCGTGCCGGCGACGCGCGGCCGGGAGTCGAGCCGGCCGCTCGACGACCTGCTGGCCGAGGTGCAGGAACTCGCGGCCGCCGGCTACCGCGAGCTCGAGTTCCTCGGACAGAACGTCAACGCCTATCGCTGCCCCGGCACGAAGGCGGGCCTGGCCGACCTGTTGCGCGCCGCCGGCCGCGTCGGCGGCGTGCGGCGCCTGCGCTTCACGACCTCGCACCCGCTCCACCTGCGCAGCGACATCATCCGCGCGATGGCCGAGGTGCCCGCGGTCTGCGACCACCTCCACCTGCCGGTCCAGAGCGGCTCCTCGAAGCTCCTGCAGTCGATGCGCCGCGGCTACGACCGCGAGAAGTACCTGGCGAAGGTCGGAGAACTGCGCCGCGAGGTCCCGGGGATCGCTCTTTCCACCGACGTGATCGTCGGCTTTCCCGGCGAGACCGAGGAGGACTTCCAGCAGACGCTCTCGCTGGTGCGGGAGGTGCGGTTCGACCAGATGTTCTCGTTCGTCTTCTCCGCCCGGCCGGGAACCGTCGCCGCGCTGCTCGCCGACCGCACGCCGCTCGAGCGGAAAACGGAGCGGCTGATCGAGCTGCAGGCGCTTCAGCGCGAGATCCAGCTGGAGTCGAACGCGCGGCAGATCGGCCGCGTCGAGGAGGTCCTGGTCGAGTCCCCGAGCCGCCGCACTGCCGCCGAGTGGGCGGGGCGCACGACCTCGAACCGGGTCGTCAACTTCCACGCGCCGGGGGCTCGTCCCGGGGAGTTCGTGATGGTCCGGATCACCGCCGCCGGGGCCAACAGCCTGCGCGGCGTCCTGGCGGGCGAGGACGCAGTGGAGGCCCGGCCGATGCCCGAGGCGCGACCGGCCTGACGCCGCGCGCCCGTTGTCTTGACTTGACTTCGGGCGGTCAGTATTGTCGCCCCGGGCCGGCTGCCGGCCCGTTCCCGCGGGGAGGCCTTTCGCGATGCAGGTCGAGATGCGGATCCAGGGCCTGATGCTCGATCCGATCACGCAGGGCCCGCTGATCGTCCTGCGCGACCCGCGCACGGACGCCAAGCTGCCGATCTGGGTCGGCGCTTTCGAGGCCAACGCGATCGCCACCGAGATGGAGCGGATCCGGATGCCGCGGCCGTCGACGCACGACCTGCTGCGCGACGTGATCCACGAGCTGGGGGCGCGCCTGACGAAGGTCGTGATCACGGACCTCCAGGACAACGTCTTCTTCGCCACGCTGCACCTCGAAACCGGCGCCGGCCCGAAGCAGATCGACGCGCGCCCCTCGGATGCGATCGCGCTGGCGCTGCGCTGGGACGCACCGATCTTCGCGGCCGAGGAGGTCATCCAGGCTGCGCAGGACATCGACCTGACCCAGGGCTACAAGGACACCGAGCGCTTCCGGCAGTGGCTCGAGAGCCTCGACGAATCGGATCTGGGGAAGTACGAGATCTGACGGACGCGGCCGGCCCGCGCAGCGCACCGACATGGCGTCGTTGATTCGCCCCCCCAAGTCGCCTACGATAGCCCCAACAGGGTGCGTCTTCGCTTTTTATTCGCTTTCCGCGAACGCTCCGAACGAAATGACCGCGTTCAATTCTCCCGGCGGAGGCTGCTTCGTTCCCGCCGGAGCACGTCTACGGGTGGGGCGGCATGATCATCGCGATCACGAACCAGAAGGGCGGAGTCGGTAAGACGACGACCGCGATCAACCTCGCTGCAGCCCTCGCGCAGAAGGGGTCGCGGACCCTGCTGGTCGACCTCGACCCTCAGGGGAACGCAAGCCTCTCTTTCATCGATCCTCACGCGGTCGAACACTCGATGTACGAGGTGTTCGTCGATCCCCAGGTGGCGCTGATGGACGTCGTGGTGGCCGCCCAGCAGCCGAACCTGTGGGTCGCTCCCGCGCGCCTGTCGCTGGCCAAGATCGAGCCGTCCATGGCAGGCCAACTCGACGCCCACTTCCGCCTGAAGGATAAGATCGCTCCGGCGCTCGAGCGCTTCGATTTCATCGTGATCGACACCCCCCCGACGCTGGGGATGCTGACCGTCAACGCGATGATCGCGGCAACCCATCTCCTGGTGCCGATCCAGCCGTCCTACTTCGCTCTCGAGGGGACCGACGACCTGGTCGAGACCTACGAGCGGATCCGCGTCCGAGCCAACCCCGACCTGCAGTTCCTGGGGATCGTGCTCACGATGTACGACCGGCGTACGATCCTGGCGCGCGACATCGAGCGCCAGATCGCGGAAGTCTTCAAAGAGAAGCTCTTCCAGACGAGAATCAGCAAGAGCGTCCGGCTGGAGGAGTCGCCGGCCTACAAGGAGTCGATCTTCACGTTCGCGCCGGCGTCGAAGGGGGCGGAAGAGTACTACCGGCTTTCCGAGGAGGTACTGAAGCGTGGCTAAGGGAAGGGGACTGCCCCCGGAAGTGAGGACCCGCGCGGACGCGCATTACGTGGACGCGATCACCTCCGGCCGGATGGGGTCGGTCGGTCGGATGATCGACATCGAGCGGCTGGTCCCGAACCCGACCCAACCGAGGCGGAGCCTCCGCGACATCGAGGCGCTGGCGGAGTCGGTCCGCGAGCGAGGGATCCTCGAACCGATCCTGGTCCGTCCGACCGAGGACGGGAGGTTCCAGATCATCGCCGGCGAGCGGCGCTTCCACGCCGCCCGGCAGGTCGGACTCACGATGGTCCCTTGCGTGGAGCTGGACGTCGACGAGCGGGGCTGCCTCGAGATCAGCCTGATCGAGAACCTTCAGCGGCGCGATCTGACACCGTTCGAAGAGGCCGAGGCGATCGCCCGGCTGGTCGAGGACTTCCAGTACACCCACGAGCAGATCGCCCGGAAGCTCGGACGCTCCCGCAGCTCGGTCACGGAGCTGCTCAGCCTGAACCGGATGCCCGAGTCGGTAAAGGAGGCATGTCGGCGCGCCGACATCATGACCCGCACCGTGCTGATGGAGATCGTCCGCCAGGAGTCCGAAGAGGAGATGCTGGCGCTCGTGGATGCCGTCCTGTCCGGGAGCCTGACGCGGGACGAGGTCCGGGAGTTGAAGAAGAACCCAGGGGTGCCAGCACCGGCTCGAGACGAGAACCGGTCCAGGCCATATGTCTTCCGGTACCGGCCCCCGAACCGCGACTTCCAGCTGAGCCTGCGATTCGAGCGCGAAGTGGTCGAACCCCGCGAGCTGCTGGACATCCTCGAGCAGATCGTGACCGACCTTCGGTCCCAGGTCGCGGACGAGCGGCCTCGCGTCGCCGGCCCGCGCGCTGCTCCGGGCAGCCCGACCGAACCCGGGGGTCTCGTTACGGGACCAGCGGTGCGACCTGTGGGGGGCCCCGAGACCTCACACTGAGGGGAGGCCGGCCGGGACCCGCTTGCGGCCCACCGCCCTTTCCGTTCGCTCTTATTTGACATAATACACATTATCAGACCCTGTGGAAATCGGGGCCGGACGGCGCTCTGCGGTAGAATCCGGATTCCCTGAGGCATGGCATGAGGCTCTGGACGCGGCTGGACCGGTATGTGACCCGGGAACTCGGGCCACCGCTGCTGCTCGGTTTCGCCGGGTTCACCCTGGTCCTGCTGCTTCAGGCGCTCTTCCTGATCGCCCGCCAGACGATCGAGAAGCGGGTCCCGCTGACCTTGCTGCTCGGATTCGTCGTCGCCGAACTCCCGCGGCTCTTCGCCTTCACGATCCCCATGTCGCTCCTCCTGGCGGTCCTCGTCGGGATCGGCCGGATGGGCTCCCAGGGCGAGATCACGGCGCTCCGTGCAGCCGCTGTCAGCCCGGCCCGCCTGTTCCGGCCCGTGTTCGCCGTGGCCGCGCTGCTGACCCTCGTGTCGCTCGGAGTCGCCCACTACCTCATGCCGATGGGCCAGTTGAAGCGCCGCGCGCTGGTCCAGGAGATCGTCCGCGCCCGCGACCTCTCCCGCGAGACCGAGCCCGGGGTCTTCTACCGCGGCCTCCCCGGTGCCGTGCTCTACGTCCGGTCGGTCTCGGAATCCGCCGAGGGGCCCGTCTTCGAGGGGGTCCTCCTCCAGCGCCAGACCCCCGAGTCCTCCGACCTGATCGTCGCTCGCCGCGGCCGGCCGATCTTCGACCGCGAGAGCGGGCGGATCAGCTTCCTTCTCGACGACGGAGAATGGCACATGGCGCGCCCGGACCGGCCCACGACCTACAGCCGGGTCCGGTTCGAGCGGCACACCCTGACTTTCCCGCCCGACCCCGCGCTCCGCGCCTTCTCCAAGTCGCGGTTCGACGACCCCGCCACACTCTCCGGAATCCATCTCTACGAGCAGATCCGGGGATTCCGGGAGCGGGCCCGTGCGGCTGCGGATCCGGCTGGGCGCGAGGGCCCGGAGCGGCGGGCCCGCGCCGCGCGGATCGAGTGGCAGCGTCGCTGGGCGATCCCGTTCGCCTGCATCACCCTCGCTTTCGCCGCCTATCCGCTGGCGATGCGCCACCGGCGAGGCGGCATGTTCGCCGGACTTTCGCAAGCCTTGGTCGTGATTTTCCTGTACTACCTGATCCTCTCGACCGGCCAGGGGCTCGCCGAGCAGGGGACCTGGCCCCCTTGGTTCGCGGCCTGGCTGCCGAACCTCGCGACGGCCGCCTTCGGCCTCGCCGCCTGGCGGGTGGCCGGACGGCCCCAGCGCACCCGCGGCCGCGCCGGCCTGCCGCTGTCCGTCCGGGCGTGGCTGCACCCTGCCCCACCGGTCCCTTCCCCGGAACCCGTCGCCGCGGCCGCCCCACCGCCCCCCACCCCGGCCGACCTCCCTCCCCGTCCCCCGCGCCGGGCGCGCTTCGGCCTGCAGACCCTGGACCTCTACCTCGCCGGCGGCTTTCTCCGGATGACCGCCGCGGTCCTCTTCGTGCTGCTCGTCCTGGCCCTCGCGATCGAGTTCAAGGGCGCGGTCGACAACGTCCCGAACGAGTCCCGGGAGTTCCCCTGGCAGCCGGTCCTCTCGTACATCCTGCTCTCGATCCCGGGGCAGCTCCGGCTGATGGTCCCGATCGCGGCGCTGGTCGGTGCGTCGGTCGGGCTCTCGGCCCTGGCGCGGGCCAACGAGCTGATCGCCCTGAAGGCCTCGGGGATCGGCCCGGTCCGGATCGCCGTCCCGGTCGTCGCCGCCGCGGCCGCGATCTCGCTGCTCCTGGCAGCGGTCCAGGAGCGGATCATCCCGGCCGCCGAGCGCGAGTCCCGCATCGAACTGGACCGGATCTCCGGCAAGTCGAGTGCCCGGGAGGCCGACGGCGGCCGGCGGTGGATCGTCGGCGAGAAGGACCGCCTCTGGGCCTACCTCGACGTGCCGGCCGGGAGCGAGACGATCGTTGCACCGGGCGTGGTTGCGGTCGACTGGGAGAACGCGCGCGTGCTGGAGCGGGTCGAGGCGCAGGAGGCGGTCTTCGCCGACGGTGCCTGGGACTTCCTGACGGGGTGGCGCCGCACCTTCGACGCCGAAGGAACCGAGCGTTTCGAGGGCTTCTCGCGCTGGCGTTCCGGCGACGCGGAGTCGCCCGAGCTCTTTGGGGCCGTCCGCAGCGGCATCGTCTTCGGCCGGCGGATCGCCGACCAGATGACCTTCCTCGAGCTGCGGAACCACGTGCGCCGGATGGCCGACGCCGGTTACGACGCCGCCCCGCTGGTGGTCGGGCTCAACGAGAAGCTCGTGATGCCGCTGCTCCCGGTCGCCCTGGTGCTGGTCGCGGTGCCGCTGATGGTCTCGGGCTGGTCGCGGCGCGGATCGCTGGCCGGATTCGGCTACGCGCTGCTGATCGTCTTCGGCTTCTGGGTGCTCTGGGCCGTCTCGACCGCGCTCGGGAACGAGTCGATCCTCGACCCCGTGCTGGCCGTCTGGAGCCCCCCCATCCTCGTCGCCGTCCTGGGGATCTGGCTGCTCGGCCGCGCCCGCTGAGTTGGCTCAGGGGCGCCCGTAGCGCGCCCCCTGCGGCCCCAGCAGTTCCTCCAGCGCCGCTACCAGCGGGCGGCCGGCGCGGACGCGGCGGTTCTCGTCCGCCTGCAGCACCACGCGGAACGCGCCGGGCCGGATCACCTCGAAGAAAACGGGGACCGGGCCCGGGTGGTCGGCGAGGAGCTCGTAGACGCGCTGCAGCCGCTCCGGGCCGGCCTCCGTGGCGTCGATCCGGATCGTCACCGCTTCGATCGGGCGCGCCGCGGCGGCGTCGAGCGTCACGACGCTCTCGGCCAGCAGGCGCACCGGCCCTTCCTCGCCGTCGGCCCGGCCGCGCACGACCATCGCCTGCTCGTCGGCAAGCGACTCGCCGACGTCGCGGTAGAGCTTCGGAAAGACGACGACCTCGACGCTGCCGGTCATGTCCTCGAGGTGGAAGGTCGCCATCCAGTCGCCCTTGTTGGTCCGCTTGCGCTTCAGCCCCGCGACCAGCCCGCCGACCGTCACCTCACCGCCCCCGCGCAGCGCGGAGACCGTGTGGGTGGCGACCTCCTCGAGCCGCTCGCGCAGCGCATCGAGCGGGTGCCCCGAGAGATAGAAGCCCAGCGCCTCCTTCTCGCCGGCCAGCCGGTCGCGATCGGGCCAGGCCGGGACCTCCGGCAGATCGGCCGCCGACACGCCGGGCAGCGGCTGGTCGCCGCCGAACAGCGAGTGCTGCCCGGTCGAACGCGCCGCCGCGACGCGCGCGGCGCGCTCCATCGCGGACTCGACCCCGGCGAACAGCCGCGCGCGCTCGCCCAGCGCGTCCATCGCGCCGGCCTTGATCAGGGCCTCGAGCGCGCGCCGGTTGAGCAGACGCCGGTCGACCTCGAGGCACAGCTCGTCGAGGCTGGAGAAGCTCCCCAGCCGGCCGCGCGCCTCGAGGATCGCGTCGACGGTCCCCTCCCCCACCCCGCGCACCGCGGCCATCCCGAACCGCACCGCGTTCCCCTCGACCTCGAAATAGCGCCCCGAGCGGTTGACGTCGGGCGGCAGCACCGGGATCCCCATCTCGCGGCACTCGCCGAGGTACTCGACGAGCTTCTCGGTGTTGTCCTTTTCCGTGGTGAGCAGCGCCGCCATGAAGGCGACCGGTTCGTGCGCCTTCAGGTACGCGGTCTGGTAGGCCACCAGCGCGTAGGCCGCCGAGTGCGACTTGTTGAAGCCGTAGCCGGCGAAATGCTGCATCAGGTCGAAGACGTGACCCGCGTCGTCGGTCCGGACTCCCTTGTCTCCCGCGCCGTGGACGAAGCTTTCGCGCTCGGAGGCCATCGCCTCGCGCTTCTTCTTGCCCATCGCGCGGCGCAGCTGGTCGGCCTGGCCGAGCGAGTAGCCGGCCAGTGCCGAGGCGCACTGCATGACCTGTTCCTGGTAGACCATCACGCCGTAGGTCGGCTTGAGAATCGGCTCCAGCAGCGGGTGCGGATAGGCAACCTTGATTCGGCCGTGGCGGCGCTGGATGTAGTCGTCGATCATCCCGGCCCCGAGCGGGCCGGGCCGGTAGAGCGCGTTCAGCGCGATCAGGTCATCGAAGCGCTCGGGCTGCAGCCGGCGCAGGATGTCGCGCATGCCGGACGATTCGAACTGGAACACGCCCGCGGTGTGCGCGGCGCGGAACAGGTCGTAGGTCCGGGGGTCGTCCAGCGGCAGGTGGTCCACGTCGGGCGGGGTCCGGCCGGCCCGCTCGATCAGCCCCAGGCAGTCGGCGATCAGGGTCAGCGTCTTCAGCCCGAGGAAGTCCATCTTGAGCAGGCCGACGGCTTCGATCTCGTCCTTGGCCCACTGCGTCGTGATCTCGTCCCGGTTGGACTGCGTCGAGAGCGGCGCGAACTCGACCACCGGGCGCGGGGTGATCACCACCCCCGCGGCGTGGGTGCTGGCGTGGCGCGAGAGCCCCTCCAGCCCGAGCGCGATGTCGAGCAACTCCTTTTCGCGCCCTTCGCCCTCGTGCAGCGCCCGGAGCCCGGGCACGTCGCGGATCGCCTCGTCCAGCCGCGTCCCGACGCCGTCGGGAACCAGCTTGGCGATCCGGTCGGCGTCGGCGTAGGGGAAGCCAAGCACGCGCGCCGCGTCGCGGATCGCCGCCTTGGCCGCCATCGTGCCGAAGGTGATGATCTGCGCGACGTTCTCGCGGCCATACTTGGCGCGCACGTAGTCGATCACCTCCTCGCGACGGCGGAAGCAGAAGTCGATGTCGATGTCCGGCATCGAGACCCGCTCAGGGTTGAGGAAGCGCTCGAACAGCAGGTCGTACTGGAGCGGGTCGATGTCGGTGATCCGCAGGCAGAACGCCACCAGCGACCCGGCGGCCGAGCCGCGCCCCGGTCCGACCGGGATCCCCTGCTCACGGGCGTGCCGAATGAAGTCCCAGGTCACGAGGAAGTAGCCGGCGAACCCCATCTGGACGATGGTGTCCATCTCCCACTCGAGCCGCCGCTCGTAGTCCTCGAGCGAGTGCCGCAGCAGCCCGGCGGCCTCGGTTTTCCGCCAGGAGGCCCGCCGGCTCTCGAAGCCGCGCCGCACCTCGGCACGGAAGGCGCTCTCCAGCGTCTCACCGGGAGGGACCGGAAAGTCGGGAACGAGCGTCCGGCCCAGATCGAGCGTCACGTTGCAGCGCTCGGCCACCGCGAGCGTGTTCTCCAGCGCGTCGGGGCGCCAGGCGAAACACTCGGCCATCTCGTCCGCCGACTTGAAGTAGTGCTCGGTCGTGTAGTGCAGCCGGTCGGCGTCGTCGCGCTTCTTGCCGGTCCCGATGCAGACCAGGACGTCGTGCGCGGCGTGGTCTTCGCGGCGCAGGAAGTGGGTGTCGTTGGTCGCGACCAGCGGCAGCCCGGTCTGCTCGTGCAGCCGGACCAGCCCCTCGTTGACGACCTGCTCCTCGGGGATCCCCTGGTCCTGCAGCTCGAGGAAGACGTTCTCCGGGCCGAAGATCGAGACCAGCTCGTCCAGAGCTTCGCGGGCCCGTGCCTCGTCACGCTGCCGCAGGTGCGTCGGGACCTCGGCGGCAAGGCAGCCGGAGAGCGCGATGATCCCCTCGGCGTACTCGCGCAGCAGCTCGCGGTCGACGCGCGGGCGGTAGTAGTAGCCTTCGAGGTAGCCCAGCGTCGAGAGCCGCGTCAGGTTGGAGAAGCCCTGGGAGGTCGCCGCCAGCAGCGTCAGGTGGTAGTACGGCTTGCGGCCCGGACCGCCCGGCGAGCGGTCGAAGCGGCTGCCCGGCGCGACGTAGACCTCGCAGCCCAGGATCGGCTTGATCCCCGCCTTCTGCGCCGCCTGGTAGAACTTGACCGCGCCGTGCAGGTTGCCGTGATCCGTCATCGCGACGGCCGGCATCCCCAGCTCCCTGGCCCGCGCCACCAGCTTGCCGACCGGCTGCGCGCCGTCGAGCAGGCTGTACTCGGTGTGGTTGTGGAGGTGGACGAAGCTCACGGCGGTCTTCCTGCGGGATCGATGTAGGGGCCGCCCTCCGTGGCGGCCCGTCCGACACATGCCCGGGCCGCGGCGGAGAACGGCCCCTATTCCCACTCGATTGTAGCAGGAGGCTTGGAGGTGATGTCGTAGACCACGCGGTTGACGCCGCGCACCTCGCCTACGATCCGGCCCGCAACGCGCCCCAGGAGGTCGTGCGGCAGCCGCGACCAGTCGGCGGTCATGAAGTCGTCGGTGTTGACCGAGCGCAGCGCGATCACGTGCTCGTAGGTCCGCCCGTCGCCCATCACGCCGACCGTCCTG
>JALOKP010000120.1 GCA_025456425.1 Acidobacteriota bacterium | reverse complement strand
CTCGCGCTCGCGCATCAGGTTGGGGTTGCCGTCGAAGATCCTCGCCTGCCAGTAGTCGCCGAACAGCGGGTAGTCGCGCTGCTGGAGCATGAACTCGGGAGCCTCGGCCCGCGACGCCTCCATCAGCGCGTAGACCGGCTCCTGGTCGAACAGCCGGCTGCTGTCGAAGTTGACCTTGACCTCGCCCGCGAACCAGCGCCCCTCCCAGAGCACGGTCGGACCGGAGAGGTCGAGCGGCACGGTCCAAGACGAGCCGGTCAGGTCGCGCCGCGTCGTGAAGGTCCAGCTCGCGGTTCCGGGATCGATCGTCAGCCCGCCGAAGGTCCGCGCCTTGACCCGCGCGGTGATCGCTGTCGAGGCCGGCAGCGGTGCCGAGGGGCGGGAGAGGAAGCCCCAGCCCATCCGCCCGTCCGCGACCCACTCGCCGTTGGCCTCGCCGGTGAAGCCGGAGGCCCACGCCCGGCCGGGCGCCAGGACGGGGAACGACGCCTGCCCCGGCCAGGAGAGGATCAGCTCGACGCTGTCGGGGTCGATCTTGGCGGCGTTGCCGAGTGCCTGCGGGACCGTGACCTCGAAGTAGATCGAGGACCAGATGCCGGCGGATGCGGCGTTGTCGCACGGTCGGGGCAGCGGGTGGACCGCGTCGCAGGAGTGGGTCACCTGGGGGGCCTGGGCCAGCGCGCCCGCGCCGCAGAGCAGGCCGGCCAGGCCCGCGAGCCAGGCCCTTCCCAGGTCACGGACCGACCCCACGTCGCACCTCCGCCGGGAAGGTACCCGGAGCGCCGCCCCGATCCAAGCCGGATCCGCGTCCCGCGCGGGCGGCCGGTGGGCCGGGGGGCGGTCGCGGGGTCGGACGGCGCCGCGGTCGATGCTATCGTGCGCGGGGTCGCCGGCGGGGCGCCGGCGGAGGAGCGTCGCTCATGGTTCGCCGGTCGCTGCTGGTGACGGTGCTGCTCGCGGGGCTCGTCGGAGGGACCGTCTCCGGGGCCCTCGCTGCGGGCGAGGTCCGCACGCTGGAGGAGGCCACGAAGGCCGCCGCCTCGAGCGGGAAGCTGGTGCTGGTCGACTGCACCGCCGACTGGTGAGGGGCCTGCCAGGTCTTCGCCCGGGCGGCGAAGCGCGAGCGCAAGCTGCAGCAGGCCCTGGGCCGCTACGAGTTCGTCAAGGTCAACGACGCCGATCCCGAAGGGCCGCGGCAGCTCCGCAAGCTGCGCGTCCGGGCCTTCCCCACCTTCATCCTGATCGACGCGTCGGGCCGCGAGATCGAGCGCTGGGCGGGATTCGGCAAGTCGAAGGGATTCCTCGAGACGCTCGACCGGGCCGCCGCCGACCCGCGGCCGCTGGCCGACAAGATCGCCGGCTTCGACGCCGCGCCCAGCGCCCCGCTGGCGCTGCGGATCGCGGAGTCGCTGGCCTACCAGAACCGGCCGCTCGAGGCGCTCTCGTTCTACCAGCGTGCGGCCGCGCTCGATCCCGCGCTGGAGAAACAGGTCGCCTCCGAGATCTTCTACCAGACCTCCTCCGCGGTCTTCGAGGGGCTTCTTCCCTTCTACCCGCTGCTGGTGGCGGGCCAGCGCGCGGTGGCGCTCAATCCCCAGGACACCTGGACGGCGCGCTTCGTGGCCTCGACGCTCGCCGAGACCTGGCCGGACGATCTCGACCGGGCGCTGCTGAAGCCGTACGTCGATTTCGCGCTCGCGACGTTCGGCAAAAAGCCGAAGAGCGAGTGGGAACAAGAGCAGAAGCGGCGGCTTGAGCAGGCGCTCGGTGCGCCGCCGACGCTCGAGCAGCGGATCGCGGAGTTCGAGAAGGCGCCGACGGGGGTCGCCGCGCTCAACCTGGGGAATGAGCTGTTCGCAGAGGATCGCTACGCCGAAGCGCTCCCTGTCTACCAGCAGGGCGGCGCGCTCACGCTAAAGCAGGGCGACTCCGAGCTGCAGCAGGCGCTCGGGTCGACCCTGTCGCGCAACGCATTGTCCGCCGCCGCGCAGGGCGCCCGCGCGGGCACGGTGCCGGTCGAGACCCTGAAGCAGGTCTGCGAACGCTACCTCGCGCTGCACCCCGACGACGCCGACGCGTCGAACGACGCCGCGCTGTGGCTCGCCGTCGGGCTGTCGAAGGGACAGGACAGCGCGTACCTGCAGCCGCGGCTCGACGCCGCGATCGCTGCGCTGGAGAAGTCCGAGGACCCGGAGAAGAAACAGTCGGTGGAGCAGCTCCAGATCATCCGGGCGCGCGCGATCGAGAACGACCCGGCCAAGGCGATCGCGCTCAAGAAGAGATCGCTCGGCGACGGCTGGCAGGACGACCCGGGGCAGCTGTCCGAGTTCGCGCAATTCCTGGTGCGCAACGACCTCGACCTGGCGGAAGCCGAGACCGTCGCTCGCCGCGCGGTCGAGCTGTCCGAGCCGGGCCGAGAGCGCTCGCGGGCCGCCGAGGCGCTGGCGCGCGTGCTCGAGAAGCGCGGCCGGCGAGACGAGGCGATCGCGGCGCTCGAGACCGCGCTGAGGGGCGCACCCTACGACAAGGGGCTCAAGCGGCGACTGGCGGAGCTGAAAGGGACGGCGTAGCGGCCCTTTCAGGAGGGGAGCGGGTGCGGCGGGCCGGCGCTCGAATGGGGCCGGTCGTTGACAAGTGGGGCGGCCCGGCGCGTCCTTATGGGTGTGGGCCCGCAGGACCAGGGGAAGTGCGCCGCGCCTCGGCCGGAGGCGGATGCCTCCTCGCCACCGGCCGTCGATGCGTACACCGAGCGGCTCCGCGAACTCTTCGCCGCGCTTGCGCGAGGGGATGTGGACGCCCTCGCGCCGCTCTACGACCTCTGCGCCGCCGAGCTGCACGGGCTGGCCCTCTGGCGCGCCGGCTCGCGCGAGGACGCGGACGACGTCGTCCAGGAGTTGTTCTGCCGCCTGGCCGACCAGCGGCATCGCCTGGCGGGGGTCGAGAACCCGCGCGCGTACCTCCTGGCGATCGTCCACCGGCTCGCGATCGACCGGCACAGGGCGCGCGGACGCCGCCGCGAGGAACCGCTCGAGAGCCTGCCCCTCGTGGCCGCGCCGGCGGCCGACCCGGGAATGGCCGAGGACGCGCGGCGCGCATCCCGCGCGCTGGCCCGGCTCCCGGCCCCGCAGCGCGAGGCGCTCTACCTGCACTCGATGTGCGATCTGCCCTACGCGACCGTGGGACGCATCACCGGCGTCCCGACCTTCACCGCGGCGAGCCGCTGCCGGCTGGGCCTGCGCGCGCTGCGCCGCCTGTTGGAGCTCCCACCATGAACGACCCCCGCTCCGAACGGGACCCGCTCGCCGGGCTTCGCGTTCCGCCGCCCGACGCGGACCTGCGCACTCGCACCCTCGTCGCGGCCCGCGCCGCGCTGGAGCGGCCTGCGGCGCCGGGCGGCTGGCGCGCTGCGTTCGCGGCGCTGCGCGCGGCGCCGGCGCTGGCCTCGCTGGTCGCGCTGCTGCTGCTGGCGCACGCGTTGCTCTTCCTGGTCCCCGCGAGTCCGGACAGCGCGCGTGCCAAACGCCTTCCCGCCGGGTCCCAGGCGCACGAACTCGCCGCTTCGGCGCCCGAGGTGGCGCCGCTCCCGAAGGTCCGGCCATTGACGATCTCGCTCGACTCCTGACGTGACGGAGGCTCACGTGGCGATCTCCTATCGACCCTCCCGCGCCTTCAAGGGCACGCTGGCCACGCTGGCCGCGTTGCTGCTGGTGCTGCTCATCGTGCGGGCGATCGTGCTCTGGGACGGGTCCTCGTCCCCGGCACCGACACCGCGAGCCGTCGTCGCATCCACCGCGCCGGATCACGCACCGTCCGCCCTGGTGCCGGCCCCGGGACGGGTCGGCCTGGCCGAGATGCCGGCCCCCTTCCCCTGGACCCGTGCCACCCCGCTCCCGAAACCGCTCCGCTTCCAGGTGGACCTCGACCTGCTCGCGCCGCTTGGTGACGGCCCGGCGAACGCGGCGATCTGGTTCCGCGACTTCGCCAAGGTGGACGGCAGCCGGACCGCGTGGGGCGACGACAAGCGCGTGATCCGCCGGGTCGGCGGCGTCGACGAAAGCGTCTTCCCGCCCGATCACGCCGTGCTGCTCGAGGCGGAACCGTGGGTCGAGCAGGCCACCATGCGCTTCTACCCGGACATCTGGCCCGTGGCCGGGCCGGAGACGAACATCCCGAACCTGCTCTTCGAGATCACCCTGGCCAAGTCCTGGGCGGCGCGGGCGGAGACCGCGAGCGATCCGTCCCTGGCCAGGGAGGATTACCGCCGCGCCGTCCGGCTCGGCCGGCTGATCCTGCAGGACGACGTCACGCTGATCGCGAACCTGGTCGGCCTGGAGTGCGTCCGGATCGGGGCCCGCGGGCTGTACGAGCAGGCTCGCCGCAACGGCGACGCCGAGACGATGCTCGCGGCCAGCCTGGCGCTGCACGACGCCGACGCCATCCGACAGATCGCGGCCGAGCGGATCACCAGGATCACGGTCCCCGCCGAGTACCGCTGGCACTGGTCGCGCCCCCTCAGCCCAACGATCCGCGCCGCGGACGAGCAGTTCGAGGCGGCGCTCGAGATGGCGAGGAAGGACCCCTCGCGCGCGCTGCGACTCGAGGGGCAGTGGGCGCTCATGGGGTACGTCGTCGCCGGGACGCGCGCGCAGGGACGGCAGGCACGGGAAGCACTGGTCGCGCTGTCCCGAGACCCGGACCCGCTCGTCGCGTCGTCGGCACGAGCGACGCTGGCGGCGGCGGACCGTACCAGTTGGCGCGAGTTGCTGCGCATGATGAAGTCGGCGCCGTAGCGGCGGCCGGAGTTCGCGCGGTTCCTGGTGCGCAACGACCTCGACCTCGCTGAAGCCGAGCGGGTCGCCCGCCGCGCGCTCGAGACCGCGCTGAAGGGCGCCCCGTACGACAGCGGACTCATGCGGCGACTGGCGGAGCTGAAGGGGACGGCGGAGGGGCGATCGGACCGCCTGCCCGCGCCCTGCCGGCGCCTTCAGTTCGTTGCGGCCGCGGCTGCCCCCGTCGGTGGTTCACACCGTCCACCGTTAGTCAAGTTATGACTTGACAAGTCGTCCCGGGAGATCTAGTCTCTCGCTGCGGAGGGACCGGTCTCATGTTCATCGGACGGCGGCGTGAACTCGGGGTCCTCGAAGAGGCCTTCGCGCAGGACCGCTCGGCGTTCGTGCCGATCTACGGCCGGCGCCGGATCGGCAAGAGCGAGCTGATCCTGCAGTTCCTGCGGGGGAAGCCCGCCGTCTATGCCGTCGGCAAGCAGGCCCCCGCTTCGCTTCAGGTGCGCGAGTTCCTGCGCCAGGCCGCCGCGACCCTCGACGAGCCGCTGATCGCGACGCACCCTGCCGAGAGCTGGGAGGAGGCGCTCGACCTGGTGCTCTCGAGGTGGCGCGGAGACGGCAAGCTCATCCTCGCTCTCGACGAGTTCCAGTGGATGGCCGGCGCGAGCCTTGAGCTCCCGTCCGTGATCCAGGGCCTGTGGGACCGGCGCTGGTCGAAGAGCGGGCGCGTTCTCCTGATTCTGTGCGGTTCGTACGTCGGGTTCATGGAGCGCGAGGTCCTCGGCCGCGAGAGCCCGCTGTTCGGCCGGCGCACGGCCCAGATCCAGCTTCAGCCGTTCCGTTTCGCGGAGACCGCCGCGTTCCATCCCGGCTACTCGGACACCGAGCGGGCCCGCGCCTACTTCGTCTGCGGGGGCGTCCCGCTCTACCTGCGGGCGTTCGAGGCCTCGCTCTCGGTCGAGCAGAACATCCGCCGGGTCGTTCTCGACGAGTACGGCCTCCTGCACCGCGAGCCCGACTTTCTCCTGCGCGAGGAACTCCGGGAGGTCGAGACATATCACGCCGTGCTCACCGCGATTGCCACCGGTCGCAGCGCCGCAACCGACATCGCGGCGGCAGCGTCCGTCGGGGACCGCGCCCTGCAGTACTACCTCCAGCAGTTGATCGCACTGGGGTACGTCCGCCGCAGGTACCCGCTGACCGGGAGCAGGCCGAACCCGCGCGCGGTGCGCTACGACCTCGACGATCCCCTGCTTCGCTTCTGGTTCCGCTTCGTCTTCCCGAACACGAGCTACCTCGCCGCGGCCGGTCCCGAGCGGGCCTTCGCCAACCTCATCGCGCCCGGGCTGGACGCGTACTTCGGCTCCTGCTTCGAGCGGCTGTGCCGCGAGGCGCTGCCCGCCATCTACCGCGCCGAGGGTGTCACGGCACCGTTCGAGGTCGGTGAGTACTGGGACCGGACGGCGCAGATCGACGTCGTCGGCCTGCGGGAGGACGGGGTCACGGACCTCGGCGAGTGCAAGTGGGGAGCCGTCCGGTCCGCCGCGGCGCTCGCCGCCGAGATCGAGGCGAAGGTCCCGGCCTACCCGAATGCCCGCAATGCGACGATCGTGCGCCGGCTGTTCGTGCAGTTGGCCCCCCGATCGAGGGGCGCGCGCGACACGGTGCGATGGCACACCCTGGCCGACCTGACCCACCTCGACCGCTGACGCGGGCCGGCACAGAGGCCGGCGCGAGGCGGGCCGGCACAGAGGCCGGCCCCTACGGTTTCTTGACTGGTGGTTTCGGCTCCCGCCCGGGGAGCTCGCAGGCCTGGGCCATTCAGGTGGAGACCCCCATCCAGGGGAGGATCCAGCGCTGCAGCGCGAACCAGCCGCCGAAGATCGCCAGGAACAGCAGCAGATCGGTCATCAGACGAGTCGCTCCACGGCGACGACGCTCGCTCTCAGGCACGGCTGAATCTCGCATTTCCCGGCGACATCCTGCAGCTCCTGCAGGACTGCCGCAACTGTTGCCTCGGAGGCCCCGGGGACGACCAGCACGACCGCCTCGAAGGAGACCGTCCGGGGCAGGGCCCCGGGCTCCAGGAACTTGTGGCCGACCGCGCGCGGGATCCGCAGGTAGCCCTCCGCCCCGTGGCGGTCGAAGGCGGCGACGACCTGGTGCTCCAGCTCCGGGCTGCAGTAGACGGTGAGCTGCTTCATCGGCGTTCCCCTCACGACTCGACCGCGTCGGCCGGCTCGCCGTCCCACGCCGGAGGCAGCGGCTGCCTGTACTTGCGACGCTCGACCATGTAGTAGAGGACCGGAACCACGATCAGGGTCAGCACGGTCGAGGCCAGCGAGCCGAACATCAGCGCGATCGCCAGCCCCTGGAAGATCGGGTCGAACAGGATGACCACCGCACCCATCACGACGGCTCCGGCGGTCAGCACGATCGGCCGCGTCCGGACCGCGCCGGCCTCGACCAGCGCCTCGCCCAGCGTCCGGCCCTCGGCCAGCGCCAGCTCGACGAAGTCGATCAGCAGGATCCCGTTCCGCACCATGATCCCGGCCAGCGCGATGAAGCCGATCATCGAGGTCGCGGTGAAGAAGGCCCCCAGCGCCCAGTGCCCCGGGATCACGCCGATCAGCCCGAGCGGGATCGCGACCATCATGATCAGCGGCACCGTGAACGACCGGAACCAGCCGATGATCAGCAGGTAGATCAGGACCAGCACGGCGGCGAAGGCGAAGCCCAGGTCGCGGAAGACCTCGTAGGTGATGTGCCACTCGCCGTCCCACTTCATCGCCGGCGTCTCTTCCGAGTTCGGCTCGTCGCGGTAGTACTGCTGCACGAACCCGCCGCCCGGCAGCTCGAGCTTCCCGATCTGGTCCGCCATGTTGAGGATCGCGTAGACCGGGCTCTCCTCGCGGCCGGAGACCTCGGCCGTGACGTAGACCACCGGCTTGAGGTTCTTGCGGTGCAGGCTGGCCGGTTCGACCGTGCGGCGGACCGTCACCAGCTCCGACATCGGCACCATCGCGCCGCTCATCGCGGCCAGCTTCACCGCCGAGAGCGCCGCGGCCGACGAGCGCTCGGCCCGCGGCAGCTCGACCCGGATCGGGACCGCCTCCACCTCCGCGTCGCGGTGCAGGAGGCCCGCGTCCTCGCCCGCGACCAGCGCCCGCAGGGCCCGCGCGACCATCGCGGCCGGCACCCCGTGCAGCGCCGCCTTCTCGCGGTCGACCTCGAAGACGTCCTTGGGCTGGGGGGCCTCGACCCACCAGTCGACGTCGACGACGTCCGGCGTCGCCTCGAAGATCGCCTTGATCCGCTCGGCCGTCTCCTGCCGGGCCGCGGCGTCGGGGCCGTAGACCTCGGCCACCAGCGTCGAGAGAACCGGGGGACCGGGCGGGACCTCGAGGATCTTGACCGCCGCGTTGTTGCGCTTGGCGATCTCCTCGACCTGCGGCCGGATCCGCTTCGCCAGGTCGTGGCTCTGCTCGTCGCGCGCATGCTTGGGTGCCAGGTTCACCTGCAGGTCGGCGACGTTGGCGCCGCGCCGCAGGTCGTAGTGCCGGACCAGGCCGTTGAAGTTGACCGGGGCCGAGGTCCCGGCGTAGAGCTCGATGTCGGTCACCTCGGGAACGGTTCCCAGCGAGATCCCGATCTCGCGCGCCACCCGGGCCGTCTCCTCCAGCGTCGTCCCTTCCGGCATGTCGACCACGACCTGCAGCTCGCTCTTGTTGTCGAACGGCAGCATCTTCACGGCGACCATCTTGAGCGGGAACATCGCGACCGCTGCCAGCAGCAGGACCGCCACGCCGCCCAGGAAGGCCCAGCGCAGCAGCGGCCGCTCCATCATCGGGACCAGCAGCCGGCGGTAGAGTCCGTAGATCTTCGTCTTCCGGACGTCGTAGCTCTCGTCGTGGGCGTGCCCGCCGCGCAGCAGCCGGTAGGCCAGCCAGGGGGCGATCGTCAGCGCCACGACCAGCGAGAACAGCATCGCCAGCGAGGCCCCGATCGGCATCGGCGCCATGTACGGCCCCATCAGGCCGCGGACGAAGGCCATCGGCAACAGGGCCGCGATCACGGTGAAGGTCGCCAGGATCGTCGGGTTGCCGACCTCGGAGACCGCACCGACGGCGGCTTCGAGCGGCGGCAGCTTCTTCATCGCGAAGTGCCGGGCGACGTTCTCGACCACGATGATCGAGTCGTCGACCACCAGCCCGGTCACGAAGATCAGCGCAAACAGCGTGACGCGGTTGAGCGTGTAGCCGAAGACGTAGTAGACGAAGAGCGTCAGCGCGAAGGTCACCGGCAGGGAGATGAAGACTACCAGCGAGCCGCGCCACCCCAGTGACAGTGCGATGAAGATCGTGACGATCACGATCGTGAACAGCAGGTGCAGTTCCAGCTCGTCGACCTTCTCGCGCGCGGTGTCGCCGTAGTTGCGGGTGACGGCGATCTCGACCCCGGACGGGACCAGCGTGCCCTTCAGCGCGTTGAGCTTGTCCAGCGCCGCGGCCGTGACGCGATAGGCGTCCGAGCCCTTGCGCTTGGCGACGGCGATCGTGACCGCGTCGTAGAGGCCGGCCGGCGCGTCGATGCCGCGCGTCGCAGCCGCCGGCCCCGGGAAGAAGGCGACGTAGTCGGCCGGCTCTTCCGGCCCGTCGAGCACGCTCGCGACGTCGCGCAGATAGACCGGCTTCCCCTGGTGCGCGCCGATCACCAGCCGCTCGACCTCCTCGCGGTTGCGCAGGAAGGCCCCGGTCTCCAGCTTGATCTCGCGGTTCCCCTGCTCGATCGCGCCGGCCGGCGCGCTGGCGTTCTGGAACTGCAGCGCCTGGACGATCGTCCCGGGGTCGGCGTTCATCGCGCCCATCCGGCCGGCGTCGAGCTGGACTCGCACCTGCCGGCGCTGGCCGCCGATCAGCTTGATCTCGCTGACGTCGTCGAGCCGCGACAGCTCCTTCCCCAGTTCGGCCGCCAGCCGGCGCAATGCGAAGCCGTCCTGGTCGGGGCGTGTGCTCCACAGCGTGAGCCCCAGGACCGGCACGTCGTCGATCGCGCGCGTCTTGACCAGCGGCGGCGTCGCGCCGGGCGGCATCCGGTCCAGGCCCGAGACGAGTTTGTCGTAGACCTTGACCAGGCTGCGCTCCTGGTCCTGGCCGACCTTGAAGCGGACCGAGACCATCGCCACGCTGGGCATCGAGGCCGAGTAGACGTACTCGACCCCCGGGATCTCCCACATCCGCTTCTCGAGCGGGACGGTGACGCGGCTCTCGACCGCCTGCGGCGCGGACCCCGGCAGGCCGACGAAGATGTCGACCATCGGGACCGTGATCTGCGGCTCCTCCTCGCGCGGCGTGAGCAGCACTGCGAAGGCGCCCAGCAGCAGCGACGCCAGGATCAGGAGCGGCGTCAGCTTGGAGTCGATGAAGAAGTGGGCGACCTTGCCGGCCGGCCCGAGGCTGGGGGTCATCGCG
>JALOKP010000225.1 GCA_025456425.1 Acidobacteriota bacterium | reverse complement strand
AGTCGTAGTTGTCGTAGATCTGGCGGATCTGCCCGATCAGCGCCATCCCGTCCTCGGAGATGTCGTCCAGCCGGCCGACGAAGGGGCTGATGTAGCTGGCCCCGGCCTTGGCCGCGAGCAGCGCCTGGCTGGCCTGGAAGCAGAGCGTGACGTTGGTCGGGATCCCGTGGTCGGTGCACCACTTCACCGCCTTCAGCCCCGATTCGATGATCGGGATCTTGACGACGATGTTCTTGTGGATCGCGTGCAGCTCCTGGGCCTCCCGCACCATCCCGTCGAAGTCGGTCGCGGTGACCTCGGCGCTGACCGGGCCGTCGACGATCGACAGGATCTCGTCCAGCACCTCGCGGAACTTCCGGCCGGTCTTGGCGACCAGCGACGGGTTGGTCGTCACCCCGTCCAGCACGCCCAGCGCAGCGGCCTCGCGGATCTCGCGGACGTCGGCGGTATCGATGAAGAACTTCATGCGTCGATCTCTCCTTCCGGTTCGTCCGGGGGCTCGTCCGCCGGGCCGCCCGGCGCGTCTTCCTGGACCGCGGTGTGCCGCGTCACCGACACGACCTCGTCGTCTTCCTTGAGCCGGATCACGCGCACGCCCTGCGTGGCGCGCCCGAGCCGGCTGATCCGGTTGTTCTCGTCCTGCTCGACCGGGGTGCGGATGACCATCCCCTGCCGCGTCGCGACGACGACCTCGTCCGAGGGCAGCACCGGCAGCGCGGCCACGACCGGCCCGGTCCGCTCGCTGACGTTGAGGTTGATCAGCCCCAGCCCGCCGCGGCCCTGCTCCCGATACTCACCCAGCTCGGTCCGCTTGCCGTAGCCGTGCAGCGCCACCGTCAGGATGTCCTCGCCCGGCGAGGGGACCAGTGCGCTGACCACGGCATCCCCTTCGCGCAGGTCGATCCCGCGCACGCCGCGCGCGGTGCGGCCCATCGGCCGGACGTCGGTCACGGGGAACCGGATCGCCATCCCGTCGCGGGTCGCGATGAACAGGTGGTCGGCGTCACGCACCAGGTGTCGTCCAGCGTCAGGGCGATGATCCCGCCGCTGCGGATGTTGGCGTAGGCCGACAGCTCGGTCCGCTTGACCACGCCGCGCTCGGTGACGGTCATCACGTAGAGGCCCGGCTGGTCCATGTCGCGCAGCGCGAGCAGCCCCTGGATCTTCTCGCCCGGCTTGAGTCCCAGCAGGTTGACGATCGCCTTGCCCTTCGCCGCGCGGCTGAACTCCGGCACGTGGTGCACGGGCAGGATGTGAACGCGCCCCTCCGAGGTGAACCACAGCGACAGGTCGTGTGTCGAGCAGATCCGGACCCGCTCGATGAAGTCCTCTTCGCCGACCTCCATCAGCCGGATCCCCTGCCCGCCGCGCCCCTGGGTGCGGTACTCGGACAGCGCCGTGCGCTTGACGTAGTCCTTGTGCGACAGGGTCACGACGATCTTCTCGTCGGGGATCATGTCGAGGGTCTCGATCTCGCCCTCGTCCTCGACGATCACCGTGCGCCGTTCGTCGCCGTACTTCTCGCGGATCGCCTTCAGCTCGTCGACCACCACCTGGTCGACCAGCGCGGTCGAGCCCAGGATCTGGCGATAACGCTCGATCAGCCCCAGCAGTTCCGCCAGCTCCTCGATCAGTTTGTCGCGCTCGAGCTGCGTCAGGCGCTGCAGCCGCATGTCGAGGATCGCCTGGGCCTGGATCTCGCTGAACTCGAACCGCTCGACCAGCTGCTGCTTGGCCTCGGGCGGCCCGGAGGCGGCCCGGATCAGCGCGATCACCTCGTCCAGGATGTCGATCGCCTTCTTGAGCCCTTCCAGGATGTGGGCCCGGGCCTCGGCCTGCTTCAGCAGGTACTGCGTGCGCCGGACCACGACCTCGCGCCGGTGCCGCACGTAGTGCACCAGCATCTGCTTCAGGTCCAGCACGCGCGGCCGGCCGGAGACGATCGCCAGGAAGATCGCGCCGAAGGTCGTCTGCAGCTTGGTCTGCTTGAACAGGTTGGCGGTCACGACCTTGGGGATCGCGTCCTTGCGCAGCTCGACCACGACGCGGATCCCGTCGCGGTCCGACTCGTCGCGGATGTCGGCGATCCCCTCGATCCGCTTGTCGTGGACCAGTTGCGCGATCTCCTCGATCAGCTGCGACTTGTTGACCTGGTAGGGCAGCTCGCTGATCACCAGCCGGTCGCGCGAGCCCTTCGCGCCCTCCTCGAACTCCATCTTGCCGCGCATCAGGATCCGGCCGCGGCCGGTCAGGTAGGCCTGCCGGATCCCGGCGCGGCCGTAGATCTCGCCCGCGGTCGGGAAGTCCGGGCCCTGGACGAACTCGGTCAGGTCGGCGGCGCTGCAGTCGGGGTTCTCGATCAGGTGCACGGCGGCGTCGATCAGCTCGCGCAGGTTGTGGGGCGGAATGCGCGTCGCCATCCCGACAGCGATCCCGTCGGCGCCGTTGGCCAGGAGGTTCGGGATCGCGGAGGGCAGGACCAGCGGCTCGTCCTCCGTGCTGTCGTAGTTCGGCCCGAAGTCGACGGTCTCCTTGTCGATGTCCTCGAGCATCAGCGAGGCCAGGTGCGACATGCGGATCTCGGTGTACCGCATCGCCGCCGGCGGGTCGCCGTCGATCGAACCGAAGTTCCCCTGTCCGTCGATCAGCGGGTAGCGCAGCGAGAAGTCCTGCGCCATGCGGACGATCGTGTCGTAGACCGCCTGGTCGCCGTGCGGGTGGAACTTGCCGATCACCTCGCCGACGGTCTTGGCGCTCTTGCGGTAGATCTTGTCGGCCGTGTTGCCCGACAGCTGCATCGCGTAGAGCACCCGGCGGTGGACCGGCTTGAGACCGTCGCGCACGTCGGGCAGGGCGCGCCCGATGATCACCGACATCGCGTAGTCCAGGTACGAGGTCTTCAGTTCGTCCTGGATGTTGACCGCCGTGAACTGCGGCGCCTGGTTCGCTTCCGTCATGCGTTCCCCGTCATCAGACGTCGAGGTTCCGGACCTCGAGTGCGTTCTCTTCGATGAACGCGCGCCGTGGCTCGACGGCGTCACCCATCAGGATCGTGAACAGGCCGTCGGCTTCGGTCGCGTCCTGCGCCGACACGCGGAGCATCGAGCGCCGGTCCGGGTCCATCGTCGTCTCCCAGAGCTGGCTCGGGTTCATCTCGCCGAGACCCTTGTAGCGCTGGATCACGACTCCCTTGCGGCCGGCCTCGAGCAGCAGGTCGAGCAGCTCGCGGCGGTGCGTCGTGACGATCGTCGAGGCGCCGGCGGCGATCTGGATCGTCCCGGTCAGGTCCTTCAGGTGCGGGTAGAGCGTGCGCAGTTGGCGGAACTCGCCGGTCAGGACGACCTCGTCCGACAGCACGTACTCGCGGTGCCCCAGCTCCAGCGCCACCGCGCGCAGCTCGCGCAGCCCGTGCTCCGGATCGGGCTCGATCGACAGGATCTCGTGGCCGCGTGCGCGCAGGTGCTCGGCCAGCGCCTCCAGCCGCAGCTCGTCCTCGAAGTGCTCGCGCCTGGAGAAGCCGTGCTCCAGCAGCGCCTCGACCGCCTGGCCGGGCCAGCCGCGCCGCTCGAGCGCCTCGCGGTAGCGCCGGAACTCGACCAACTGCTCGAGCAGGTTGACCAGCCCGTTGCCGGACCACTCCCGCCCCGTTTCCGGCGTGCGGACGCTGCGCTCCTCGGCCGCCTTGCGGACCAGGAACGCCGCCAGCTCCTTGTCGTTCTGCAGGTAGAGCTCCTGCTTCCCCTTCTTGACCTTGTAGAGCGGCGGCTGGGCGATGAACAGGTGCCCGCGGTCGATCAGCTCCTTCATCTGCCGGAAGAAGAAGGTGAGCAGCAGCGTGCGGATGTGGCTGCCGTCGACGTCGGCGTCGGTCATCAGGATGACCTTGTGGTAACGCAGCTTCGTGACGTCGAAGTCGTCCTGCCCGATCCCGCAGCCCAGCGCGGTGATGATCGTGCGGATCTCCTCGTGCCCCAGCATCTTGTCGAAGCGGGCTTTCTCGACGTTGAGGATCTTGCCGCGCAGCGGGAGGATCGCCTGGAAGCGGCGGTCGCGCCCCTGCTTGGCCGAGCCGCCGGCCGAGTCGCCCTCGACCAGGAACAGCTCCGAGTCCTGCGGGTCGCGGCTCTGGCAGTCCGCCAGCTTGCCGGGGAGCGCGCCGGAATCGAGCACCCCCTTGCGGCGCGTCAGCTCCTTGGCCTTGCGCGCCGCCTCGCGGGCGCGAACCGCCTGGACCGCCTTCTCGACGATCCCCTTGGACGCGCGGGGGTTCTCCTCGAGGTAGGCGTTGAGGCGATCGTTGACCATCGCCTCGACGATCCCCTTGACCTCGCTGTTGCCCAGCTTGGTCTTGGTCTGCCCCTCGAACTGCGGCGACGGCACCTTGACCGAGACG
>JALOKP010000024.1 GCA_025456425.1 Acidobacteriota bacterium | reverse complement strand
CACGGTCTCCTTGCCGGCGTTGATCAGGTCGGGGTCGACCTGGTCCTCGTACGGGTAGGGGCCGAGCCCCAGCATCCCGTTCTCGGACTGCAGCACGACTTCGACGCCGGGCGGGACGTAGTTGGCGACCAGCGTCGGCATCCCGATCCCGAGGTTGACGTAGAACCCGTCGCGCAGCTCCTGGGCCGCGCGCTGGGCGATCTGCTCGCGCGTCAACGGCATCTCACGACCTCGGCCGCGTGGTGCGGCGCTCGATGGGCTTCACGTAGTCCTTACCCAGGACCAGGCGCTGGACGTAGATCGACGGCACGTGGATCGCGTCGGGGTCGAGCGCGCCGACCGGCACGATCTCCTCGACCTCGGCGATCGTGACCGGCGCCGCCCCGGCCATGCAGCCGTTGAAGTTGCGCGCGGTGCGGCGGAAGACCAGGTTCCCCAGGGCGTCGGCCTTCCAGGCCTTGATCAGCGCGAAGTCGCCGCGGATCGGCAGCTCCAGCAGGTAGTCGCGCCCGCCGAGCGTGCGCGTCTCCTTCCCCTTGGCGACCTGGCGGCCCCGGCGCGGCAGCGCTCGGCCAGCGTCCCCTGCGGGACCAGCTCGACCTCCAGCTCGCCCGACAGGTACTGCTGCTCGAAGATCTTGTTCTCACCGACGTAGCTCGAGACCATCTTGCGGACCTGGTGCGCGGCGAGCAGGATCCCCAACCCCTGGTCGGTCGTCCCGCAGTTGTTGGAGACGATCGTCAACTGTTTCACGCCCTTGCGGTGCAGCGCGGCAATCAGGTTCTCGGGGTTGCCGCACAACCCGAAGCCGCCCACGACCAGCGTCGCGCCGTCCTTCACGTCAGCGATGGCCGCGTCGGCCGACTTCAGCGCTCGACGACCATCGCCACGGCCTCGCCGCCGCCGATGCAGAGCGACGCGACGCCGTGCTTCTTCCCCAGGTCCTTCATCGCGTAGAGCAGCGTCACCAGGATCCGGGCGCCGCTGGCGCCGATCGGGTGGCCCAGCGTCACCGCGCCGCCGCGGACGTTGACGTTGCTGCCATCCAGTCCCAGCAGCTGGTTGTTGGCGATCGAGACGACCGAGAACGCCTCGTTGATCTCCCACAGGTCGACGTCGCCGACCTGCAGCTGGGCGCGCTCCAGCGCCCGGTGGATCGCGTCGGCGGGGGCGATCGTGAACTCGCCCGGCTTGCGCGCCGCACCGCCCCAGGCGGTGATCGTCGCCAGCACGGTCTTCCCTTCGGCCTGGGCCCGCTCGGCGCTCATCAGCACCAGCGCCGCCGCGCCGTCGTTGATGCTCGAGGCGTTGGCGGCCGTGATCGTGCCGTCCTTCCTGAAGACCGGCTTGAGCGTCGGGACCTTGTCCGGCTTGGCGGCCTTCGGCCCCTCGTCCTCGGTCACGACCGTCTTTTCGCCCTTCCTCCCCTCGATCTCGACCGGCACGATCTCAGCGGCGAACAGGCCGTTCTTCTGGGCCTCGATCGCGCGCCGCGTCGACTCCAGCGCGAAGGCGTCCTGCATCTCGCGCGTGATGCCGCGCGCGGTGGCGGTGTCCTCGGCCCACTCGCCCATGTGCCGCCCGTCGTAGGCGTCGGTCAGGCCGTCGAGGACCATCCCGTCGACCAGCGTGATCGGGCCCATCTTGGTGCCGCCGCGCCCGGTGCGCAGGTAGTGCGGCGCGTTCGACATCGACTCCATCCCGCCGGCGACGACGACTTCGGCGTCGCCCAGCGCGATCGCCTGCGCGCCGCTGATCACGGCCTTGAGGCCGGAGCCGCAGACCTTGTGCATCGTCCAGCACGGCGTGGCCTCGGGCAGGCCCGCGAACAGCGCGGCCTGCCGCGCGGGGGCCTGCCCCACGCCGGCCTGCAGCACGTTCCCCAGGATCACTTCGTCGACCTCGGCGGGGGCCACGCCGGCGCGCTCGAGCGCGGCCTTGATCGCGATGGCGCCCAGGCGCGGGGCGGGGACGGCGGCGAGGGAACCGAGGAACGAGCCGATCGGCGTCCTGGCGGCACCCACGATGACCACTTCGCGACCGGACATGGGACACCTCGTTCGAGTGTGCGGGGAAAGGACCCTTGCGACGGGGGTCATACTACCAGCCGACCCCGCCGGGAAACTCGTGAACGCCGGACGATATCTTCGCCCTTTGTTCGTACTCGGTCGGGCCGGCCGGCCGTCTCGAAGCGAGGCCGGGCGCTTGTCCCTCGCCGAGACTCCGTCCGCCTTGCCTTTCCCGGGGCAGGACTTGCGCCTACCGGATCAGCGGACCTGTCCACGGCGCTCGTGGCCGACTTCACCGGCCCGCAGCAAGGGGGCACAGCAGCCGCAGGCGGGACCGGCTCGTCCTGGGGCGGGCCCCGCTGCGCCGGGCGGGCGCCTGCTCTTCTCATCCAGTGGCGACCCGCTCGCACCGGTCGATGATGCTTCAGCTCGCGTTCGCCGGCCTCCTCCGCAGCGTGTTCGAGGTACGACGACATCATTCCCGCGAAGCTGCCACCACGCGCCCGACGACCCACCGGGCGCCGTCGCGGGCCCGGAGGGCGTCGGTGCGCGCGTAGAAGGTCGAGGGGGTAAGGTCCTCGGCACCGTAAAAAGCGAGTTCACGGTCCCGCCTGAGTTCCTTCGAAACCTCCGCGAGGCGCTCGACGTCGTGGGCGACGAGTTTCGGGAGGCGGTCCCGCTCCAGCAGCAGGACTTCGGACACGTCGTGAAGGCGCGGGGCCTCGATGCCGCTTGCGCGCAGCAGCCCTTTCAGAGCCAACTCGACGACCTCCTGGGACTCACGGACGACATCCGCCCAGCCCCCGCCGTCGAACAAGGTGTCCACGGCGCGGAGCCGGAGTTCGGCCCGGGCGATGTAATCGCGGGCGAGTTCTGGGTTGTGCATGGTCAGGCGACCTCCGTCCAGTAGGGCTGCCCGTGAACGATCCGGCGCACCAGCCGGCCCGAGGCGATGCGGCTGCGGATCCTGGCGAGCAGGCGCGAAACGGCGCGATCCCGCTCGACCACGACGATCCCGTCGAGGGCGATCTCTGCCCAGAGAGGGGTCACCTCCTCCTCGCCGGAGGGCAGGCGGGCAAAGTGCACCTCGACCTCGTGGTCTTCGATCGCCAGCGCCCCATACGCGTCCCATCGGCGGTAGAGGTCGCGGTCGATGGAGACACTCTCCTCGACCACTACCAACACATCGACATCGGACCCGTCCTGCTCTTCCCCGCGGGCCCACGATCCGTGCACGAGAACTCCCACCAGGGCCCGCTGAAAGAGCTCCCCGCAACGCCCGACCACCGCCTGCAGGCCCTCGTCCTCCGCGACCACCCCGGCCGGTTGAGCCAACTTGCGCGCGCAGAACTCGTTGAGGGAGGAGCCGGAAGCGGCGGCGGCGCGCCGGAGAGCGGCGTGAAGGGCAGGGTCGATGCGCAGCACGAAGCGTCCGGAGGGGGCGCGGATTCCGTCGCGGCGGCGGTTCTGTCGAGTAGTACCACTTTTCATCAGTAATGATACTAATTGGACGGACGGCTGATGTCAAGTTGATCCCGGGTATTGCGTGTGCCTCGCCATATCGCCGTCCGCCTTGCTCTTCAACGAGTTGCGCTCCTGTGCTGGATACTCGAAGCGCCCGCGGACGAGCCCGTTTGCCCTCCGTCCCGACCGCCGTCATCGCGCGTGGATGCTCAACCACGCTCTGGCCGTCACCCGGGTTCTCCTCGCGATCTTCGCCCGCCGGGGCGACCTGATCCTGTACCCCGCGCTGGACAACCGAGCGCAACGGCCGAGATCCGGGCCCTCGTTCGCCGGATGGCCGCCGAGAATCCGACGTGGCGTGCGCCGCGCATCCACGGCGAGGTCCAGAAGTTCGGCCTTGAGGTCTCCGAGCGCACGGTTTCGCGCCTCATGCCCCGGCGCTCGGCCCATCCCGACGAACGGCAACGATGGCGCACCGTTCTCGCCAACCGCCGCGAGGTCATCGCCGCGGTCGACTTCTTCACCGTCCCCACCGCCACGTTCCGCGTGCTCTACGTCTTCTTCGTCGTCCACCACGCGCGGCGCGAGCTGCGGATCGCAGTCCCTGGCAGAACGGAGTCGCCGGGAGGTTCGTCAGCACCGCATGCCGCGAGCTTCAGGACCACGTCATCGTCCTCCACGAGAATCACCCGCAGCGCCTTCTGGCCGGCGTCGCTTCGTACTACCTCGACGACCGGATGCACTTGTCCCTGAAGAAGGACGCGTCCGCAGTGCTCGTCGTGGAGCCAAAGCCGCATCCCGCCGCCGAGGTCATCGCTCTCCCTCGCCTCGGCGGGCTTCATCATCGTTACGCTTGGCGTCGCGCCGCCTGACACTTCCGCCCGACGATTCCATGGACGCGGTCTCGTCGTGGAGCGCGTCTGCCCTCGCAGGAAGGCGCACCGCCGCCACCGCATTCAGCCGCTGGGCAGGACCGTCGCCGACAAGCGCAGGCATGCGCTCGACCGCGTGTTCGCCTGCCATTCCGAGCCTCGCGAGCCGTCAAGAGGGTGCGGACGCGATTGTGGCGATGGACACCGCGTCTCAGGCCGGCCCGCCCCCGCGCGGCGTCCGCATCCGGCCGCCGGCTGTTGCACGGCGTCAGCCTCCGCCCCCAGCCCGATTCCGCGCGAGAATACCCGCGTGAAGATCAGGGATTCCGTATCGCCCTTCCCCGAAGGAACGCCCCTGCGACGGGCGTCCTCTCTCCAGCCGACCACACCGGGATATCCATGAACGCCTACCGCTTCTTGTTCCGGGGTTTCGCCTCCGCGCTCGACCGGACCTTCCTGGAATGGGACGGCGGCGCGACCTTCACCTACGGCAACCTCGAACGTGAGACGGCCCGGGTCGCCGCGCTGCTCACGGGGCTGGGCCTGGCCCCGGGCGACCGCGTCGCGGCGCAGGTCGACAAGTCGCCGCAGGCGCTCTTCCTCTACCTCGGCTGCCTGCGCGCCGGCCTCGCCTTCCTGCCGCTCAACACCGCCTACCAGCGCGACGAGCTGGAGTTCTTCCTGCGCGACGCCGAGCCGCGGGCGGTGGTCTGCCGGCCCGCGCTGCGCGGGGTCGTCGAGGAGCTGGCCGCGGCGGCGGCGCCCGGGAACCCGCCGCACGTCTTCACGCTCGACGCCGAGGGAGAGGGCTCGCTGGCGGACGCGGCCCGGGGGGCGCCCGGGCGCTTCGACGACGCCCCGGCCGGCGACGACGACCTGGCCGTGATCGTCTACACCTCGGGCACCACGGGCCGCCCCAAGGGGGCGATGGTCACGCACGGCAACCTCACCTCCAACGCCGCCGCGCTGGCCGAGGCCTGGCGGGTCGGCCCCGGCGACGTGCTGCTGCACGCGCTGCCGATCTTCCACGTCCACGGGCTGTTCGTCGGGATCCACCCGCTGCTGCTGGTCGGGGCCCGGATCCTGTTCCAGCGGCGCTTCGATCCCGCCGCGGTGCTGGCGGCGCTACCGCGCGCGACGCTGCTCATGGGGGTGCCGACCTTCTACGCCCGGCTGCTGGCGGAACCGGGGCTCACTGCCGACGCGGTGCGCGGGGTGCGCCTGTTCGTCTCCGGCTCCGCGCCGCTCCACCCCGAGACCTTCGCCGCCTGGCGGGCGGGAACCGGCGTCGCGATCCTCGAGCGCTACGGGATGTCGGAGGCCGGGATGATCGCCTCCAACCCGCTGGACGGGGAGCGGCGGGCCGGCACGGTCGGCTTCCCGCTGCCCGGGGTCGAGGTGCGGGTCGTGGACGCGGCCGGCCGGCCGCTGGGCCCGGGCCGGCCCGGCGGGATCGAGGTGCGCGGCCCCAACGTTTTCGCGGGCTACTGGCGGCGGCCCGAGCGCGCGGCCGAGGACTTCACCCCCGACGGCTGGTTCCGCACCGGCGACCTGGGGCAGTGGAGCGAGGACGGCTACCTCGCGATCGTCGGCCGCGCGAAGGAGCTGGTGATCACCGGCGGCTACAACGTCTACCCGAAGGAGGTCGAGCTGGCGATAGACGCGCTGCCGGGCGTGGCCGAGTCAGCCGTCTACGGGATCCCGGATCCCGACCTGGGCGAGGCCGCGAGCGGATCGCGCACTTCAAGGTCCCGCGGCGGGTGGTCTTCCTCGACGAGCTGCCGCGCAACGCGATGGGGAAGGTGCGGAAGGGGGAGCTGCGGTCGGCCTTCACTCCGGGACGCCGCCCTCGTCGTGCGGATCTCAAGGACAGGCAGCCGGATCGTAATTGACGCGTTCGATTCCCTCGGAATCGACACCCCACGTTCCCGGACCGCCGCACCCGTCGTCGACCCCCCGTACCAGGTAGAAGAACGAGCCCCCGAGCGCGGGAGACTCGCTATCGAGAAACACCCCGTCGGTGGGATCGGGATCTCGTGAGGTCTCGCACTGCCCGAACGAACCGGCGGCAAGCTCGGAGACGACCCCGCGGCTGATATCGAAGCGATCGGCGCTGCTCGGCAAGGGCCACGTCATCTGCGTGATCCCACGCTGACGATCGTGGGTCAGCAGAACCGGGCCGATCGCCGCAGGACGCCCTTCCGTTCGGTCGGAGGGGGCACAGTCGCTGCCGTCCGGCTGAGAATCACCGTCCCAGTCGTTCGCGCACGCGTCGCCGCGGCCATCGCTGTCGCCGTCACGCTGATCCGCGTTGGCGATGAGCGGGCAGTTGTCGGCAAGCTGGAGAAGCCCGTCGCCGTCGAGGTCGTAAGGCGAGACGAGTCTGACCTCTGGCAGCACCGTATCCGAGTCGACGTTGAATGACACGAGCAGCTCGAGCACACCGTCGTCGTTCAAGTCCGCGAGTGTCATTGCATTCGCAACCCCTTGAGGAACTGGACCGACGATGAGCACGTCCTGTTCGAGAGCTTGGAGATCCAGCCTGGCGTTCAGGCTGGGCTTTCCGTGAACGACAGAGATCTCTCCTGCGTCAGGCCGTAGCTCCTGCAAGCCATCCCCATATCCAGCGGAGAAGACAACGTCCAGGCTCCCATCTCCGTTCACATCGCCGCAAAGCGTGAATACTCCAGCTTGGTCGGAGACCGTACCGCCCCAGACGATCGAGGACGCCGCCGTGGCCAAGTCGATCTCGGCTGGCAGATTGGAGTGGTTCGTGACGTAGCGAACCTCCCCCGCGAGGTTCCTGAGATTCTGCTTGCTCTTCGACAACCAAATTCCTACCATGAGGTCGGTACTGCCGTCTTGGTTCACATCGCCAAGACAGATCCCGCTGACGCTTCCCGCCTGGTCGTCCGGGTCTGGCCCCCAGATCATCGTCTCAGCCAGCGTACTGCTGTAGTCGAGCGTCTCGGGCCACAGGGCCCGTCCGCGAACCACGTACGTATCGCCTGAGTTCGATTTGGTGTCGTTCTTGCCGTCGCCGAGTCGCGCCAGGATCAGCAGCTCCGCCATCCCGTCGCCATTCCAATCTCCAGCGGCAACTGTTCTGCTGGCGAAGTTGTCCGCCTCGGAACCGATGATCGTCACGTCAGCGGACTGTTGTCGGAGGTCGATCTCCGCTGGCCAGACCGCGCGATTGAAGAACATGTAGACCTTGCCGGGCCGCGAATTCCCCGGTCCCAACGCATGGTCGTCATTGACAACGAGGTCCATGCGGCCGTCCCCGTCGAAATCGGCGACCACCGGATTCTCGCACAAACTCCCGCCCCACACCGCTCCTCGGATCACGGTTCCGGGACTCGTCACGAGATCGATCACAGGTGGGGGAGACTCGCTGCCGAACACGATGTGCACCTGCCCGGTAGTGATCGTTCCATCCCGATCGCGGTCGGCGTATGGCGCGCACAACACCAAGTCGTCGAACCCGTCGTGATTGAGATCGCCGCAGGACACGGCGGCGCCAAGGTCGTCGGTCGATTGCTGGCCGACGACCCGTACGTCGGCGCTTTGCACGATCCCCGAGCTTCCCGCCCAACGGCGTCGCTCGCCGAGTACGACGTACGCTTCGCCGCAGTTGTTCTTGAGTCCTGTCAGGCCGTTGGCCTCGTCCGCGCCGACCAGGAGATCATCAATTCCGTCGCCGTTGAAATCGCAGTGTGAGGCTCGAATGCCGGTCCCATCTCCGAGTTGATTGCCGATGAAAGCCGCGGTTCCTCCGGCCTCAGCAAGGTCGACAATTGTCGCAGATCTCGCAGTCGACACAGTCGCCACCGCCGCGACGAGCGCGGCGGTGGCGGTCGAACCCAGCACGAACGAACGAATCGTCGACATCGACCTGCTCCGGATCACGGCGCGAGGCCGTCGGCGCCGATGATCTCGTCGATGACGTACGTCTTCTCGTGGAAGCCGGCGCCCCAGCGACCGTGAATATCGGCCATGTTGCCCGGGTCACCCGTGTCGGTTCGGGTGGGCGCGATGGCGGTGCACGACTGCAAGTTCCCTGAGGAGTCGTACCAGTAGGCCTGGCCACGGATGACCGGAATTCCGTACAGGTCGTTGTAGACCTCTCCCCGTAGCCACACCGGCTTGCTGTACCCAGGGCGGGTGCTGTCACCTTCATCGAGCGGCGGCGCAGCCGTGCAGAAGGCCCCCCCGATATCCGGGTCGATGATCTCCTGGCCCCCGATCGTCTCGCACTTCGCGTCGACGTACTCGTCTGGCAGCCGGAACAGCAGCAACGTGGCGTTTGTGCAGCCGCGCGCCCCCTTCACCAGCTTGATGGCATAGGACTGTTGTACGCCCGTCGTTGGATTCGGTTCGCCGATCCGAACCTGCGTCTGCAAGTTGTACGCAAAGCCTGGGCCGCCCGCATCCATGTGAACGCGGACCTTGATCTGCGTGAGTGAGTGATCGTCTTCGTCCCACCGCGGGAGGAAGTAGAAGGCGGAGCTCGGCTTGGCTCGCGCCTGGGTTCCGGACGAGTCGATCTGCAGTGTCTGGCCCGCGTTTGTGACGTCGCTGGTATAGTAGACATTCTGCGGACCGATGCCGTTGCCCACCGGGTTGCCCGTCTGGGCGTGCTGCGGGTCGGTGGCGGGGCGCTTGAAGTCGTCCTCGTACTTGACGTACAGCTCCGAAGGCAACGAGGGACCACTGGCCGAAACCGACGTGGTCTGGATCGTCGCCCAAGCCGACCAACAGCTCTTCTTGCCGCTCGGGACCTCGACGGCGGAACGGACGTAGTAGGTGCTGTTCGGGAGCAGAGCCGTGACGCCGTAGCGCACCATCGTGGCCGATGGGTAGCCGGTCGGGGGCTTGTCCTGCACCGTTCTTTCGCGGAACGTCAGGGTGTAACCGGAGTCGACGACCTCCCACCACACTGCGGCGTAACGGCTGGAGTAGCTCGGCGTGGTGATGTTGACGGTGGCACCGTGGGAGGTTGTCATGCCAGCCTCCACAGTCGGACCCGGATCGACGATCGGGCACGGGAGGACCGAGTGGCCCCCCGACCAGCCGAGACCGCACAGCTCCGCGTAGCTTGGGTCGTTCTCGGCGAGCGGGCTGGGGATCGGGTCGTTCAGAAGACACTGGCCCCGGATTGGCGAGATTGAGGTGACCACCGCGAGGATCATTGTCGGCAAGATCAAGAGCGAGAGAGACTTTGCCGGGCACTTCGGATCGGGTGACCGCTTTGACGTCTTCATCGACCCCACCCCCTCTTTGTTCGCTGGGGCGGCTCCGGACATCGGAACGAGTCGGGTCGCACGTTCCGCCTTGTGACTCCGTGGCGCCGAGAAACAGGGCCGGCCTTTACGTTTCTCAGCGTGCGGGAGGGTCGCAGCGCCGCAGCGAGAACAGAGGGGGTGTACGCTGACCGAAGTCGGTTGTCAATACACGATTCCGACGGAGGCTGCAGGGAGGGCGGTCCCGCCCGCGCAACTCTCAGCCGGCCAGGAGGATCGGGCGGCCTAGGGCGCAAGAGTTCTCCCCCGCGCCCTGCTGCCGGCCACGCAGACCGGTCGCTCCTGTTCCGCACCGCTCCTGGTAAGCTGCGGTTCCCAGCCCGTCGAGGCCGCCCGCCCCTGGCCGGCCGCGCCTGGGAACTGGTGATAACGGGCGGCTGCGACGTCTACCCGAAGGAGGTCGAGCTGGCGCTCGACGCCGCCGGGGTGATCGCGCGAGCGGATCGCGCACTTCAAGGTCCCGCGGCGGGTGGTCTTCCTCGACGAGCTGCCGCGCAACGCGATGGGGAAGGTGCGGAAGGGGGAGCTGCGGGCGCCGCCGTCCCAGTTGGTGCAGAATACCCCGCAGGAGGACGATTCATGACCCGCTTCGCCGCCCGCATTGCCCTGATTGGCGTTCTCTTCTGCCTGCCCCTGTGCGCGCTCGCCCAGGAGGCGAAGGGCGGTGCGGATGCCCAGGACCCGGTCGACTCGGTGCTTTCCCAGCTCGGCCTGACGCCCGACCAGCACGCGAAGGTCGAGAAGCTCGTGGCCGCCTTCAAGGAGAAGCAGCAGGCACTCCCCACCCCCGGCGACGTCCTGCTGAAGGACAAGGAACTCGCCAAGCAGCTGATCTCCGGCGCGTCGTTCGACCGCGTCAAGGCCGACCAGCTGACCAAGGCCGCCAGCTCGGCGATCCAGGCCCGGATGGTCAACCGGATGGAGCTGCGCAACCAGATCTTCCAGGTGCTGACGCCGCAGCAGCGCGAGCAGTACATGAAGAAGGTCATGCAGGCGATGGCCAAGGGCCAGTAGCCCGGCCCTGCGTCCGATCCGCGCGCGGGAGGGCGAGGGACCGCCCTCCGCGCGCACGCATCGCCCATCGGACCGCCACGGGCTCCCGCATCGGGAACAGTCGGCTCGTCGCGGGAGAGCTTCATCCTCGGGCGTTCGGTACAGTCGGCTCATGCCGACAGTTTCTCGTTGCGGCCCGTACCGCCTATACTTCTTCAGCGATGAGGGGCACGAGCCACCGCACGTTCACGTGGAGCGGGATGGCGCGAGAGCGAAGTTCTGGCTGAGCCCGGTCGGCCTGGCGTGGAGCCGGGGGTTCCCGGCCCACGAGCTCGCGAGGGTGCGCAGGCTCGTCCTGGTCCGGGCAGCGGACCTCCGCCGGAGGTGGGATGAGCATTTCCGACGCTGATCGCGCCGTAACGGCCGTCGCCGTCCGGGTGACCCGCGATGCCGTGGTGGTCGACCTCTCCGATGGCCGAACGCTCTCCGTTCCGCTCACGTGGTATCCGCGACTCGCTCACGGCACGCCGGCCGAGCGGTCGAACTGCCTGCTGATCGCGGAAGGGACCGGAATCCACTGGCCCGACCTGGACGAAGACCTGAGCGTCGAAGGGCTGCTCGCCGGGCGCCGCTCGGCCGAGTCGGATGCGTCGTTCGAGCGCTGGCGAAGCACGCGCCTCCCCGCAGCCGACTGACCCGCGCGCCGCCGCCCGCTTCATCGCGCGCTGCGTCGCCGGCAGGATCCGCTTGCGCAGGCGGATCGACTTGGGCGTGACCTCGACCATCTCGTCGGGGTTGATGAACTCCAGCGCCTGCTCCAGGTTCAGCACGCGGTGCGGCGTCAGCCGGATCCCCTCGTCGGCCGACGAGGCCCGCATGTTCGTCAGCTTCTTCTGCTTGGTGACGTTGATGTCCATGTCCTCGGAGCGGGCGTTCTCGCCGACAATCATCCCCTCGTAGACCGCCGTTCCGGGACCGACGAACATCTCGCCCCGATCCTCGAGGTTGGACAGCGCGTAGGCGGTCGTTTCGCCCGAGCGGTCGGCGACCAGCACCCCGGTCTGGCGGCGCAGGATCTCTCCCTGCCAGGCGATGTGACCCTCGAGGATCCGGTTCATCACCGCCGTACCGCGGGTGTCGGTCAGCATCTCGGAGCGGATCCCCAGGAGGCCCCGCGTCGGGACGTGGAACTCCAGCCGCACGCGGCCCGAGCCGTGGTTGACCATCTTGGTCAGCTTCCCCTTGCGCAGCGCGAGCTTCTCCATCGCCACGCCCATGTAGGCCTCGGGCAGGTCGATCACGAACAGCTCCATCGGCTCGACCCGCTTCCCGTCCACCAGCTTGGTAATCACCTCGGGGTTCCCGACCGTCAGCTCGAACCCCTCGCGCCGCATCGTCTCGATCAGGATCGCCAGCTGCAGCTCGCCGCGGCCGAGCACGCTGAACGAGTCGGTCGACTCGGTGGTGTCCACGCGGATCGAGACGTTGGTCAGCAGCTCCTTCTCCAGCCGGTCCTTGATCGCGCGCGAGGTGACCCAGCGCCCTTCCTTGCCGGCGAAGACGGAGTTGTTGATCGAGAAGACCATCGACAGCGTCGGCTCGTCGATGTGCAGCCGCGGCAGCGGGCGCGGGTCGACCGCCGAGGTCACCGTGTCGCCGATCGTGATCCCCTCGATCCCGGCCAGAGCGACGACCTCCCCGCAGGGCGCCAGCTCGGTATCGACCCGCTCCAGCCCATCGAAGGTGTACAACTTGGTCACCTTCGCGGTCACGAGTGCCCCGCCCTGCCGCGCGATCGCGACCTGCTCGCCGACCTTCGCCTCGCCCTGGAAGATCCGGCCGATCCCCAGGCGCCCCAGGTAGTCGCTGTAGTCGAGATTGGCGATCAGCAACTGCAGTGGCGCCGTCGAGTCCCCGCCCGGCGGCGGAATCCGCTGGACCAGCGCCTCGAACAGCGGTCGCAGGGTGTCGTCCGGACCGTCCGGGTCGGTGCGGCAGATCCCCTTCCGGGCGTCGGTGTAGAGCACCGGGAACTCCAGCTGCTCTTCCGTCGCGTCGAGGTCGATGAACAGGTCGTAGACCTCGTTCAGGACGTCCTTCGGCCGCGCGTCCTGGCGGTCGATCTTGTTGATCACGACGACCAGCGGCAGCTTCGCTTCCAGCGCCTTGCGCAGCACGTAGCGCGTCTGCGGCAGCGGGCCCTCCGCCGCGTCGACCAGCAGCATCGCGCCGTCGACCATGACCAGCGCCCGCTCGACCTCGCCGCCGAAGTCGCTGTGGCCCGGGGTGTCGACGATGTTGATCTTGTACTGCTCGTGACGCGCACGCGCACGTCCTGGTTGGCGCGGAAGACGCCGCTCTGCCAGAGCAGGGCGTCGACCAGCGTGGTCTTGCCGTGGTCGACGTGGGCGATGATCGCGACGTTGCGGAGCGGGGCCGGCATGGAGGGTCCTCGGTTGTCCGTGAGGCCGGGGCGGACCCGGCGCGGGAGCCGGCGATGCTAGCCCGGACCGGGGCCCGCGGCCAGTCGGCGGGGAGCGTATGCTGGGGGCGTCGAGTCCGTTGACGGAGCGCCCTCCCGATGGACAGGACACGGCGTCGCATCACCGCAACGCTGCTCCTCGGCGCGGCTGCCGCGCCGGTCGCGGGCCTCTCGCTCACGGGCTGCGGGAACGGCGGCGCCGGCGACGGGACGGCGCCCGGCCCCTCCGATGCCGTGCCCGGACCGCTCCCGGGGCCGAAGTCGGCACCCTCCCCGGCGGTCGTCTACCGCAGCCGGCGCCCGGGAATCCTGCCCGCCGGCGGCGGCCCGGCCGACCCCGCGCTGCTGGACGACGCGCTCGGCAGCGCGGTCGCCCGCGCGGCCGGCGAGGCGTCGGCCGTCGACGGCTTCCGCCGGCTCTTCGGCCCGCGCGACGTGGTCGGGATCAAGATCAACGCGCTCGCCGGGCGGGCGATGTCGGCGCGGCCCGAGGTCGTCTCGCGGATCACGCGCTGGCTCCAGGCGGCCGGCGTGCCGGCCCGCCAGGTCGTGATCTTCGAGCGCGACGAGCGCGAGCTGCTCCGGGCCGGATTCCCGCCGAACCACGGCGGCGGCGGCGTGCGCGTGATCGGCGCCGACGGCGACTACACCTTCTGGCGGCGCGACTGGGGCCCCAGCTCGTCGCGCTTCACCCGGATCCTGGCGGACGAGATGACCGCGCTGATCAACGTCGGCGTGCTGAAGGACGGCGGCGAGGCGGGCGTCGCCGTCGGAATGAAGAACTGGTACGGGGTGATCCACAACCCGCAGCAGTGCCACGACGACGGCTGCCACCCCTTCATCGCGCACCTCGCCGCGTACCCGCTGATCCGTGACAGGCTGCGGCTGACGATCGTCGACGGCCTGACCGCGCAGTGCCACGGCGGCCCGATGCTGAGCCCGCGCTGGACCTGGAACTGGGGCGGGTTCCTGGTTTCGACCGACCCGGTCGCGCTCGACGCGGTCGCCTGGCAGACGCTCGAAGCGCGCCGGCAGGAGGTCGGGCTTCCGACACTTGCCGCCGAGGGGCGGACCCCGAAGTGGATCGCGGAGGGGGCGCGGATCGGCCTGGGCCAGGCCGACGTCGCGAAGGTCGCGATCGAGGACGTGTAGGGGCCGGCTCTGCCCTTCCCCTACCCCGGCTCGAGCGTCACCGGGACCGGCCGCACCTGCCAGATCCGATCGGCCGGCGTCGAAAACGCGATCTTCCGCGGGTCCACGGACGCCGTGGGAGGCCTGGGGGCGCCTAGATCGCGGCTCGCTCCGCGACAAGCACGATCGCGCAGAGCACCAGCATCGTGAACGCGGGAAGCGCCCGCATCAGCGGGTCCTTCACCTTGAAGTGCATGACCACCGCGCCCAGCATCAACACCGCCAGGCCGGCCGCCGCCGGTTTCGCCAGCGCGGGGACCCAGATGCCCGCGATCAACAGCGTGGCGCACAGGAGCTTCAGGAAGCCCACGACCCACATGAACCAGGGAGGGAGACCGTAGACCGCGAACTCCTCCTTGAGGGTCCGGGCGGTGCCCCCTCTCCACTGCGTTGGCTTCCCGAACCGCAACAGCCAGACATTGAAGATGCCGAGCGCGATGACGGCCTGCATGACCGGCAGGATCGTGTCCATCTGATCTCCTCCCTACCGACCCGAAGCCCCGCGGGGACCTCGCCCGCCGCCCCGGGAGCGGTCCTCGAACAAGGGGACCTATGACACCCGGTGGTGCCCTCGCAACCCGTCAACGGTGGCCCGCGGAACGCGTCCCGGGCGGGGCCGGTGTCTCCCGATCCGCTCGGAGAAGCCAGCCACGACGCGCCCTCAGGCTCCGACCGGGCCGGCATGCCTTCACGATCCCCCGCCGCATACCGGCGCACCGCGGTCGCGAGACGGTGGCGGGTGTAGCGCCAGGAGCCAGGGTTCAGCTCTTGTCGGTCGGTCAAGCTCTTTGAGTCACCTCGAAGCCGTGAGGGCTTTCGCGGCGGCCGGAGCCTTCAGCTCGAAGCGGTCGAGGTTCATGACCTTGGCCCATGCCGCCACGAAATCACCGACGAACTTCTGCTTGGCGTCGTCGCTCGCGTAGACCTCTGCCAGCGCGCGGAGCTGCGAATTCGACCCGAAGACCAGATCGACTGATGACGCGGTCCACTTCGGTGCGCCCGTCTTCCGGTCATGGCCTGCGTAGATATAGTCGCTCTCACCGGACTTCTTCCATTCCGTGCTCATGTCGAGGAGGCTCACGAACCACTCGTTCGTCAGGGTGCCGGTGTTCGCGACGAAAAGGCCCAGCTTGCTGTCCTGGTAGTTCACGCCGAGCGCGCGCATCCCGCCGACGAGGACCGTCATCTCGGGCGCGGTCAGGGTGAGCTGGTTGGCGCGGTCGACCAGTTCCACCTCGGGGCGGCGGAAGAGCTCCTTACCGACGTAGTTCCGGAAGCCATCGGTCAACGGGCGCAGGAAGCCGATCGAGTCCTCGTCGGTCATCTCCGGCGTCGCGTCCGTGCGGCCGGGCGTGAACGGAACCGTCACGCTGTAGCCCGCCTTCTTCGCGGCGGCCTCGATCGCGGCGGAGCCGCCGAGCACGATCAGATCGGCCATCGACACCTTCTTGCCGCCCTTCTGCTCCCCGTTGAATGCGGCCTGCACCTGAGCCAGCTTCGCCAGGACGGGCTTCAGCCTCTCGGGCTCGTTGACTTCCCAGTTGACCTGCGGCTCCAGGCGGATGCGGGCGCCGTTGGCTCCGCCGCGTTTGTCGCTGTCTCGGTAGGTCGAGGCCGAGGCCCACGCCGTCTTGACCAGGTCCTGGATCGACAGGCCCGACTCGAGAAGCCTGCGCTTCAGCGCCGCGATGTCGCCTTCATCGATCAGCGGGTGATCGACGGGCGGAACGGGGTCCTGCCAGAGCTGCGGCGGCGCGACTTCCGCACCGAGCAGGCGGACGTGCGGGCCCATGTCGCGATGCGTGAGCTTGTACCAGGCACGAGCGAACGCGTCGTTCAACGCGCTTGCATCCTTGGCGAAACGCTGCGAGATCTCGCGGTAGACCGGGTCCTTGATCAGCGCGATGTCGGTCGTGAGCATCATGAACTTGTTCTTCTTGTTGGGAATGTGCGCATCGGGGACGATCTCCGGACCGTCCTTCGGCGTCCACTGCCAGGCCCCGGCGGGGCTCTTGGTCAGCTCCCACTCGAAGTTGAAGAGGTTGTTGAGATAGGAGTTCGACCACGTGGTCGGAGTGCGCGTCCAGGCGCCTTCAAGGCCGCTCGTGATCGTGTCGGCACCTTTACCGCTGCCGTAGCTGCTCTTCCAGCCCAGGCCCTGCTCTTCGATCGGAGCGGCCTCGGGCTCGGGGCCGACATGCTTGGCTGGACCCGCACCATGGACCTTGCCGAGGGTGTGGCCGCCTGCGATGAGCGCGACGGTCTCCTCGTCATTCATCGCCATGCGCGCGAAGGTCGTTCGGATGTCGCGCGCCGCGGCGAGTGGATCGGGTTTTCCGTTGGGTCCTTCGGGGTTCACGTAGATGAGACCCATCTGCACGGCGGCAAGAGGATTGGCCAACTGGCGATCGCCGGAGTAACGCGCGTCGGCGAGCCACTCGCCCTCCGAGCCCCAGTAGATGTCCTGCTGCGGTTCCCAGACGTCTTCGCGACCGCCGCCGAAGCCGAAGGTCTTGAAGCCCGCGTTCTCGAGAGCGACGTTGCCGGCGAGGACCATCAGATCGGCCCACGAGAGCGCCTGGCCGTACTTCTTCTTGACCGGCCACAGCAGACGACGCGCCTTGTCGAGGTTCGCGTTGTCGGGCCAGCTGTTGAGCGGAGCGAAGCGCTGCGTACCGTCGGAGGCGCCGCCGCGGCCATCGGTCACGCGGTACGTGCCGGCGCTATGCCACGCCATGCGGATGAACAGCGGCCCGTAGTTGCCCCAGTCCGCCGGCCACCACTCCTGCGAGGTGGTCATGACCTTCTCGATGTCCTTCTTCACCGCCGCCAGATCGAGCTTCTGAAACGCCGGGGCGTAGTCGAACGCTGCTCCGAGCGGGCTGCTCTCCAGCGAGTTCTGCCGGAGGATCGCCAGGTCGAGCTGGTTCGGCCACCAATCCTCATTCGTCATGGCCTTGCCAGTCATCGTGCCGCCGGCGCTGCCCTGGGGGGCGTAGTGGTCGGGCGGCTTGCCCTCTTGCGCGTCGAGCGGGAGCGCGGCGAGCAGTACCGCGAGCACCATGAACGCGCACTTCCCGAGCTTCTTGGACGGCATGACCTTCCCTCCTTGCGCCTTCTGGCGACGCTTCTTCGAGCCGCGCATGACTACTTGGTACTCCAGGACGTCATATCCCTCGAGCTTCGGGGGACCTTGAATCTCGACGGCTTCCCATGGAACGTCGTGGATCTCGCCTGTTTCCACATCGATGAAGTGGTGGTGATCGGCGGTATTCGAGTCGAAAACGACGCGCCCCTCGGTGAGCACGAGTCGCCGGAGAAGTCCCTTCTCCGCGAAGAGTTTCACGGTGTTGTAGACGGTCGCCCGGGAGAGATGGGGAAAGCGCTCTCGCACCCGGGTCCAGATCTCGTCAGCCGTCGGGTGCTCGCGGGCGGAAAGCACGTACCGCGCGACCGCCACCCTGTGGGCCGACGGAGCGATCCCGTGGTCCCTCAGGAGGGCCGCTTCGTCTGGTCGCTTCACGAGCGCGAGATTATGTTCAGATTTAGACACTGTCAAGGACGGCTCCTCCGGCGAGAGACTTCAGCGGCACCCGGACCTCGGCCGCCGGTAGCGTACGGGCGGTCAGGGCGGCCACCAGCGGCGACCGCCCTCTTCTCTTCGCCTCCGAGCAGACTGTTCAACCGGCCTTCCTTCTGCTCTCTACGTCACTTGCATCCGCCCCACGCTGCTGCAGTGCGAGGAATGCAAACTCAATCCTCTGTCCTCATTCTCGGCGCCAACGGCGGCATCGGTTAGGCCACCGCCCGGCTGCTTCATGAACGTGGTCACCGCACCGTGCTGGCCGGCCGAAATGAAGCGGCCCTCCGCCAGCTTGGCGACGAACTCGGCGTCCCCGTTCTCATCGCCCACGGGACCCGCGAGGAAGACGTCGCCGCGCTCTTCGCCGCCGCAAAGGCCGGCATCGACGGGCTCGTGTTCAGCGCCGCCGCCACCTGCGCCGCCAAGAACATCCGCGTCAATGCCATTGCCCCGGGCCCGACCGACACGCCGCTCGCCGCCCGCTTCACCGGCAACGAGGCCGCGCTCAAGGCCTCCATCGCCATGCACCCACTCGGCCGCATCGGCACGCCGCTCGACATCGCCACCGCGGCCGCCTGGCTGGTCGATCCGGCCGCGTCCTGGATTACCGGGCAGATCATCCGCATCGACGGCGGGCTCAGCAGCGTTCGCCCGCGCTAGCGTGAGATCAGCCGGGGCGATCGTCGCCGTCAGCGATCCTCGTACTCCCGGAGGAACCCGAGGAACTCCCTGCGGTGGTCTTCCTCCCCCGCGAGGATTCCGATCACGAGGTCCTGCGTGACAAAGTCGCGACCGTCGCAGATCCTGATGATCTTGTTGTACTGAGCGATCGCTGCCTCTTCGGCAGCGATCACACCGCGGATGACGGCGACCACGTCGGTCGTGTCCTTCGGGGGCTGCAGGTACTTCTGGTTCTGCTGGTTGTCGAAGGAGCCGGGAACCCGGCCGCCGATCGTTTTGATGCGCTGGGCCAGCTGCTGCGCGTGCAGGAGCTCGGACGGAACATCGGCGGCGAGCGCCTTCTTGATGACCTCTGAACGTACGCCGTCGAGATGGACCGAGTTCGCGATGTAGTTCTGAATGGTCTCGATTTCCATGCCGTAGGCCACGCACAGGTTCTGGATGATGTCGGCGTTTCCGGCCGGCTTCTTCTGCTTCGATTTGGCCATGACCAGTGCTCCTCCAGGTTCGAGCGAGGTTTCGGGGCTTCTCATCGATTACTGCGGAGCCACCATCGATTCTCTGGGAAGTCGTGCCTCTTTTCCCCGGACGCGCTCGTCCTCGGCTTCGGCGCGGCCGACGAGAATGCAGGCGATCACGGTCACCGCCGTCACGATCGCCCCCAGGACGAAGATCCCGATATCAGGCACGGGAGCCGCTCCTTGCGGTGAGCATGAGCGCGCCGAGCGCCAGTATCGAAGGAACCCAGAGGCCGACGAAGATTCCCTGTTCTTTCTGGCCCAGGAACCACAGGCCGACGGAGAGCAGGAAGGAGAATCCCGCGGCAAGGAGGAAGAGATTGCGGGCCCGGAATCGGTTGTTCATGCTGCTTCTCCGATGGAGCTTGGTGAGAGCTCGTTGCCGAGCCCTCACCGATGCCGAAGTCGACTCTTACTGCGGGAGGAGGACGCTGTCGATCACGTGAATGATGCCGTTCGTGGCCATGATGTCTGTCTTCACGACCTTCGCGTTGTCGACCATCACAGTTCCGCCGGTCACCGAGATCTTGACGGACTGCCCCTGGACGGTCTTGGCCGAGGTCATCTTCACGACCTTGTCGGAGCCGACCGCGCCGGGTACGACGTGGTAGGTGAGAATCGAAGCGAGTTTGGCCTTGTTCTCGGGCTTGAGGAGGCTCTCTAGGGTCCCGGCCGGGAGCTTGGCGAAGGCCTCGTCGGTCGGGGCGAAGACGGTGAATGGACCCGCGCCCTTGAGGGTGTCGACCAGGCCGGCGGCCTGCAGCGCGGCTGCGAGGGTCTTGAAGTTCCCGGCCGCCACGGCGGTGTCGACGATATCCATGGAGGCGCCGGAGCTGCTCTTGCCGGAGCCGGCGAGGGCGAACGGGGCGGCCAGGGCGGCAAGAACGGCGAGGGCGAACAGGATTGAACGAGCGATCGAGCGGTTCATTTGGGCCTCCTGGGCTGGGTGGCCGGGGCGGTTGCCGCCGCGGCCGGGGTTCATGCCCATCAACAGGGTGGACATTACGGGGGTGTCTACATTTTGTCAAGTTTTAAGGAAGATAAAACTAGACAACATCAAGACAGCCGCCGGCCCCCGGCACCCCCCTACCAGCGGCCCCGGCACCCGATGCAGGTCGTCGCCCGCGCCACGGGGCTTCCCCGGGCGTGCGGCGGGCTTGGGAGCGCCGTTACCGGGCGGTCGACCGGGGGGCCAACCGCCTCTGCTCCGACGCCGGGATCAAGGCGCTCTGTCGCCAACCCACTCCACCGGCACGGGCCGGACCTTCCAGATCATCTCGGCATACTCGCGGATCGAGCGGTCGGAGGAGAAGCTTCCGACGCGCGCCGTGTTCAGGATCGACATCCGCGTCCAGGCGTCCGGATCGAGGTACGCGGCGCTGACCCGGGCCTGGGCGTCGACGTACGACCGGTAGTCCGCAAGCACCAGGTACTCGTCGCGGCCGAGAAGGGAGTCGACGAACGGCCGGAACAGTTCCGCGTCGCCACCGGAGAACCGGCCGGACGCGATGCCGTCGATCGCCGCGCGTAGCTCGGGGTCCGATGCGACGACTGCCCGTGGGTCGTAGCCGCTCGCCTTCCGCTCGGAAACTTCCGAAGCCGTCAGCCCGAACAGGAAGAAGTTCTCGGGCCCCACGGCTTCCCGGATCTCGACATTGGCCCCATCCAGGGTCCCGATCGTCAGGGCGCCATTGAACGCGAACTTCATGTTCCCCGTCCCCGACGCCTCCTTGCCTGCGGTCGAGATCTGTTCGGACAGGTCGGCAGCGGGGTAGATCCGCTGGGCGTTCTTGACGTTGAAGTCCGGGAAGTAGGCGACCCGCAGCCGCCCGGCGACGACGGGATCGGCGTTGACGACCGCCCCGACGGCGTTGATCAGGCGGATGATCAGCTTGGCCATGAAGTAGCCGGGAGCGGCCTTGCCGCCGAAGATTACGACGCGCGGCACGACCGCGGCCCGCGGGTCGGCCAGGATCCGCTGGTAGAGCGTCACGACGTGCAGCAGGTTCAGGTGCTGCCGCTTGTACTCGTGGATCCGCTTGACCTGGACGTCGAACAGAGCGTCGGGGTCGACCTCCACCCCGGCCCGCTCGGCAAGCAGCCGCGCGAGGGCGCGCTTGTTGTCCCGCTTGACCGCGCGCCAGCGCTCGCGGAAGGCGGCGTCGTCGGCCGCCGGCTCCAGCCGCTTCAACTCGTGCTCGGCGTCGTGCAGCCAGTCGCCGCCGATCCGCTCGGTGATCAGGGCCGCCAGCGCCGGATTGGCCAGCGCCACCCAGCGCCGCGGCGTGACGCCGTTCGTCACGTTGAAGAAGCGCTCCGGCGCCAGTTCGTGGAAGTCATGCATCACCGTCGTCTTCAGCAGCCCGGTGTGCATCGCGGCCACACCGTTGACCGCGTGGCTTCCGGCGGCCGCGAGGTGCGCCATCCGCACCGCCTTGTCCCCCGCCTCGTCGATCAGCGAGAGTCGCGCGGCGCGGGCCTCGTCCCCGGGGAAGCGCGCCCGGACCTCGTCCAGGAAGCGGCGGTTGATCTCGAAGATGATCTCGAGGTGGCGCGGCAGGACGCGCCGGAACAGCGGCAGCGGCCAGCGCTCGAGCGCCTCCGGCAGCAGGGTGTGGTTGGTGTAGGCGACGCTCTTCCGCGTGATCTCCCAGGCCGGCTCCCAGTCCAGGCCGTGCTCGTCGACCAGCAGACGCATCAGCTCGGCGACCGCAATCGACGGGTGCGTGTCGTTCAGCTGGACCGCGAAGGCGTCGGCGAAGCGTTCGACCGGCTCGCCGCTCTGGGCCACCAGTTGCAGCATGTTCTGCAACGAGCAGGAGACGAAGAAGAACTGCTGCTGCAGCCGCAGCTCCTTCCCCTGCGCCGGCTCGTCGTTGGGATAGAGGACCTTGGTGATGTTCTCCGAGACCAGCTTCTCGTCGACCGCGCCCAGGTAGTCCCCCTGATTGAAGGCATCGAAGTCGAACGACTCGCAGGCCTCGGCCCGCCAGAGCCGCAGCAGGTTGGCGGTGTTGACGCGGTAGCCCACGACGGGGGTGTCGTAGGGCACCCCCTTGACCATCCGCTCCGGCACCCACCGCGCGCGGAGCCGGCCGCCGCGGTCGTTGCTCCACTCGGTGCGGCCGCCGAAGCCGACGTACCGCGCCAGCTCGGGGCGGCCGATCTCCCAGGGGTTGCCGTAGCGCAGCCACTTGTCGGTGATCTCGACCTGCCGGCCGTCCCGGATCTCCTGGTCGAAGATCCCGAACTCGTAGCGGATCCCGTAGCCGATCGCCGGGATCTCCAGGGTCGAAAGCGACTCCAGGAAGCAGGCGGCCAGCCGCCCCAGCCCGCCGTTGCCGAGCCCGGGCTCCTCCTCGAGCGCCATCAGCTCGTCGAGCGTCAGGCCGATCCCCAGCCGCTCGACGGCGGTCCGGGCCCGCTCCAGCGCGCCGAGGTTGACCAGGTTGTTGCCGAGGTGTGGGCCCATCAGGAACTCGGCCGAGAGGTACGAGACGACCTTGACTTCGCGCCGTCGCAGCGTGTCGATCGTCGCGATCCAGCGCTGGAGCAGGCGGTCACGCACCGCGAAGGCCGCAGCCATGTACCAGTCGTGCGGGGTCGCGATCCGCGGCGGTCGGCCCTGCGTGAACTCGACGTGGTCCAGGATCGCCTCGGCCAGCGCGTCCGGGTCGAGCGCGGTGCGCACGTCGTGACGCGGGCCGCGGGACGCGGCCCGGTCTCTGGTCCGCCGGGGTTTGGGCATGCCGTCCTCCGTTCGTTCCGACCGCCCCATGCTAGCGCGCGCCCTCCGGTGCCGGAAGGGCTAGAATCGGCGCCCGACCGGGACACCAGGAGGCCACGATGGGAGCATCGAAGAAGGCGATCGAGCGTGCGTCGAAGTTCGCAGCGCGCTACCGCATCGACAAGCCCGGGAAGTTCCGCCTGAAGGAGTGGGACGCCGACGACACGATGGACCTGGGCAAGGAGGCCAAGGGGCGCGCCGCCGAGCTGTTGCAGGCCGGCGTCGACCACCTGGCCGCGCTGCAGGAGAAGCTCTACGCCCAGGACCGCTGGGGCGTGCTGCTGGTCTTCCAGGCGATGGACGCCGCCGGCAAGGACGGAACGATCAAGCACGTCATGTCGGGAATCAACCCGCAGGGCTGTCAGGTCCACTCCTTCAAGTCCCCCTCGGCCGAGGAACTGGACCACGATTTCCTCTGGCGCACCAACTGCCGGCTCCCCGAGCGCGGCCGAATCGGGATCTTCAACCGCTCCTATTACGAAGAGGTCCTGGTCGTCCGCGTCCACCCCGAGTTCCTGGAGCGGCAGAAGCTGCCGCCGAAGCTGGTGACCAAGAAGGTCTGGGACGAACGCTACGAGGACATCAACGCCTACGAGCGCTATCTGGCGCGCAACGGCTTCGTGATCCGCAAGTTCTTCCTGAACGTGTCGAAGGAGGAGCAGAAGAAGCGCTTCCTCGAGCGGCTGGAGAACCCGGCGAAGAACTGGAAGTTCTCGCTGGCCGACGCCCAGGAGCGGGGCTTCTGGACCGACTACATGGCCGCTTACGACGAGATGATCCGCGCCACGAGCACACCCCACGCGCCATGGTACGTCGTCCCGGCGAACAACAAGTGGTTCACGCGGCTCGTCGTGGCGGCGGCGGTCATCGACGCCCTCGAGGAGCTGGACCTCGCCTTCCCGAAGGTCGACGAGGACAAGCGCGGGGAACTGGCGGCGGCTCGCAAGGCGCTGACGGCCGGAAAGTAGCCCGACCCAGGGGACCGGGATCGGTCCGGCCGTCGCGGCCCGCCCGCACCGGCCTGCGTCAGTTCGCCCCCGCCCCCGGCGGCGCGTCCTGGGAGGCCGGCTCGGCCGGCTCCCGCATCCACTCCGGCACCGGCTCGGCCCGCGGCATCGCCTGCGGGTCCTCCGGGTTCCAGCCGCCGCCGAGCGCCAGGTAGAGGTCGACGATCGCGGCGTACTGCTGCCGCAGCGCCTCGGTCGCCTGCAGCTCGGCCTGGAACTGCGAGCGTTCGCTGTCGAGCACCTCGAGGTAGCTGGTCACGCCGCCGTCGTAGCGCGCGCGGGAGAGCCTGGCCGCGACCGTGGCCGACTCGACCTGTCCGTTGCGGATGGCCACCTCCTCCCGCAGGAAACGGATCGCGGCCAGCGCATCGGCCACCTCGCGGAAGGCGTTGTGGGCGGTCTTCTCGTAGTTGAGCAGCAGCTGCTCGGTGATCGCTCTCTCGACTTCGACGCGCCGCTTGTTCTTGCCGAACTCGAAGAGCGGCCCGAACAGGTTGGCGCCGATGTTCCAGAACGCCGCGTTGCTCGTCAGGAGGTCGGAGAGATCGGGACTCTCGAGGCCGCCCGCGGCGGTCAGGCCGAGGGTCGGCCAGCGCAGCGCTTCGGCCACGCCGATCCGCGCCGTCTGGGCGTGCAGCTGGGCCGCCGCCGTCAGGACGTCGGGCCGCCGCTCGAGCAGCTCCGACGGCAGGCCGGCCGGGACCTCGAGCGGCACCTGCCCCTCCGCCAGCGCGCGGCCGCGCGGGATCGCCTGCGGGTTGCGTCCGAGCAGGAACGACAGCGCGTTCTCGGACTGCGCGATCAGGCGCTCGAAGCGGCTCACGGCCGCGGCGGCGTCGGCTTGCTCGATCTCGGCCTGGCGCAGGTCGAGCTCGGGGACGATCCCGCCCTTGAACCGCTCCGCGATCAGGCGCGTCGAGTCCTGCCGGCTGGCCAGGGTGCGCTGGCTGATGTCGAGCTGGGCGTCCAGGTCCCGCAGCAGCAGATACTCGCGCGCGACCTCGGCGACCAGGGAGATCGTGATCGCGCGGCGGTTCTCCTCTTCGGCCAGCAGCTCGGCGCGCGCGGCCTCGGTGAGGCGCCGCAGCTTGCCCCACAGGTCCACCTCCCACGCCACGCCGAGGCCCACCGCGAAGTCGTTCCACTGGTCGGCCCGCGTGACCCCGTACCGCGCGCGGGCTTCCTCGATCCGCCAGATCGCGATCCCGAGGTCCTGGTTCTCGGCGATCGCGATCCGGATCAACTCCTGCAGCGCCGGATCCTGGTAGACCTCCCACCACGGCAGGTTGGCGATCGCCGCGCCGGTCGTGGCCGGCTGCGGGAAGCTGGCCGGCGCCTCGAGTTGCGGCGGTTCGTAGTTCGGCCCGAGCAGGCAGCCGCCCGCGGGCAGGACGATCGGCAGCAGGGCGAGCGCGAGAAGGCGCCTCATCTCAGTGCCCTCCCCCGTGCGCCGGCGCGGCCGAGTGCGAGCCCTCGGGAGGAGCGCCCCCCGGCGCGTGCTCCGGCCGCTTTCCGCCCGTCAGCCGCTCGACCGCGACGAACAGCGCCGGCACGAGGAAGACCCCGATGATCGTCGCGATCAGCATCCCGGAGAAGACGGCCATCCCCATCACCTTGCGCGCCTCCGCCCCCGCACCGGTGGCGCGGACCAGCGGCACCACCCCCAGGATGAAGGCGAAGGCGGTCATCAGGATCGGCCGGAAGCGCAGCCGCGCCCCCAGCAGCGCCGCCTCGACCAGCGGCATCCCCTCGTGGAACTTGGCCCGCGCAAACTCGACGATCAGGATCGCGTTCTTGGCTGCGAGGCCGATCAGCATGACCAGTCCGATCTGCGCGAAGACGTTGTTCACGTAGCTCTCGCTCGAGAACCGCGCGGCCCACAGGCCGAAGAAGGCCCCGAAGGCGGCGAACGGCGTCCCGAGCAGGACGCTGAAGGGCAGGGACCAGCTCTCGTACTGCGCGGCCAGGATCAGGAAAACCACGACCAGCGCGAAGACGAAGACGACCGCGGCAGTCCCGGCAGCGGCCACTTCCTGGAACGACATGGCGTTCCAGGCGTAGCCCATCCCGGTCGGCAGCGTCTCGTTCGCCACCGACTTGAGGGCCTCGATCGCCTGGGACGAGCTGTAGCCCGGCGCCGGCGTGCCCGTCACCTCGGCGGCGCGGAACAGGTTGAAGCGGTTCGTGTAGCTCGGTCCGCTCAGGGGATTGAAGTCGACGATCGTGGAGAGCGGGACCATCCCCCCTTCCGCGTTCCGCACGAAGTACTGCCCCAGCGTGTCGGCTTTCGCGCGGTACTCCGGCTCGGCCTGGGCGTAGACCTTGTACAGGCGCCCGAAGCGGTTGAAGTCGTTGATGTACGAGCCGCCGAGGCTCGCCCCCAGCGTGGTGTTGACGTCCTTCAGTTGGACCCCGAGCTTGAGCACTTTCTCGCGGTCGATGTCGGCGAAGATCTGCGGCACGCGCGCGCTGTAGGTCGTGAACGCGTTGCCGATCTCCGGCCGCTTCCGGGCCTCGGCGATGAACTTCTGGACCTGGTCCTCGAGGTACGCCGGCGTCCCGCCGGCCTGGTCCTGGACCATGATGCTGAAGCCGGAGCCGGTCCCGAGCCCCGGGATCGCGGGCGGGCCGAAGGCGTAGACCAGGGCGCCGGGGATCTCGCGGGCGAAGCGGGCGTTGAGCGTCCGGATCAGCCGGAAGACGTGCTCCTCCTTGCTCCGCTCGCCCCACTCCTCGAGCGACACGAAGAAGAACGCGTTGTCCGAGGTGCTCGACGACGACAGCAGCGAGTAGCCGACGACCGTCGTGTAGCTGTCGATCCCGCCGGTCTCGCCGAGGATCGTCTCGGCCTGCCGGCAGATCGCGTCGGTCCGCTGCTGCGAAGCCGCCTCCGGCAGTTGGACGTTGATCATGAAGTACCCCTGGTCCTCCTCCGGCACGAACCCGGACGGGATCGCGCGCGCCAGGAACACCGTCCCGACGATCAGCGCGGCCACCAGTCCGAGCGCCAGCGGCAGGTTCGTCACCAGCCGGCGCGTGACCGCGATGTAACCGTTCGTGATGATGTCGAAGACCTTGTTGAAGCCGCGGTAGAAGGGATCGAGGAAGCTCTTCGACTCGCCCTTGGTCTTGATCAGCTTGGCCGACAGCGCGGGGCTGAGGGTCAGCGCGTTGAGCGCCGAGAAGAGCACCGAGATCGCGATCGTGATCGCGAACTGCTGGTAGAGGCGGCCGGTGATGCCGCTGACGAAGGCCACCGGAACGAACACGGCGGAGAGTACCAGCGCGATCGCGACGACCGGGCCCGAGACTTCCTTCATCGCCTGGAGCGTGGCGTCCTTCGGCGACATCCCCTGCTCGACGTGGTGCATCACGGCTTCGACGACCACGATCGCGTCGTCGACCACGATCCCGATCGCCAGCACCAGGCCGAGCAGGGACAGCGTGTTGATCGAGAAGCCGAGCATCGGGAAGACGATGAAGGTCGCGACCAGTGACACCGGGACGGTCAGCAGCGGGATCAGCGTCGCGCGCCAGTTCTGCAGGAAGACGAACACGACCAGCAGGACCAGCACGACCGCCTCGAACAGCGTGTGCACGATCTCGTTGATCCCCTCCGTCACCGACAGCGTCGTATCCAGCGAGATCTTGTACTCGAGATCCTCGGGGAAGCGCTGCGACAGCTCTTCCATCGTCTTTCGGATCGTGCCGGCCACCTCGAGCGCATTCGAACCGGGGATCTGGTAGATCGCCAGCACCGCCGCGGGTTTGCCGTTGAGCCGGCCCATCATGGCGTAGGTCTGGGCACCCAGCTCGATCCTTGCGACGTCCTTCAGCCGGACCTGCGAGCCGTCCGGGTTGGAGCGCAGCACGACCTCGCCGAACTCCTCGGGCGACTGGAGTCGCCCAGCCGTTTTGACGGTGTAGGTGAACTCTGTCCCCTTGGGCGCGGGCGGCCCGCCGATCTGGCCGGCGGCGGCGATCACGCTCTGCTGCTGGATCGCGTTCTGGATGTCGGGAATCGTCAGCCCGAGCTGGGCCAGGCGGTCGGGACGGATCCAGATCCGCATCGCGTAGTCGCTGCCGCCGAACTGGTTGACCAGGCCGACGCCGCGGGTCCGGGCGATCGCATCGATGATGTTGATGCTGGCGTAGTTGCTGAGGAAGCCACTGTCGTACGAGCCGTTCGGCGAGGTGAGCGTCACCAGCAGCAGCGGGAAGGCCAGCGACTTCTTCACCGAGACGCCGAGCCGCTTCACTTCCTCGGGAAGGCTGGGGTTGGCCTGCGTGACCCGGTTCTGGGTCAGGACGTTGGCGATGTCGAGGTCGGTCCCGACGTCGAACGAGACGCGAAGCTGCATCTTCCCGTCGGCCGCGTTCGTCGACTTCATGTAGATCATGTTCTCGACGCCGTTGACCTGCTGCTCGACGGGCGTCGCCACCGACTGCTCGACGTCGACCGCGCTGGCGCCAGTGTACGTCCCCTCGACCAGGATCTCGGGCGGCGTGATCTCCGGGTACTGGGAGATCGGCAGGCTGGTCATCGCCACCGCCCCCAGCAGCACCATGAGGATCGAGAGGACCATGGCCACGATCGGCCGGTTGACGAAGAAGCTGGCCATCGCTCAGTTCCCTGCAGCGGGGGCCGGCGCGTCGCCCGGTGCGGCGGTCTTGGCCGCGACCTTCACCCCGCCGCGCACCTTCTGGACGCCCTCGACGATCACGCGCTCGCCCGGCTTCAGGCCTTCGCTCATCACCCAGAGGTCACCGAGCCGCGGCCCGGGGGTGACGGGCCGGATGCTCACCGTGTCGTCGGACCCGACGACGAAGACCTGGTACTGCCCCTGCAGCTCCCGCACGGCCCGCTGCGGGACGACGAGCGCCCCCGTCAGCGTCCGGATCACGGCGCGGATCTTCGCGTACTGGCCGGGGCGGACCCAGCCCTCGGGGTTCGGGAAGACCGCCTCGAGCATCAGCGAGCCGGTCCCGGCGTCGACCTCGCGGTTGGCGATGTCGACGTAGCCCTTGTGGGCATGAACCGTCCCGTCGGCGAGGATCATCTCGATCTCGCCTCGCGGCTGGTCGCCTCCCTCGAGCGACGCACTGCCGCGCCGGCGGGCGTACTCGAGGAACTCGCGCTCAGTGATCGAGAAGCGCACGCGGATCGGATCGACGCGGGAGATGGTGTTGAGCACCGCGGTGCCGAGGCCCTGGCCGACGTAGTCGCCGACCTTGGCCTTCGAGATGCCGATCAACCCGGAGAGCGGCGCGGTGATCCGCGAGTACGAAAGGTTGATCTCGGCGAGCGCTTGCGAGGCCTTCGCGGCCTGCACCTCCGCCCGCGCGGATTCCTCCTTGGCCACCGCCGCGTCAAGGTCGCGCTTGCTGACCGCGTTGATCTCCGCCAGCGGCCGGTAGCGCGCGACGTCGGAGACCGCGTAGGCCAGGGTCGTCTCGGCCCGGGCCACCTGGGCCTTCGCCTGGGCCAGCGCCTCCTTCAACTCGCTCGGATCGATCGAGTAGAGCAGCTGCCCCTTCTTGACCGGCCCCCCCTCGCTGAAGTGCATGGCCTCGAGGAAGCCCGGGACGCGCGCCCGGATCTCGACGTCCGGGTCTCCGAGCGCCTCTCCGACCCACTCCTGCACGATCGGGACGTCGCGCTGCACGACCTCGGCCACGAGGACTTCCGGCGGGGGGGGCGGCGGCGCCTCGGCCTTCTTCGAGCAGCCGGGAGCGCTGACCAGCAGCGCGGCCAGCAACCCGGGGCCGAGCAGGAATCCGACGAGATGGGGGTGGGACGGGGTGCGCTTCACGGTACCTCCGCGGTGGGACTGTTCGGCCGGCCGGCCAGGCGGGCCGGACCGGGATTCTAGCTCTTCGGGCCTCACTTCGTATCTCCCGTGGCGGGAGCCGCAGGCCCGCCGCTCCCGCGGCCGCGCCTGGACTCCCCGGGGGCGGGTCGCGCCCCCGCCCGTCGGTTTCCCGCGCGCGGCAGCGCATCCGCCATGCCGCCATCCTCGATCCGACGGACCATCAGAACTTCTGCGGCACCAGTCTCACCGTGGAGGCCGGCCCGCGTGCCTTGGCCGGCCTCTTGCGCTTCGGCAGTTCGATCTTCTTGCGCGGGGCCGACTTGCACGGGATCCGGCCCAGGAGGTGCGAGATGATGTTGAGCCGGGCCCGCTTCTTGTCGTCCGACGGCGCGACGAACCAGGGCGCCCACGCGGTGTCGGTCGCCGCGAACATCTCGTCCCGCGCCTTCGTGTAGTCGTCCCAGCGCGTGTACGACTTCAGGTCCATCGGCGAGAGCTTCCAGATCTTGCGCCCGTCGTCGATGCGGGACTCGAGGCGCCGCGTCTGCTCCTCAGGGCTGACCTCCAGCCAGTACTTGAGCAGGATGACGCCGGACTCGACGATGGCTTTCTCGACCATCGGGGCGGCCTTGAGGAACATCCTCGCCTGCTCCTCCGTGCAGAACCCCATCACCCGCTCGACGCCCGCTCGGTTGTACCAGCTGCGGTCGAAGATCACGACCTCTCCGGCGGCGGGGAGGAGGGGGAGGTAGCGCTGGAGGTACATCTGCGACTTTTCGCGCTCGGTCGGCGCCGGCAGCGCGATGACCCGAAACACGCGCGGGCTGACGCGCTCGGTGATCGCCTTGATCGTCCCGCCCTTGCCGGCCCCGTCGCGCCCCTCGAAGACGATGCACACCTTGAGGCCGGCGTGCTTCACCCACTCCTGCAGCTTGACCAGCTCGACGTGCAGCTTCTTCAGTTCGCGGTCGTAGTCCTTGTTGGAGAGTTCCGCCGGCGCCGCCGGGCTCGACTTCCCTGCCTTTTCGCCGTGCTTGCGCTCGCTCTTGGCCATGATAGGACTCCTGGGTGCGATCAGCGTACGCGAGAGAGGGTGGCGGCGGCGCCAACGCGTCGCTGCGGCCGCCGCCGGGCAGCACGGCCGCGCGCCTCGAACTGGACGCCGCGGGGGGCCACGGCGAGAATGATCCCGGATTGGCACTCACCCAGCCCATCGCGCCACCACGGAGAAAGGGCCGCCTGGCCTTCGCGGGACTGGTCCTGGTCGCCGCCGCCTTCGCCGCGAGCGCCGCCGCCCCCCGCAACGTGCTCGTGCTGCAGTCGTACGAGCGGGGCGCCGAGCCGTTCGATACGATCGCGACGGAGTTCCGGGCTGCGCTGGCAGCCGGCTCGCCGTCCCCGGTCGAACTCCACGAGATCTCCCTGGCGACGGCCCTCTACCCCGGCGGCGAGAGCGAGGAGGCCTTCGTCCGCTACCTCGCCTCTTTCGAGGCGCGGCGTCCATTCGACCTCGTCGTGACGATCGGCGGGTCCGCCACGCGCTTCGTCCAGCGGCACCGCACGCGGATCTTCAAGTCCACGCCGCTGCTGATCGCCGGAGCCGACCGCCGGCTCCTGGAGCCGCAGGCCCTGACCCCGGACGACGCCGCGGTCGCCACACGGCTGGACCTGGCCGGGGCGTTCGCGAACATCCTGCAACTGTTCCCGCAGACCACCGAAGTGGTCGGGATCCTGGGCCGATCCCCGCTCGAGCAGTACTGGGTCGAGGAACTGCGGCGCGAGTTCCAGCCGTTCGCGGACCGCGTCCGGTTGACCTTCTGGGACGACCTGCCCTACCAGGCGATCCTGGAGCGCGCAGCGGAGCTGCCCGCCGGGACCGCGATCTTCTACGGCTTTTACGTAACGGACGTCGACGGCGTGTCGCACGCGGACGACTCCGCGCTCGACGCGCTCCATTCCGTGGCCGCGGCGCCGCTGTTCGGCCTCTTCGACCACCAGCTCGGTCGCGGCATCGTCGGCGGTCCGCTCATCCCGGTCCGGGGCGTGGCCCAGGAGGCGGCCGGCGCCGCGAACCGGTTGCTGGCCGGCGAGGAGCCGGCCCGCGTTCGGCCTCCCTCGGTCGTCGCCGCCGCACCGACCTTCGACGGACGGGAGCTCGACCGCTGGAGGATCGGAGCCGATCGCCTTCCGCCCGGAAGCTGGGTCCGGTTCCGGGAGCCGACCCTCTGGCAGGCCCACAAGGGAAAGATCCTCGGCACCGCCGCAGTCCTCGGCCTGGAGGCGGCGCTGATCGTGGCGCTCTCCGTCAGCCTCGCCGGCCGGCGGCGCGCGGAACGCGACCTGCGGAAGAGCCGCGAGCAGTACGCGCTGGCCGTCGAAGGGACCACCGACGGCCTCTGGGACTGGGACGTCCGCACCGGCGTCATCGACTTCACGCCGCGCAGCCGGACCCTGCTCGGCATCGCGGCCGGCGAGCCGGCCGACCGGCTCGCGGCCTGGGAGGAGCGGATCCACCCCGACGATCGCCATCGCGTGCAGGCGGCCCTCCAGGCCCATCTCGACGGGAAGAGCCCGGCGTTCCGCGCCGAGCACCGCCTGGGGCCGGGGGAGGGCAGCACCCGCTGGGTCCTCGCGCGGGGCAAGGCCTTGCGCGACGCCGAAGGGCGAGCGATCCGGCTGGTGGGCGCGCTGACGGATGTCACCGAGCGGCGGCTGGCCGAAGAGGCGGTCCGCGACCTGAGCCGCCGACTGATCGTCGCCCAGGAAGACGAGCGGGCACGGCTCGCGCGCGAACTGCACGACGACCTCACGCAGCGGCTCGCGCGCCTCGCGATCGACGTCGGCCGCGCCGAGCAGGAGGGTGGCGGCTCCCGCGCCGAAGCGACGATGCGCCTCGTGCGCGAGGGCCTGGTTCGCCTGAGCGAAGACGTCCACGCCCTCTCCTACCGGCTGCATCCGTCGCTCCTGGAGGATCTCGGCCTCGCTGAAGCCCTGCAGGTGGAGTGCGACCGCTTCGGCCGCCTGTCGGGGATCGCGGTCGACCTGGTGCTGAGCGACGTCCCCCAGCCGGTCTCCCGCGGCGCGGCGCTCTGCCTGTTCCGGGTCGCCCAGGAGGCGCTGCGAAACGTCGACCGCCACGCGCGCGCGCGCACCGTCGAGGTGCGCCTGCAGGGACTCGATGGGGGCCTGCAGCTGGCCGTGCAGGACGACGGCGTCGGCTTCGACCCCGCGGCCGTGAGGGGGCGCCGCAGCCTCGGGCATGCGAGCATGAGGGAGCGGATCCACCTGGCCGGAGGCGAGCTGGACATCGAAAGCGCCCCGGACCAGGGCACGACGGTCGTCGCCTGGGTCCCGCTCGCGGAGGAACGGGGATGAGCCGCCCGCGCGTGCTGCTCGCCGACGATCATCGCATCGTGGCCGAAGGGTTGAAGCACCTGCTGGGCGCCGAGTTCGACCTGGTGGGGATCGTCGAGGACGGCCGGGCGCTGGTCGAGGCCGCGAAGGCGCTGCGCCCCGACGTGATCGTGGCCGACATCGCGATGCCGCACATGGGGGGGCTCGAGGCTCTGGCCGAGCTGAAGAAGGAGGACCCGGGGGTCCGCGTCGTGTTCCTGACGATGCACGCCGAGACCGCCTACGCGCGCCGGGCGCTGGCCGAAGGAGCCCTGGGGTTCGTGGTGAAGCACTCCGCGCCAGCAGAGCTGGTCCTCGCCGTGAGGTGCGCCCTGGAGGGCCGGACCTACGTCACCCCCGCCCTGGCCGGCGACATGCTCCGGCCCGCCGGGCGCGAGGCACCGCGGGAACCGGGGGGGACGCTGACGCTGCGACAACGGGAGATCCTCCAGCTGCTGGTCGCGGGCCGCTCGGCGAAGGAGATCGCGGCGGTACTCGGCATCTCGTCCCGCACGGTCGAGTTTCACAAGTACCGCATGATGGAAACCCTCGGCCTCCACAGCAGCGCCGAGCTGATCCACTTCGCGATCACGCACGGGATCGTCCCGGGCTGAGCCGCTCCCACCCGCGGGACCCCATCAGACCGCGCAGTGGGTCCGGCGTAAACTAGAAAATTTCCCTGCTGCGACCGGTAATTTCACTAGGTCCGCGTCGTCCGGAGCGGGGACTATCCTCGCGGGACCCCATGGCGGAGAGAAGATCAGGCGTCCAGTGCGTCCTCCTCGCGGATCGACACCACGGTCTCAGCGAGGGCGTGTGCATGATGCTCCGATCGATGTTCGAGGTCGTCGTCATGGTTGCCGACGAGCCCTCGCTCATCGAGAGCGCGTCCCGGCTGCACCCCGCCCTCGCCGTCGTGGATCTCTCGCTCGAACGCCAGGGAGGCCTCCGGTGGTTGTCGGACCTTCGCGCCGCCAGTCCCGGCCTCAAGGTGATCGTGGTCAGCGTCCACGACGAAGCCGGCGTGGAGCGGGCGGCGAGAACCGCCGGGGCGGACGCCTTCGTCCTGAAGCGCTCCATCGCCACCGACCTGCTTCCCGCCGCCGAGGCCGTCCTGGCGGGACGGCCCTTCCCTTGACGAGGGACTCCATGGCACCTTTTCCGTCTCGTGACGAATCCAGACAGGGAGGCTCGATGGGCACGACCACGACGCGTGGACAGTTCAGGGCGAGCCGGTGGGGGGTCGCCGTGGCGATCCTCCTGCTGGCATGTGCAGCGAGCGCGTGGGCCGAGGAAGGCGACGCGTCGAAGACGCGGGTCGACCTCTACGGGTTCGCGATGCTCGACATGGGCTACAACGCCGGGCAGATCAACCCCGACTGGTTCGACACCGTCCGCCCCACCAAGCTCCCCTCGTACGAGGACGAGTACGGCGAGGACGGCAACTTCTTCGCCAGCGTCCGCCAGAGCCGGTTCGGCGTCAAGACCTTCACACCGACGGCCTGGGGCGAGCTGAGGACGATCTTCGAATTCGAGCTGTTCGGCACGGGGGTCGACGCCGGCCAGACGACCTTCCGCCTGCGGCAAGCCTGGGGCGAGCTGGGGCAGATCGGCGCCGGCCAGACCTGGAGCCCGTTCATGGACCCCGACGTCTTCCCGAACTCGATCGAGTACTGGGGGCCGAACGGAATGGTCTTCTTCCGCAACGTCCAGCTGCGCTGGACCCCGATCCAGGGCGAGAACGAGTTCATGATCGCCGCCGAGCGGCCGGGCGCTTCGGCGGACGCCGGCGCCTACTCGGACCGCGTCGAGATCCAGAACATCAAGGGGCACTTTCCGTACCCCGACCTGACTTCTCACTTCCGTATGACGCGGGACTGGGGACACCTGCAGATCGCCGGAATCGTTCGCTACATCGGCTGGACCGACACGCTCGACGACGCCTTCGACCTCGACGGCGAGGACATGGGCTGGGGAATCAACGTCAGCACCAACCTCAAGGCCGGCAAGGGCGTGTTCCGCGGTTCGGTGGTCTACGGCGCGGGCATCCAGAACTACATGAACGACGCCCCGGTGGACATCGGCCTGAGCGACAACATCGGCCAGATCGGCGAGGTCCTGCCGATCCTGGGCATCGTCGCGTTCTACGACATGAACTGGAATGAGAAGTGGTCGAGCACCATCGGCTACTCGCGCGTCGACATCGACAACAGCCCCGGGCAGGAGCCCGACGCCTTCAAGACGGGCCAGTACGCCCTCGCCAACCTGCTCTACTACCCCGTCAAGAACGTCATGCTGGGTCCCGAACTGCAGTGGGGTTACCGCCAGAACAACTCCGACGGGTGGGACTACAACGACTTCCGAGTCCAGTTCTCGGCCAAGTACAGCTTCGGTCATTCGTTCGGAGGGAAGTAGCCATGCTCGGATTCCTGCGCTCGTCGTTCCGGCGGCCTGCCGCCCTGGTGCTCGCCGTCTTCGTCCTCGCGTCCTTCGCGTCCGTCTCGTGGGCCCAGACGCCCGATCAGATCAACGCGGCTCTCAAGGCGGCCTTAGAGAAGTACAAGGGGCTCAAGGAGGGCGCGAACGCCGACTACATCCCGGCGCTCGCGAAGGTCGACTCCGCCATCTACGGGATCGCGCTCGTCACGACCGACGGCAAGGTCTACACCGCGGGCGACGTCAAGTCGGAGGTATCGATCCAGTCGATCTCCAAGGTCTTCACCATGGCGCTGGTCATGGAGGAGCAGGGCGTCGAGGCGATCGAGAAGAACATGGGCGTCGACGCGACCGGTCAGGTCTTCAACTCGATCGTCGCGGTGGAGCAGTACAAGGGCGCCGAGATGAACCCCCTGGTCAACCCGGGCGCGATCACGGCGACGAGCATGGTCTCGGGCAAAGACCGGGCCGAGATCTGGAACAAGATCCTGGCCTGGCACGGGGCGTTCGCCGGCCGGACGCTGACGGTGAACCAGGAGGTCTTCAAGTCCGAAGCCGAGACCAACCAGCGGAACCAGGCGATCTCGATGCTGATGTACGCCTACGGCCACATCAAGGACAACCCGCTCCAGGCCACCGACATCTACACGGAGCAGTGCTCGATCAGCGTCAACGCGAAAGACCTCGCCACGATGGCGGCGACGCTGGCCAACGGTGGGAAGAACCCCGCGACTGGCAAGCAGGTCATGAAATCCGAGAACGTCCCGGAGGTCCTCGCGGTGATGGCGACGGCCGGCCTCTACGACGATTCGGGCAAGTGGCTCTATGCGACCGGCCTGCCGGCCAAGAGCGGGGTCGGCGGCGGGATCATCGCCGTTTCGCCGGGCAAGTTCGGCATCGCGGTGATCTCACCGCCGCTCGACAAGGCCGGCAACAGCGTGCGCGCCCAGAAGGCGATCGCCGAGATCTCCACGGTGCTCCACGGCAATCCCTACGAGGCGCGCCCGAAGTAACCGGATCGACGACGGCGGGACAGCCCGCAGGAGGCCCACCATGACCGCACGCGCCACCCGCACCGAGCACGATCTCCTGGGCCCCAAGGATGTCCCGGTGGACGCCTACTACGGCGTCCAGACCGCGCGCGCCCTCGAGAACTTCCACATCTCGGGCGTCAAGCTGTTTCTCTACCCGAACCTGATCAAGGCCTTCGCGATGGTCAAGCTGGCCGCCGCCCGCGCCAACCACGACTGCGGCCAGTTCGGCCCCGAGGTCCTCGCGGGAATCGAGGGAGCCTGCCGGGAGCTGATCGACGGCAAGCTCCACGATCAGTTCGCACTGGACGTCTTCCAAGGTGGCGCCGGGACCTCGACCAACATGGCCGCCAACGAGGTGATCGCCAACCGCGCGCTCGAGCTGATGGGGCGCGCCAAGGGCGAGTACACGCACTGCAGCCCGCACGACCACGTCAACTGCTCGCAGTCGACCAACGACGCCTACCCGACCGCGCTCCACCTGGGCATGGTCCTGGGCAACATCCAGCTCATCGCCGCGATGAACGAGCTGATCGCGGCCTTCCGCGCCAAGGGGAAGGAGTTCGGGCCGGTGCTGAAGATGGGGCGCACGCAGCTCCAGGACGCCGTGCCGATGACGCTGGGCCAGGAGTTCAACGCCTTCGCGGAGACGCTGGCGGGCGAGGTGAAGGCGCTCGGGGTGATCCAGAACGTGCTCTGCGAGGTCAACATGGGGGCGACCGCGATCGGCACCGGGCTCAACGCGCCCGCCGGCTACGCGGAGAAGTGCACGGCGCACCTGGCGAAGGTCACCGGGCTGCCGATCCGGCTGGCCGATGATCTGATCGAGGCCACCCAGGACACGCAGGCCTTCGTCCTCTACTCCTCCTGCATGAAGAGCCTCGCGATCAAGCTGTCGAAGGTCTGCAACGACCTGCGCCTGCTCTCGTCCGGGCCGCGCTGCGGCCTGCGCGAGATCAACCTGCCCCCCAAGCAACCGGGCTCCTCGATCATGCCCGGCAAGGTCAACCCGGTGATCCCGGAGGTCGTCAACATGGTCTGCTTCCGGGTCATCGGCAGCGACCTGACCGTCTCGCTCGCCGCCGAGGGCGGGCAGCTCCAGCTCAACGTCTTCGAGCCGGTGATCGCAGCCTGCATCTTCGAGGCCCAGACGCTGTTCATGAACGCGGCGCGCACGCTGCGCGTTCACTGCATCGAGGGGATCACGGCCAACCCGGAGATCTGCCGCCACTACGTCGACTACAGCATCGGGACCGTGACCGCGCTCAATCCCGTCATCGGCTACGACAAGGCCACCGAGCTGGCGGCCGAGGCGATGAAGACGGGCCGCGGGATCCTGGAACTGCTCCGCGAGAAGAAGATCCTGACGGAAGAGCAGATCGCGAAGGTCCTCGACCCCAAGGCGATGACGGGAGGAGGACGCCCCGCATGAGACGCACTGCCGCCGCGCTGGCCGGCCTCCTGGCACTCGTGGCGGGCCACCCGGTCGCGACAGGTGCACCTCCCCCAGCACCCGCCGCGGCCGGGTGGCAGTCTTTCGAAGGAACCTGGTCGGCCTCGGGCCGCCGCCTTCCGATCGAGATCGAGGGAGACGGAAGCGCCGTGATCGTGGAGGTCTCGGGTGCGATCGTCCTGGCACCCGGAAGCGGGCTGAGCCGCGGCTTCCAGGGCCGCTCGATCGGCTACGACGACGGCCAGGGGCTGATCGTGGGCCGGTCCGTCTGGACCGACGATCACGGTGACCGGATCTACAGCCGGGTGCGCGGCGAGCAGCTGGCCACCGGGCGGAAGCTGGTCGGCACGATCACCGGCGGGACGGGCCGCTACGCGGGCCTCGAGGGCGAGTACTCCCTCACGTGGCAGTACCTGGTCGAGGGCGAGGACGGCGCGTTCCAGGTCCGGGCCGTCGGCCTGACCGGGCGCTTCCGGCGCGCCGGAGGCGCGCCGTGAGCGGCGCGACCCCAGCGCGCAGGACGCTCGTCCTGCGCGCGATCGTCATCGCGCTGGCGCTGGCGATCTGGTTCTCGCCGGTGCCGGAGGGGCTCGTTCCCGAGGCGTGGCACCTCTTCGGGCTCTTCCTCGCCGCGATCGCCGCGGTCGTGATCGGCGCCTTCCCGATCCTGACCGCCTCCGTGCTCGCGCTCGCCGCGGCTGTCCTGACCGGCACGCTCGCCCCGGCCAAGGCCTACTCCGGCTTCGCCAACGGGACGATCCTGCTGATCGTCGTCGCCTTCCTCGTCGCCCGAGCCGTCGTGAAGTGCGGCCTGGGCGAGCGGCTCGGTCACCTCGTGGTCAGCCTCTTCGGGCGCTCCACGCTCGGGCTCGGTTACAGCATCTTCCTGGTCGACGGCGTGATCGCGCCGGCCTTCCCCAGCAACACCGCGCGCTCCGGCGTGCTCTACCCGCTGGCGCTGTCGGTGGCCGAAGCGGCCGGCGCGAAGCTCGACAGGCCGGACCGGCGGCGCCTCGGCAGCTTCCTGATGTTCTCCGGGATGGCCAGCCTCACCGTCTCGTCGGCGCTGTGGTTGACGGCGATGGCGGCAAATCCGCTGGGATCCGAGATCGCGCGCGGCTACGGCCTGACGATCGGTTTCGGCTCCTGGCTCGTCGCGTCGTCGGTGCCGACGCTCGCGGCGATGGCGCTGCTGCCGCTGTTCCTTTACAAGCTGATCAAGCCCGAGGTCACGGCGACGCCGGAGGCCCCGCACGCCGCGCGCCGGGCGCTGGCCGCGATGGGCCCGCTGAGCCGGGACGAGAAGATCGTCGCCGCGACTTTCGTCGGGATGGTGGCGCTCTGGGCCGCGGCGGCGACGCTCGGGTTGGACTCGACCGCGATCGCCTTCCTCGGGCTCGGCGTGCTGCTGACGACCGGGGTCCTGACGCTCGCCGACATCGCGAAGGAGGGGGACGTCCTCGCGACCTTCATCTGGTTCGCGGTCCTCTTCACGCTGAGCGGCCAGCTCAACGAGCTGGGGTTCATGAGCTACCTCGGCGAGCGGCTGGCCGGCGGGCTCGGGGGGCTCTCGCCGCTGGTGACCGGCCTGGTCCTCGTGGTCGCGTACGTCCTGTTGCACTACCTGTTCGTGAGCCAGACCGCGCACCTGCTGGCGCTGTTCGGCGTGTTCCTCGACGTCGGCGTCAAGCTCGGCGTGCCGGTCGCGCCGCTCGCCTTCCAGTTGCTGTTCGCCACCAACTACTTCTCCGCCAACACGCCGCAGGGCTCGAGCGCCAACCTGCTGTTCGCGGGGAGCGGCTACCTGACCCAGGGAGAGCTGTACAAGCTGGGGGCCCTCACCACCGTCTTCAACCTGCTGGTTTACCTGCTGGTCGGCGTACCATGGCTGTTGTTCGTGGCGCGCTGACGCCGGCGAGGGAGGCGGGATGGACTGGTTCGTGACGACGCTCCGCGAGAACCCGGAACTCGCGATCTTCCTGACGCTGGCGATCGGGTTCGTCCTGGGGAGGATCCGAGTCGGGAGCTTCAAGCTGGGGAATGTCGTCGGCACGCTGCTGGCCGGGGTGCTGGTCGGCCAGCTCGAGATCCCGGTCGCACCGGTCGTCAAGATGACCTTCTTCGCGCTCTTCCTCTTTGCGACCGGGTACAAGGTCGGACCCCAGTTCTTCCGCGGCCTCAAGAAGGCCGCGCTGCCGCAGCTCGCCCTGACCGTCGTGCTCTGCGTCACCAGCCTGATCGTGGCCGTGATCGCCTCCAAGCTGATGGGCTACGACGTCGGGACAGCGGCCGGCCTGGTCGCCGGCGCCTTCACCGAGTCGACGATCATCGGCACGGCCGGGAACACGATCTCCCGGCTGAATCTGCCCGAGGACCAGAAGGCCGCCCTGCTGAACAACATCCCGGTGGCCTACGCGGTCAGCTACCTGGTCGGCACCGGCTTCGTCGTCTGGTTCCTTTCCAGCCTCGCGCCGCGGCTGATGAAGGTCGACCTCAAGGCGGAGAGCCGGAAGCTGGAGGCGGAGTCGGGCTCGCTGTCCAGCCCCGAGAGCGGCGTGCAGTCAGCCTACCGGGAATGGGTGATCCGGGCCTTTCGGCTGCCCGACGCGCTGGCGGGGTGCCGCGTCGCGGAGGCCGAGGCCTCCTTCGCGCCGGCCCGCGTGTTCGTGCAGCGCGTCCGGCGCGGAAGCGAGCTCCTCGAGGCAGCACCCGACCTCGTACTGCGCTCGGGCGACGCCGTGGTCCTGGGCGCCCGGCGCCAGGTGCTGCTGGCCCCGGGACACGGCTTCACCGAGGAGGTCGAGGACCGCGAATTGCTCGATTTCCCGGTCGTGGCCTACGACGTCGTTGTCACGAATCGCGGCGCCGTGGAGCGGACGCTGCTCTCGCTGGCCGAGCAGCATGGGCGCGGCGTCGCGCTGTTGAGGCTCGTCCGCGCCGGCGAGGAGATCCCGTTCGGTCCCGGTACGACCGTGGACCGGGGCGACATTCTGAGGCTGGCCGGCGCGCAGTGGGACGTGGAGCGCGCCGGGAAGGAACTGGGCTACATCGAGCGGCCGTCGAGCGAAACCGACATCGTCTTCGTCGGCCTCGGCATCCTGCTCGGCGGGCTGGTCGGGGGCCTGACGCTGATGGTCGGCGACCTGCCCCTGAGCCTCACCGCCAGCGGCGGGGCGCTGATCATGGGGCTGGTCTTCGGCTGGCTGCGCTCGGTCCGTCCGACCTTCGGGCGGATCCCCGAGCCGGCGCTCTGGGTCTTCGACTCCGTCGGGCTGGCGGTCTTCATCGGCGTCGTGGGGATCGGCGCCGGGCCCAGCTTCGTCGCCGGCGTGCGCGAGACGGGTCCCAGCCTGCTGGTCGTCGGGCTGCTCGTCGCCCTGACCCCGCACGTCGTCGCCGTCCTGTTCGGACGCTACGTCCTGAAGATGAACCCGGTGATCCTGCTCGGGGCCTGCGCCGGCGCCGGAACCGCCACCGCCGCGCTCCGCGCGGTCCAGGACGAGGCGCAGAGCAAGCTCCCCGTCCTCGGCTACACCGTACCCTACGCCGTCGGCAACATCCTGCTCACGGCATGGGGGCCGGTCATCGTTCTTCTCATGCAATAGGAGAAACCCCGATGAGGAAGCACTCCGCCCTGCTCTCTACCGTGGCGCTCGCCGCCGTGCTCGCCGTGGCCGTCCCCGCACTCGCCTTCCCCGCTCCCCAGGCGGCCGCCCCCGCGGCCCAGGCGTCCCTGCCGAAGGTCGTGATCCTCGCCACAGGCGGCACGATCGCCGGCGTTCAGCCCAAGGAGGGCGATCCGGGCTACAAGTCCGGCAGCCTCTCGATCGAATCCCTGATCGGCGCCGCGCCCGGGGTCGACAAGCTGGCCGTCCTGGAGGGCGAGCAGATCGCGAGCATCGGCAGCCAGGACATGAACGACGCCGTCTGGCTCAAGCTCGCCCGGCGCGTCAACGAGGTGCTGGCCCGGCCCGACGTGGCCGGGATCGTCATCACCCACGGCACCGACACGCTAGAGGAGACCGGGTTCTTCCTGGGCCTCGTCACGAAGAGCGACAAGCCGGTCGTGCTGGTCGGCTCGATGCGCCCCGCCACCTCGACCAGCCCCGACGGCCCGCTCAACCTCTACAACGGCGTGGCGGTTGCGGCCGACCCGGCCGCGAAGGGGCTGGGGATCCTCGTGGTCGCCAACGACGACCTGCACTCGGCGCGCTACATCACGAAGACCAACACGACCGACGTCCAGACCTTCATCTCGACCGGTCGCGGCGCGCTCGGCGAGGCCTACTACGGCAAGATGGTCGTCTACGGCGCCCCGTCGAACCGCCACACCACGAGGAGCGAATTCTCGCTCGACGGTCTCACCGCGCTGCCGCGCGTCGACATCGTCTACGCCTACGAGAACGTCGACGGCACGCAGGTCAAGGCCGCCGTCGCCGCGGGGGCGAGAGGGATCGTCCTGGCCGGCGTCGGCGACGGCAACGGGACCCAGGCGCTGATCGACGCACTGGCCGAGGCGGCGAAGCAGGGGGTCGTGGTCGTCCGAAGCTCCCGGGTCGGCAGCGGGATCGTACGGCGCAACATCGAACTGAACGACGACAAGCTGGGATTCGTCGCGGGGGTGGACCTGAACCCGCCGAAGGCGCGCGTGCTGCTGCGCCTGGCGCTGACCAGGACGACGGACGTCAAGGCGATCCAGCGCGCCTTCGAGGAGTACTGAGCCGCGCCGCCGCCTGCCGATCGGGCTGACCGGCGGGCGGCACGGCGAACTCAGCGAACCTCTTTGCCCGGGACTTTCATCTTCTCTACGGCCTGCTGCTTCTCTGCCCTGGCTTCCATTATCAGGTTGTAGGCGATGTAGTACTTGTAGATGTTGCTCACGTAGGTCACCGTCTCCGCACCGATCTTGTCGGCGGCGACGTACTCGACGTTGTGGAACCAGACGTTCGGATCCAGTCCACGTTTGGCGGCTTCCTTGCGCAGTTGAGAAACGCGGCCCGCGCCCGCATTGTAGGAAGCGAACGCGAACAGCGCCTTGTCCAGATTGGTCATCGGCTCCTTGCCGTAGTAGTTGTCGATCATCCAGCGCATGTACTTGACGCCCGCGTGGATGTTCGGCTCCGTCTCGGCGATGTCGCCCACGTTGAGCTCCTTCCCGGTCGCGGGCATGACCTGCATGACGCCGACGGCGCCCACCGGGCTCTTCGCGGCCTGATTGAGTTGCGACTCCTGGTACCCCTGGGCCGCCATCAGCAGCCAGTCCACGTCGTACTTGTCGCCGTACTTCTTGAAGTACTGGACCAGGGCAAGGAACTTCTTGCGCTCGGCCTCGGAGCCGGCATCCTTGACGTACTTCGCGTTCTTGAAGTAGCGCGTCAGGAGCTGGTTTCCGGTCGCGGTCCCCTTGACGTTGCGAGCGACGAACGCGTCGGCTGCGGCCTTGAGCTGCGGGCTGTCCTTGCGGATCGCCCAGGCCATCTCGCCGCCGGTGCGCAGAGTGATCCCCTCGTGCACCGTGATCGTGGGGAACACCTGCTTCCAGAAGCTCGCCAGGAAGTCGACGGAGACGGTGAGCGGAATCAATCCCGCGTTCACCATTTCGATCAGGTCTTCGTCTTCCAGCGTCTCCGGCGCCTCCTTGATGATCACCGCAGGCTTCTTCTCGATGGCGAAGCGCCGGTTCAGGGCCACCAGGTCCTCGTAATAGGCCGAGGACTTACGCACGAAGACCTGTTTACCCGCCAGATCGTCCACGCTGGTGATCGCGGGCGACCCGGGTGCGGACACCACCACCACGCGGAGGTTGGACATCACCGGGGCGGAGAAGTCCACCAGCTTCCGGCGCTCGTCGGTCACGCCGAAGCCGGACATCACGATGTCGCCCTTGCCGGCAAGCAGCGCCGGCAGCAGTTCGCCCCGATCGAGCGGGATGAAGACCGCGTGCACCTTGAGGTTCTTGTTCTTCTGGCTGCTGGTCGCCGCCAGTTTCTTGTTCAGATCCGCCACGAACAGGGTACCGATCTCGTAACTTATGCCGCGCTGGACACCCTTGTCCACGAAGTAGAGGTTCTTGCTGTAAACCGTCAGGATTCGAATGATCCGTCGCTCGATCATCGCGTCGAGGTCGCCGGTCCACGGCTTCATCGCATCTTCGAGCGCGATGGTGAGCTGCTCGCGCTCGGGCGCCTGCGGGGACGGCTTCGTTTCGAGTGCGGCCAGGATCGGACCGCTGACGAGGACCGACACGAGGACGGCGGCCGTCCTTGCCAGAGCGGCGCGGATCGGGGAGTGAGTTGGGTCGGGGAGTGTCGTGCCGAGGGTCGACATCTGACCTCCGTTGCCGGGACCCGGCTGGTAATGGGCCTCAGCAATGTAGCACGCCTCGGGCGACGGATCGCCGGCCTGGCGGACACACCCCGCACCGAGAAGCCGGGCGAATCGGAACAGTCACATGCTGCCCCCCATGCCCCGGGTTCATGCCTGCGCTCGAGCGGCGCCTGAGCAAGGCGGGAAGGTCCGGGAGCGCGGCAGAGGCGACGGGACGGAAGCCGGCTCCATCGCGAAGACGTGGTGTCCCCACGCGGGCATATCGAGGTAGAGGCCGTGCACGGCGAGATCGTCTCCCGATCGGTCGTAGATGTCGGGCCCCATCCGGTCGGCGAGACGCCAGGCGCGGCCCGCGAGATCGCCCCACGGCAGCTCTAGGAAGCACTGGCTCCGGTGACCGGCGTAGTTGACGGCAACCAGGCGGCGGAGGCTGCCCGGACCGGTCCACGAGAACGCCACGAACGCGTCGCTGGAGTCGTTTCCTGGCCAGGCGGGCCGGGCTTCGAGCAGCTGCCAACGCCCGTCGCGGAACGCCGGGTCCTTCAGGCAGGCCAGGAGCCGGCCGTAGAACTCGCGGATCGCCTCGTCCACCGGCTCCGCAGGCCCCCTTCCCAGGTGGACCGGGATCCGGACCCGTTTCCCCTCGCGCTGCCCCTGATGAAGGAAGCGGAGTCCCGGCGCGAAGTACGTGACGACCGCCGCCGCGCGGTGGACCTCGGGCGGGAAGGTCGCCGCCGCGCGCGGCTCGTCGTGGTTCTCGAGGAAGCGCGCCAGCCGGTCCTGGTAGTCGAGGCCGGCGAGAAGATGCTCCCGGACCGGCCGCGCCGCGCCGTGCTCGAGGCGGTCGTAGAGCCGCTTGTCGTAGGCGTAGTCGAACCCCTGCTGCTGGAGCGTCCACTCGAGGTCCCAGTAGACCTCCGCCAGGAAGAGGAAGCCCGGGACCTCGGCACGGACGGCAGCCGTCGCCCGCGGCCAGAAGGGGCTCGCCGCGACGCCCCAGGTCCGCTCGAAGATCTCGGGGAGGACGAGCATCGCCATGTCGCACCGGACCCCGTCGCACTGCCGCGCGATTCGGGACAGTTCGCCGAGCATCGCGTCCTGCAGCGCGGGGCTGCCGTAGTTCAGCTGGAAGGTGTCGGGCCAGCCATCGAAGTACGGATCGCGGCCGTAAGCGAGGATCCGGTCCCCCGCGCGACCCCAGTTCTGCGGCTCGGCCACCAGCTTCTCTTCCGTCCCCGCGACGAAGTACTCCGGGTGCTGCTCGACCCAGGGGTGGTCCGGCGCGACGTGGTTCGGGACGAAGTCGAGAATCAGGCGCAGGCCGCGTGAGCGGAGCCGCTCGCGCAGGCGCGCGAGGGCCGCGTCGCCGCCGAAATCCTGATGCACCCGGTAGTCGCGCACCGCGAAGCAGGACCCGGTCACGTCCGCCTCGCGGAAGTCGGGCAGGACCCGCCGGTACTCCGTGAGCCACTCCGGCTTCGAGCGCGACACGCGCCGGGCGGCCTGCCCCGTCTGCCAGACGCCGAGGAACCAGACGAGGTCGAAGCCGTCCGCGGCGAGCCCGTCCAGTTCCGCGTCCGTCACGTCGTCCAGCGTCGCCGGACGGCCGAGTTCCCGCGCAAGCTCCGAGAGCCGCGCGCGCGTGTTGACCTGGAAGAGCGCCGGGTACCGGCCGGCGGTCATCACTTCTCCGGGGTCCCGTTCACCTGCTCGCGGACCAGCTTGGACAGGACCCTCCCCTTCGGAGCCCCGAGGACGGTCTCGGCGTCGAGCCGACCGAAGAGGTCCATCAGGCGGGCCATGGTGCCCGTCCAGCCCGTCTGGTGGCTGGCGCCGAGGCCGGCCCCGTTGTCGCCGTGGAAGTACTCGTAGAAAAGGATCAGGTCCCGCCAGTGCGGATCGGTCTGGAACTTCTCCGTCCCCCCGTACACCGGGCGGCGGCCGCTCTCGTCGCGCAGGAAGGTCGCCGCGAGGCGCCGCGAGATCTCCCGGGCGACCTCGAAGAGTGTCATCCGGTTCCCGGAGCCCGTGGGGCACTCGACCTTGAAGTCGTCGCCGTAGAAGGGGTAGAGGTTCAGGAGCCCGCGGATCAGGAGCACGTTCACCGGCATCCAGACCGGACCCCGCCAGTTCGAGTTCCCTCCGAACATCCCCGTGTTCGACTCCGCCGGCAGGTACGACACGTCGTAGGCGCGGCCCGCGACGTGGAAGACGAACGGATGGTCCCGGTGGTACCGCGACAGCGACCGGATGCCGTACGGCCCGAGGAACTCGTTCTCGTCGAGGAGGTAACCGAGCACGCGCTCGAGCTTCTGCCGGTTGAGCACCGACATCAGGCGGCGGTTCGCGTAACCGATGAACCCCTCCTCGGTCGGGGCGACGTGCGCGAGGACCTCGGGGTGGCGCTTGCGGAACAGCGCGATCAACTCCCGGAGCCTCGGGAACCGCTCGAGGAGATCCCCCTCGAAGACCGTGGAGGCGCAGAGCGGCAGGAGCCCGACCATCGACCGCACCTTCAGCCGCGTCGCGCTGCCGTCCGGCAGCCTCAGGAGGTCGTAGTAGAAGCCGTCCCCCTCGTCCCACATCTCGTCGTGGTGCTCGCCGCGACGGTCCATCGCGTACGAGATCCAGATGAAGTGCTGGAAGAACCGGTAGGCGTGCTCCTGGTAGATGGGATCCTCCTCGGCCAGGATCAGCGCGATCTCGAGCATGTTCTGGCAGAAGAAGGCCATCCAGGCGGTTCCGTCCGCCTGCTCGAGCGAACCGCCCGTGGGGAGCGGCGAGCTCCGGTCGAAGACGCCGATGTTGTCGAGGCCGAGGAAACCGCCGGCGAAGACGTTCCGCCCGTCGGGGTCCTTCCGGTTCAGCCACCAGTTGAAGTTGAGCAGCAGCCCCTGGAAGGAGCGCTCGAGGAACTGGACGTCGCCCCGCCCGAGGTTCCGCTCGACCTGGTAGAGGAAGAGCGTCGCCCAGGCGTGGACCGGCGGGTTCACGTCGCTGAAGTTCCACTCGTACGCGGGAATCTGCCCGTTCGGGTGGGCGTAGAGGCTCCGCAGCATCAGGAGCAACTGCTCTTTCGCGAAGTCGAAGTCGACCAGGGCGAGCGGCAGCGTGTGGAACGCCAGGTCCCACGCCGCGTACCAGGGGTACTCCCACTTGTCGGGCATCGAGATGACGTCGCCGTTGAACATGTGGAACCACTCGGCGTTCCGGACACCACCGGCCTGGCTTCCGAGGAGCGGGTGTGCGTCGTGCTCCATCAGCCAGCGGTCGAGGTCGAACAGGTAGAACTGCTTCGACCAGAGCATCCCGGCGAGCGCCTGCCGGTGGACCCGGCGCTCGTCCTCGGTCAGCGAAGGGGGCGTGATCTTGCCGTAGAACTCGTCGGCGTCGGCGATCCGCGCGGCGAGGCTCTCGTCGAACGCCTTTCCGAACGGGTCGCGGGGGAGCGCCGCGGCGAGGCGGAGCCGGACGACCTGGCTCCCGCCCGCCGGCACGTCGAGGATGTAGCGGGCCGCCGCCTTGGTGCCGGTCTTCGCCGGGTTCACCGCGCCGGTCTCCCCGTCGACGACGTAGCGGTGGAACGCGTCCTTCACGTACGGGGACGGATTGGGCTGCCCCCAGAGGCGCTCCGCGTTGCTCTCGTTCTCGGTGAAGAGGAGCTCCGGTTTGCCGTCGCAGGCCAGGGTGTACGCGCCCAGCTCGGGATGGTCGGCGCGGATCGTCCCCGCTCCCGCTTCCGCCAGGAGCGGCTTCTCTCCGCACTCGTCCCACGACCAGGTGTTCCGGAACCAGAGCGTCGGCAGCAGGTGCACGCGCGCCGCCTCGGGCCCTCGGTTGTGGACGGTGACCCGGACCAGGAGGTCCTCCGGGCCGTCCTTGGCGTACTCCAGAACGACGTCGAAATAGCGGTCCTCGGCGAAGGCCCCGGTGTCGAGCAGCTCGTACTCCATCTCCTCGCGCGAGCGCCTGCCGTTCGTCTCGATCAGGTCGCCGTAGGGGAATTCGCGCTGCGGGTACTTGTAGATCGATTTCATGTACGAGTGCGTCGGGGTCGAGTCGACGTAGAAGTAGTACTCCTTGACGTCCTCGCCGTGATTCCCCTGGCTGTTCGTCAGGCCGAAGAGCCGCTCCTTCAGGATCGGGTCCCGCTCGTTCCAGAGCGCGAGCGCGAAGCAGAGGCGCTGCCGGTCGTCGGAGATCCCTCCGATGCCGTCCTCGCCCCAGCGGTAGGCGCGCGAGCGGGCCTGGTCGTGCGTAAAGTAGTCCCACGCGTCGCCGCTCGCACTGTAATCCTCGCGCACCGTTCCCCACTGCCGCTCGGAGAGGTACGGACCCCACTTCTTCCACGGGATCCCCTGCTCGCGGGCGTCATTCAGGCGCTTCTGTTCGGTGCACTCGCTGAGGTCCTTCGGTCGGGTCGAGCGGGCCATGGTGGGACCCCCTTTCATCATCCGGCGGGCTCCCTGGACAGCGGGACGATCCAGCCGGAGTCGAGCAGGTAGTCGTACAGGTGCCCGGTGGGGGGAGCGACCTTGATGTTGTCCGCGGTCACATCTCCCCACGCTGGATAGCTGAGTTCTGTCGGGTCCAGGCGGGAGCGGCGGAGCAGGTCCGGGAGCCGGGAGGCGTCGACCGGGTAGACGTAGAGCTTGACGTTCTCGGCCAGCAGCTTCCCCATCGCCTCCAGTGCGCCGCCGACCATACCGTCGTAGTAGCTCGCCTCGAGCAGCTCGAGCACCGCCGGGAGGCCCATGACGAAGCGCAGCGGCTCCGCGGTGTAGCGGCGCAGGTGCTCCGTCAGCCGGTACGACCGGGTATAGCGCGTGATTGCGACCGGGGCGCCGAGCTTCAGCAGCTCGTCGGCGCGCCGGATGATCTCGTCGTCGCTCGGCGTCTCCTCGCGACGCGCCGGCTGGAGCGAGATCTCGAACATCGAGAGCGGCTCGTGCTCCGCGCCGGGGAACTCCTGCTGGAAGCGCGTGCGGGCCGCCGCGAGCATCGCGCCGTAGACCGGCTTGACCGTGCGGAAGAGGCCTCGCTCGAGCAGGATCGGCCGTTTCCGCAGGGCCTCGGTGGGAGGCACGATCGGGCCTTCGGTCGGCAGGACGATCGCGTTGGCGTATCCGTCGCGGACCGCCTTCACGGCGACCCGCCGCGGGTCGAGGTCCGGGAAGGCCGGCCCCGACAGCTCGACCGCGTCCAGTTCGATCCGCTCCAGCGACAGGCCGGAGAACAGCGCGGCAAGCAGGGCCGTCGGGGTCGCGCGCTCGTAGTACACGCCGTGGAGCAGGTTGACGCCGAGAATCCCCAGCGCCTCCTGCTGCAGGAGGTTCGCCGGGTCGCGCAGGTTGACGTGGAGCAGGACCTGGCTGGGCGCGCCGCGCGGCTCGGTCTGGAAGCGCAGCCCGATCCAGCCGTGGCACTCGTTGGTCCCGGCGTAGTTGCGGGCAGCAACCGTGTCGGCGAAGGCGAAGAACGTCGTGTCGGCACCACGCGCGGCGTCGAGGCGCGCCACCAGCAGGCCGTACTCGTGGTCCAGCATCGCCAGCAGGCGCTCGCGCGAGACGTAGCGCCCGGCCTTGCCGTAGACCGCGTCGCTGACCGCCATGTCGTAGGCCGACATCGTCTTGGCGACCGTTCCGGCGGCGCCACCCACCCGGTAGAACCACCGCGCCACCTCCTGGCCGGCGCCGATCTCGGCGATCGTCCCGTAGATCGTGGGGTCCAGGTTGAGCGAGAGCGCCTTCTGCTGCGTGGGAAGTTCGTTCGCCATCGCCGCCTCTTTCCCCGGGGACCGACCGGAATCCCGCCGCGCCCCCGGTTCCCGACTCTAGCCGTGGCCCTGGCTCCGCTCAAGGCGGCCCCTTGCGCCGGTCGAGCAGCTCATCGCACGCAGCGCTTCGCGGGCCATCATTCGCTCCTCGTCGGCCGGGATCACCAGCACCGTCACGGGAGAGTCGTCTCGCGAGATCCGGCAGATCTCGTCGAAGCCTCGGGCGGTGCGATTGCGTTCCTCGTCGAGCCGGATCCCCATGCAGCCCAGGCCCTGGAGCGCCCGCGCCCGCACCACCTCGCTCCCCTGCCCGACGCCCCCGGTGAACGCCACGACATCCATCCCGCCCATCGCCGCGAAGTAGGCGCCGATGTACTTCCGGACGCGGTAGCAGTAGGCCTCCAGGGCCGCCAGCGCGCGCGGCTCACCGGCCTCTGCGGCCTTCAGGACCTCGCGCATGTCGCTCGAGATGCCGGACATCCCGAGCAGGCCGCTCTTCTTGTTGAGCAGCTCCTCGCTCTGGCTGGCCGTCAGGCCCTCGGTGCGCTCGAGGAACGCCAGCACCCCGGCGTCCACGTCGCCGCAGCGCGTCCCCATGATCAGCCCCTCCGCGGGGGTGAACCCCATCGTCGTGTCGACCGAGCGCCCGCGGTCCACGGCGCACAGCGACGCGCCATTGCCCAGGTGGCAGCTCACGATCTTGAGCTCGTCGGGACGCCGGCCCAGGAACTCGGCGGCGCGCAGGCTGACGTAGGCGTGCGAGGTCCCGTGGAAGCCGTAGCGACGGACGCCCTTCTTCTCGTACAGCTCGTGGGGCAGGCCGTAGAGGAAAGCGTAGGACGGCAGCGCGTGGTGAAACGCCGTGTCGAATGCGGCGAAGTGCGGGGCCGCCGGGAAGAGCTTGCGCATCTCGCGGATGCCGGCCAGGTTGACCGGGTTGTGCAGCGGGGCGAGCGCGCTCAGCGCCTCGAGCTGCTCGAGCACCTCGTCGTCGACCCGCGTCGCCTCGGTGAACCGCTCGCCACCGTGGACGACCCGGTGGGCCACCACGGTGACCTCGCCTGGGCCGGAGATGACGCGCTGCCCGGACTTCGTCAGCGCGTCGATCATCGCGCCGAAGGCCTCGCTGAAGCCGCCGCATGGCATTGCCTGCTTCACCTCACCGCCGGGACCGCGGAATGCGTGCAGCGTCCCGTCGATGCCGATCCGCTCGACGAGGCCGCGCACCTGGCGCGACGGGTCGGCGGTATCGAAGAACGTGTACTTGAGCGACGACGAGCCGCAGTTGACGACGAGGATCTTCTCCGGGCGCTCACCGCTGAGGCCGAGGCCGTACGGGTCGAGCGACTGGACGCTCGAGCCGCGGACGATCTCGCCCGGAGCGCCAGGGTGCTGGTCATTCCGCATCGGGGGCACCTCCTCGCATGAGGACGCGACGCGCATCGGGCGGCGCCTCCGGGATGGGTTCGTTCACGTGGACTCCATCACTGCACGGCGCTCCGGCAGGAGATTAGCCCACGCGGGGCCGGGATGAACCTAGTGGAATTACGAGTTTCGGGCTCATCGGGCGCGGAGTTCCTGCCCGGCGCGCGGATTGCCTCGGATATCATGGCGGTTCGGCGGGCAACCGGTCGGCGCCAGGCCCGCTCACGGGCCCGGGTCGCTGGCCCGGAGTTTTCATCGAGACCCGGAGCGTCACGCATGGTCGACGCAAGGCAGCCGGAAGCGCCGACACAGGCCCGCGAGTCGGGACCACGGGGGCACTGGCTGCTCCACTACCCGCGCGCGTGGTGGCGCCCGGACCTGCTGGCCGGCCTGACCGCCGCCGCGGTGGTCGTCCCCAAGGCGATGGCCTACGCCACCGTCGCGGGCCTGCCGGTGCAGGTCGGCCTCTACACCGCGTTCGTGCCGATGGCGATCTACGCGCTGCTCGGCACGTCACGCCCCCTGAGCGTCAGCACGACGACCACGCTCGCGATCCTGACCGCCAGCGCGCTCGGCGAGGCGGCTCCGGGCGGCGACCCGACGACGCTCGTCGCCGCGTCCGCCACGCTGGCCGTGCTCGTCGGCGCGATCCTGCTGGCGGCCTCGCTGCTGCGGCTGGGGTTCCTCGCCAACTTCATCTCGGAACCGGTGCTGACGGGGTTCAAGTCCGGCATCGGGCTCGTCATCGTGGTCGACCAGATCCCGAAGCTGCTCGGCGTGCACTTCGAGAAGACGGGGTTTCTGCGCGACCTGGTCTCGCTGACGAAGCACCTGCCCGGGACGGTCCTCCCGACCCTGCTGATCGGGCTCGGCGTCCTTGCCGTGCTCGTGCTGTTAGAGAAGAAGGCACCCCGCGCTCCCGCGCCGCTGATCGCGATTGGCCTCGCGATCGTCGCCACGGTCCTGCTGCGGCTGGATTCCCTGGGCGTCGAGACGGTGGGCCCGATCCCGCGCGGCCTGCCGGGATTCCTGCCGCCCCGGCTCGACCTGCTGGCCGCCCTCTGGCCCGGCGCGATCGGGATCGCGCTGATGAGCTTCACCGAGAGCATCGCCGCCGGCCGGGCCTTCAGCGGCCCCGACGAGCCGCGTCCCAGGCCGAACCGCGAGCTGCTCGCGCTGGGCCTGGCGAACGCCGGCGGCGGCCTCCTGGGCGCGATGCCGGCCGGCGGCGGCACCTCGCAGACGGCGGTCAACCGCCGCGCGGGAGCCCGCTCGCAGGCCGCCGAGCTGGTCACCGCGGCGGCGGCGGTGGCGACGATCCTGCTGCTCGCGCCGCTCGTCTCGCTGATGCCGCAGGCGGCTCTCGCCGCGGTGGTGATCGCCTACTCGATCGAACTGATCCGGCCGGCCGATTTCCGCGAGATCCTGCGCGTCCGCCGCGTCGAGTTCCGGTGGGCCGTGATCGCCTTCGCGGGCGTCGTCCTGCTCGGCACGCTGCGCGGGATCCTGGTCGCGGTGATCGCGTCGCTGGTGTCGCTCGCGCAGCAGGCCTATGACCCGCCGGTCTACGTGCTCGGCCGGAAGCGGGGAACGAACGTCTTCCGGCCGGTCTCGGACGAGCACCCGGACGACCAGCGCTGGCCGGACCTGCTGATCGTCCGCCCCGAGGGGCGCCTTTTCTTCGCCAACGTCCAGCGGGTCGGCGACCGCTTGTGGAAGCTCATCCAGGACGCGCGGCCAGCCGTCGTCCTGATCGACTGCCGCGCGATCTTCGACATCGAGTACACGGCGCTCAAGATACTCGCTGAAGACGACGCCAAGCTCCGGCGCGAGGGGGTCCAATTGTGGCTCGCCGGTCTGAACCCGGAGGCCTACGCGATGGTCCAACGTTCCGGGCTCGGCCCGCGGCTCGGGCACGAGCGCATGTTCCTGAACCTGGAGGCGGCGATCGAGGCTTTCGAGCGGCGCCCTCCCGCCCCTCTCGGCTGAGGCTCCCCCATGGCGTCCTTCCGTGGAGCGCTCGCGCGCAAGTCCCTCGACCCGGCCTCGAGCCTGAGTGAAGTCCTGTTCGGCCTGATCATGACCCTCACCTTCACGCTGGGGGCGGGGCTGACGATCCAGCAGGAGGGCCGCGAGGGAGCCCGCGAGCTGCTGATCGCAACGATCGGCTGCAACATCGCCTGGGGCGCGATCGACGGCGTGCTGTACATCGTCGGGCAGCTATTCGAACGCGGCCGGCGCAAGCGGCTGGCCCTGCGGATCGGGCAGACCCGTGACGAGGCGGGGGCGATCGCGCTCGTGGCCGGCGAGTACGACGACGTGCTGGGGGCGGTGACCAGCGCCGAGGAGCGGCTGAGCCTCTACCGGCGCGTCGTCGGCCGCCTCCGCTCCGGGACGATCCCGCCGAACCGGATGACCCGGGAGGACCTGGCGGGAGCCGTCGCGAGCTTCTGGCTGGTCTTCTTCGCCAGCCTGCCGGCCGCGATCCCGTTCGTCTTCATCGACGACGCCTGGTGGGCGCTCCGCGTTTCCAATCTGCTTCTGCTGGCGCTGTTGTTCGTCACCGGTCACGCCTGGGGACGGTACGCCGTCGCCCGGCCGTGGCTCGCCGGGCTGGTCTTCCTGCTCGGCGGCACCGTGCTGGTGGCGGCGACGATCGCCCTGGGAGGTTGACAGATGGTGCGACTGCCGGACGTCCACGACTGGAGACCGCTCGACGTCCTGACGCGTTTCTGGCGCCGGGAGCAGAGCCTCTCCCACTTCCTGGCCCTGCTGCTGATCGCGGTCTTCCTGGTCCCCCCGTTCCTGCCCGCCGGCGGCGGCCGCCGGCCGATCAGCGACCTGATCTTCGCCCTGCTCCTCGTCGCGGGCGTGCGGGCGCTCTATCACTGGCGGATCGCACGGCAGGTGCTGATGCCGATCGCGATCCTCGTTCTCTCCGTCGACCTGGCGAGCTGGGTCGTACCGGTCCCGGAGGCCTGGATCCGGGTCTGCGTCCTGCTCGCGCTCCTGCTGCTGCTGCTGATCGTCCTGGCGCAGACCTTCCGCGACGGGCCGGTCACCCATCACCGGCTGCTCGGGGCCGTGGCGGCCTACATCCTCCTCGGCGTGATCTGGGCGGAGGCCTACTCTCTGCTCGAGATCCTCCGGCCCGGCTCGTTCGCGGGGCCGATCGACGTCGCGGACGGCCCCCGCGCCTGGTTCTACTTCAGCTTCACGACGCTCACGACCGTCGGCTACGGCGACGTCCTGCCGGTTCACCCCGCGGCACGCTCGCTGGCCGCGCTGGAGGCGGTCACGGGCCCGCTCTACCTGGCCGTCCTGCTCGCCCGGCTGGTTTCGCAGGCCGTAAGCTCCGATCGCGGCGGCGCTTCCCGTTGACGGCGTGTTGCCGGCCGGCCCGCTACAGCCAGTAGCGGAACGCGTACCCGAGCCGTTCCAGGACCCGCGCGGCGACTCCCCGGCGGCGGTGCGCCTCCGGATCGACCGGCTCGCTCGCGGCCAGCCCGTCGACCGTCCGCCGCGCCAGCGCGGCCGCAAACTCCGGGTCGACGACCTCGACGACGACCTCGAGGTTGTGCCATAGCGAGCGTTGGTCCAGGTTGTAGCTGCCGACGATCGACCAGATGCCGTCGATCGTCGCCGTCTTCGAGTGCATCATCCCGCGGGTCCACTCGCTCAGTCGGACGCCGTCGTCCATCAGCCGCTGATAGAGCGCGCGCGACGCCCACCCCACGGCCGGGACGTCGCTCCGGCGCGCCAGCAGGACCCGCACCTCGACCCCCCGCCGCACCGCCCTCGCCAGCGTTCTTATGAAGACGTGCGACGGGATGAAGTAGGCGTTCTCGATCAGCACGAAGCGCGCCGCACGGTCGATCGCCTCGAGGTAGGCGCGCCGGATCCGGAAGCGGTTGCGGACCGCGCCATTGCCGAGCACGCGGACCAGCACGCCGCGGGTCGGAGGCTGGGGCGTCGCGCGCCCTTCGGGGTCCGCACCGGGCGGCGCGGCCTCCGCCCGGTCCCGCGCCGCGCGACCTCCCGGGAGCCGGGTTCCGAGCCGCCGACGCGGCCGGCCGCCGTCCGGCGGAAAGTGGTGCGCCCGGCGCCAGCCTGCCTCGAACAGCGTCGCCAGGCGCGCCGCGGCGGCCGCCCCCTCGATCTCGACGTGCGTGTCGCGCCAGGCGACGTCCTGCGCCTCGGGGAGGTTGTCGTCGCTGACGTTGACGCCCCCCGTGAAGGACCGCCGACGGTCGACGATCAGGATCTTGCGGTGGTCGCGCCGGTTGAGCAGCCAGAGCGGGCGGGTCAGCTGCAGCGGGTGGAAGACCGCGACCTGGATCCCCGCATCCAGCATCGGCTGCCGGAAGGCCCGGTCGATGCGCAGCATCGCGGGATAGGTCTCGCTCCCGTCGGCGAGCAGCCGCACCGACTCGGCCCAGAGGAAGGGCTCGGGGTCGCGGCGGCACCAGGCCTCGAGGTCGACCTCGCTCACGGGGAGAGCCTACTCCGCCCCGACCTCGTAGAGCGCGAGGCACCCGGTAGCGTAACGGACGCGGGCCGGCGAGCGCTCGACCGCGTTGCTGATCCCCTCCCGCTCGCCCAGCGCCAGCGTGGCCCCGGCCAGCGGCCAGCGCAGGCCGTCGGTCTCGATCCCACTCGCGCGCGGCAGCGGGAGCAGGGAGAGCTTCGAGCCCGGCGGAAGATCGAGCGCGAACCAGGGGCCCGGCGGCAGGACACGCAGCCGTCCGTGCGCGTCCTCGGATTCGAGCTGCAGCCGGTCTGCGAATCGCGCGAACAGCGACAGGTGCCCGTAGAAGTGGTCCCAGCGCCGTCCCGCCGCGCCGAGCACGACGACGCGGCCGAAGCCGCGACGAATCGCCTCCAGCAGCGCCTTCTCCAGGTCGGTCGTCTCCTGGTCGAGGACCGGGATGCGCTCGATCCCCGCGGGAAGCGCGGCCGCTCCCGGGCCGCGCGCGTCGAGGGAGTCCATGTCGCCGATCACCGCGTGCGGCGTCACCCCGGCCGCCAGCGCCGTCCCCACGGCGCCGTCGGCGCAGACGAACCAGTCGGCCGCCGCGGCGCGGTCCGCGAGCAGCGCCGGGTCGGGCGCATCGCCGTGGACGAGGACGAGGGCGGTGCGGGGCATGGGGGGATGATAGCGCCGGGCGCGGCCCCGCACGGCCCGGCGGGCCGGGGGCCGCGGGGTATTGCGCTCGGGGCCCGAATTCCACCCGCTCTCGCACCGTGATCGGCGTCGAGTGCCAAGCGAGTGGCACCACTTCGTTGGGACTTCAGGAGGGGGCGAGGACTCGTGACCGGGAACGCGTGCGGCGGCTCGAGCTACAGCTTTCCCCGTAACTCCTCCGGCAGCGGGATCGGTCGCTTGCTCTCGATCTCGACGAAGTACCCGGTCTGCCGCGCCGTCGCCGCGACGCGGTCCTCCGTCACGATCTCCGCCGCCACGACCCACTGCGCGCGCTTCGTCTCCGGCACCCACATCCGCCCGACGACGCGGTCGAACATCCGCACCGGCCAGCGGTAGTCGATCTCGGTGCGCGAGAGCACCGGCGCGATCCCGCGCTCGAGCGCGGCCTTCAGCGGGAAGTACTCGTCGAGCAGCTTGTTGCGCAGGTCCTCGAGCCAGCGGATGTAGACCGCGTTGTGGACGATCCCGACGAAGTCGACGTCGTAGGTGCTGACCCGGAACGGCAGCTCGACCAGCATTCGCCGCGCCTCCGGCGCGGTCACGCCCCGTCCTCGTCGGGCCGCGGGCGCTCGGCGCCCGGCCACGGCCCCGGCGGCAGGACCGGCACGTTCTGCACGACCGTCTCCTCCTTGAAGAGCCGGAAGCCGCGGGCCTTGTAGTTCGCGACCGCGCCGGGGTGGTCCAGCGAGCAGGTGTGAAGCCAGACCCGCGCGCCGCCGATCTGCCGGGCCCGGCGCGTCGCCGCGGTCAGCAGCCAGCCGCCGAGCCCCTGCCCCACGAATTGCGGCAGGAGGCCGATGTAGACGATCTCGACGCTCCCCGCTTCCTGGGCCTCCAGCTCGAAGTAGCCGGCCGGCGTGCCCTTGACCCAGAGGCACCAGGTCTCGACCTCGGGCCGCTGCAGCCAGTCCAGCCACTGCTGCCAGGTCCACGACAGCCGGTCGACCCACCACCAGTCGCCACCGACCGCGGTGTACATGTAGCGGTTGAACTCCGGGGAGACAATCTCGACCTGCCTGACCTCGACGTCGGACGGCGGCTCGGTGACGGGGCGGAAGTCGAGCGGGTCGCGCAGTTCGAGGTGCCAGATTGTGACGGTGCGGCGCATGGGGAGGCAGGGTAGCGCGGGCGGTGCCACGCGACCAGCGGGCGGTGCCGCTCGGCCGGTGCGCGGCACAGGCGCGACCGGCGGGCAGTGCGGCTCGAGCGGCGGGCGGTGCGGTGGGCCGCGCGCCGGCTACTTCGCTCCCGGTCCCGCGGCGGGTGCTGGCGGCGGCGGTGCGGTCGGCCGTGGGAGGGCACCGCGGAAGGTCAGCCCCTCCGGCCCCATCCACGGGTGGACCTCGACCACCAGCCGGCCCGCCTTCACCGCGGGATCGGTCTCGCACAGCGCTTTCGCCTCCTCCAGGGAGCCCACCTCGAAGAGGAAGAGCCCCCGCAGGTCGCCGTCGTCCAGGAACGGCCCGGCCAGCACCAGCTTCCCCTCCGCCCCCAGACGGCGGATGTTCGCCATGTGCCCTTCCTGGATCGCGCGGATCTCGGGCGTGTCGCCGGGCGTCCACGCCGGACCCCTCCGGATTAGGCCGAGGTAGTAGGTCTTCATCGTGATCGTCGGGGCCGACTTCGAGTCCTCGGCGCCCGCGCCCAGCACGCCGGCACCGGCGAGGATCAGGGCCACCCACAAGGTCCGCGCAAAGCGTCGCATCGAGAGCTCCTTTTCCGGCCGCGACGCAACCGCGGCCGGCCTGCATCGGTCAAGGCGCGACCAGAGTCGGGGGGGCTCGCGCTGCGGTCAAGTGGGGCGCTGGCGACGCGCGAGGCACGCGCTGGGTGGCGCCGGCGTCCGTACGGGCTGCGAGCTGCGCGCGCGCCAGGGGCTCGCGGAGTAGGATTCGCTCGGGCCCGTCGAACGGGCAGCGACGCGGGGCCGACGGGCCACCCGGTCCCATTCAGGAACAGAGCCCCCTCGAATGCACCTCAGCCGAGACGGAGCCCCCATGAGCGCACGCTTTCGACCGGATTGAAGGCCTGTCGCGCGCTTCGCCCTTGGCTCCGTCGCGCCCGTCTCTACCAATACCCGCGCCCTGCGGCGGTTTCCGGGGAGCTTCTGCGCGGCAGGATCCCCACGATGAGGGCCGAAGGTGCACCCAAGGGGGCTCCGTCTCGGCTGAGGTGCATTCGAAGGGGCTCTGTCGCCCCGAGACGGGACCCGGTGCCGGATCGCGCCGCACAGAGCCGGCTTGGCCCGCGCCACGCCCCGCCACCTCTTCGCTCCCCTTCGCCCCGAGCGCTCGCGCCACACCCCCGCCGCAGCCGCGCCGCACCATCCCGACGCACCCGGACCCGGGCCCCGCTCACCCCCCGCCGATCATCCCGCGGATGACGTCGTCCCCCAGCCGGTCCCTCAGGAACGCCGCCAGCCGCTGGCGCAGCTTCACTTCCGCCTGGCGCATCGCCTCGCGCGTGACGCCGAACCTGTCCCCCAGCTCCTGCAGCGTCGCCTCGTCCAGCGCCCCCAGCCGCTGGTCGAGGATCGCGCGGTCGCGCTCCGACAGCGTCGACCGGAACTCCTCCAGCGCGCGACGCGTCCGCCCCTGCAGGTCCTCCGCGATGACCCGCTGCTCCGCGTCGGCCTCGTCGTCCGCCAGCACGTCAGCCAGGGTCGCGGTCCCCTCGGCCGTCAGCGGCTGGTCCAGCGACGCGTCCCGCGTCGCCAGCACCTTCTCGGCTTCGACGACGTCGCTCTCGGAGACGTCCAGCCGGGCCGCGAGCAGCTTCGGCGTGGCTTGCACCCCCTGCGCGGCCAGCTTGGCCTGCTCGCTGCGCAGGTGGTAGAGCAGCTTGCGGCGGTCGTTGGTGGTGCCGAAGCGGACGATCCGACGGTTGTCCTGCAGGTACTTCAGGATGTACGCCTTGATCCACCATGCGGCGTAGGTTGAGAAGCGGCTCCCCTGCTCCGGGTCGAAGCGCTTCACCGCCTCCATCAGCCCGACGTTCCCCTCCTGCACCAGGTCCATCAGGTTCTCGACGAAGCGGCGGTACATCAGCGCCAGCTTGACCACCAGCAGCAGGTTCGCGTTGACCAGCTGAGCCGCCGCGTCGCGGTCGCCGGTGTCGCGGAAGAGCCGTGCCAGCCGCGCTTCCTCCTCGGCCGCGAGCGGCGGGATCGCGCGTACCTCCGCGATGTAGCGAGCGGTCGGGTCGAGCCGCGCGGGAAGCCCGCGCCCGCTGACCGGGGCGAGCGCCCGGGCCAGTTCGTGCTCCGCCGCGGCCGGGACGAGGCCCTCGGGGAGGTCCGCAGCCAGCAGCTCCTCGACCGGCCCGATCTCGCCGTCGGCGGGAGCCGCGCCGTCCGCCTCCCGCACGATCTCCGCGTCCACGACCCGCTCCGGCTCGGCCTCCGCCGGGCGGCGGCGGCGCGCGCTCACGGTCCCCCCGCGTCGCGGGGCGCGGGGCAGATCGCGCGGAAGAAGCAGCCACGGCACGGGCGCGCCGACGCCGCCAGCTCGAAGTCGGCCTCGCATGCGCGGTGGAGCGCTCGGTCCGAGACCTTCGCCAGCATCGCGCCGATCGAGGCGCGGATCGCTTCCTCGGCCGCGCCGATCGTCTCCGCGGTGATCGTGCAGGGGCGCTCGGGGTCGGGCTGTCGCAGGTAGACCTCGCGCACCCGCAGCCGCTCCGGCTCGGCTTTCCAGACCTTCCGCGCGTAGCCGGCGTAGACCAGCATCTGGAGCGGATTCTCGCCGCGTTCCTGCTTCCCCGTCTTCCAGTCCACGATGTGGACCAGCCCCTGCCCGTCGCGCCAGGCGAAGTCGATCTTCACCCAGACGTCGACGCCGTCCAGCGCGAACTTCTCGAGCCGCTCGACCGACGCCTGCGCCTCGCGCGGCAGCGCGCGCGCGGCGTCCAGATAGCCCTGCGCCGCGAAGGCCCGGACCATCTCCTGCGCCTCGCCCACCCGCGTGCGCCAGTCCTCGTCACGGGCGGCCAGGTGCGGGTACTCGTGCTCGGCGAAGCGGGCGACGCTGCGCGGGTCGTCCGCGACGAGCTGGTCCCCGTCGCGGCTGGCCGCGTAGTCGCGGCGCATCCGCGCCACCATCCGCTCGATCGCCGGCTCGACCTCGGCCGGGCCGCCGCCCAGCGCCTCGCGCAGCAGCCCCTCGATCGCGTCGTGAACCCGCGAGCCGACCCACATCGGCAGCGAGGTCAGCGCGGCCAGCCGCGCCGCCAGCCGCGCGCGCTCCAGGTCGGCGCCGTCGGCACGCCCCTTCGCCAGGTAGTAGCCGTAGAAATAGGCGCGCGGGCAGTCGGTGAAGGCGCCGTGGCGGGTCGCGGACCAGGAGAAGCCGCGCGGCACCGGCGCGAACGACGGCAGCGGCGGGACGCTCACGCCCCCTCCGCGTCCGGCAGCCCTGGCACCAGGCGCGCCACGATCTCCAGGTCAGCCGGCAGGATCGGCAGCCCCGGCATCGCCTCCGGCGCATACCAGCCGATCGCGTCGGCCTGCAGCGCCCGCGGCTCCCCCGCGGCGATCCTCGCCGCCAGGAAGTGCAGCTCGACCTCGCGGTCGTCGTAGGCGTGCCGGATCACCCACAGCGGCCGCACGCCGTCGATCTCGACCCCCAGCTCCTCGCGCATCTCGCGGGCCAGCGCGGCGGCAGGGGTTTCCCCCTCCTCCAGCTTGCCGCCGGGGAACTCCCAGTAGCCGGCCATGTGGGTCCCCGCTGGCCGGCGCTGGAGCAGGAAGCGGTCCCCCTGCGGCACGATGCCGGCGGCGACGCGGAGCAGGCGCTGGGTCAAGGGACCTCCGGGGCGGCGATGGTAGCCACCCCCCGCGACCGGCGGCAAGCTGGGGCCGCCAGGCCACCGTCTCTCGCAGCGGACGTCCTCGAAAGAAACAAAACTTTGGCGCCCGGTACGCCGGCCCGGTACCTTGCTCGAAACGGCGCCGACGAGGGAAGTCGCGCGCCGGAGCGCGGAGGGTACCTTGCTCAGCAGCGCGTTCTTTGCCCCGGCGCCGTACCTGGTCCCCCAGGTGCTTGCGCTCTGCGGGATGCTCTCGCTGCTGTTCTTCTCGCTGCGAGGTCGTCTCGCCCCCGCTCGCTGGGCCGGGGCCCTCCGCGTGGCCTACCTCATGCTCGCCGGCTGCTTCTTTCTCGCCGCCGCGGTGGTGGGCGCCTTCAGCGCCGTCCAGTTCCACACCGTGCACTGGGTGAACGGCGGCGACGTGCTGGTGCTCGACCGGCCCGCGCCGCTTGGACCGGTCGCCCTGCCCAAGTCGCTCGTCGCCAGCGTGACCGAGTTCGCGATCCCCGAGCGCACACTCTTGGGCGGGCGCCGCCCGGCAGTCCAGTACGAGGTGATCACGCGCTCGGGCGAGAGCTACTGGAGCGCCTCGCTGCACGAGCGCGAGCGTGTCGACGCGCTGCGCAACGCGCTGATCGCCGCGACCGACGGCCGGCTGATGCGCTTCCGCGTCGGGAAGAACGCGCTGCCGCAGTAGGGGCCGGCCTCCGTGCCGGCCCGCTGCGCCACCTCGGGCCCATTCCTCGCCATCCCGCCGGCGGGTGCTACTCTCTCGTCTCGGCAGCGGGGGCGGAACCAATCCGACCATCGGCGTCGGCTGTTCCCTCCTCCACTTCCGAACTTGATGGCGCCCTGCGCGCGGAGCTTCGCCCATGAACGACAACTCCCCGGTCTTCCTGATCCTCGGCGCTTCGGGAGGGATCGGCTCCGTGCTCGCCCATCGCCTGGTGCGCGGCGGCGCCCGTGTCGTCCCCGCCGGTCGCGCTTCCGACCGGCTGTCCGCCCTGGGCGCGGACCTCGCCGCCGAGCCGATCGAGCTCGACGCGCGCGACACGGCCGCGGTCGAAGCGGCGGCGCGGAACGCGCTCGAGCGGCACGGCCGCCTCGACGGCATCGCGAACTGCGTCGGCTCGCTGCTGCTCAAGCCGGCCCACCTGACGACCGACGCCGAGTGGTCCGAGACGCTCGCACTCAACCTCGGAAGCGCCTTCGGCACCGTCCGTGCGGCGGCGAAGACGATGAAGAGCGGCGGCTCGGTCGTGCTGGTGTCGTCGGCCGCGGCTCGCCTTGGGCTCGCGATGCACGAGGCGATCGCCGCGGCCAAGGCGGGAGTGATCGGCCTGACCCTCTCGTCCGCGGCGACCTACGCAGCCCAGGGCCTGCGCTTCAACGCGGTTGCCCCCGGCCTCGTGCGCTCTCCCCTGACGGCGAAGATCACCGCCAGCGAGACGGCGGCCGCGGCCTCGACCGCGCTGCACGCCCTCGGGCGCCTCGGGGAGCCGGACGACGTCGCGGCGATGATCGCCTGGCTGCTCGACCCCGCGCAGTCCTGGATCACGGG
>JALOKP010000119.1 GCA_025456425.1 Acidobacteriota bacterium | reverse complement strand
CCCGCTGACCGGGGCGGTCGCCCCGCCGATCTACCAGACCTCGACCTTCGCCTTCGATACCCCGGCCCAGGGGGCGCGCCGCTTCGCCGGGACGGAGGCCGGCTACATCTACTCGCGAATCGACAACCCGACGACGCGGATGCTCGAGGACTGCGTCGCCGCGCTCGAGCGAGGGACCGAGGGGCTGGCGACCGCGACCGGGATGGCCGCGGTCTGCACCGTCTTCTTCTCGCTGCTGCGTTCGGGCGACCACGTCGTCGCGACCGAGGCGCTCTACGGCCCGTCGCGCCTGGTCCTCGAGCACGACTTCGCGCGCTTCGGCGTCGGCTCGAGCTTCGTCGACACCGGCGACCTGGAGGCCGTGGCCCGCGCCTTCCGGCCCGAGACGAAGCTGCTGTTCCTGGAGACCCCCGCCAACCCGACGCTGCGCCTGGCCGATCTCGCCGCCTGCGCCGAGCTGGCCGCCCGCCGCGGCGCGACCGTCGCGGTCGACAACACCTTCGCCTCGCCGGTGCTGCAGCGGCCGCTCGAGCTGGGGGCCCAGGTCGTGCTCCACAGCACGACCAAGCACATCAACGGCCACAGCGACGTCGTGGGCGGGGTGATCGTCGCACGCGAGCCCGCGCTGCTGAAGACGCTGCGCCGCGGGCGCACCTACCTGGGCGGGACGATGGACCCGCACCAGGCGTGGCTGACCCTGCGCGGCCTGAAGACGCTGCCGATGCGCGTCCGGACCTCGCAGGAGAACGCGCTGCGGCTGGCGCGGCAGCTCGAAGGGCACCCGGCCGTGGCCCGCGTCTTCTACCCCGGCCTGCCGAGCCATCCGCAGTACGACCTGGCGTGCCGGCAGATGGACGGCCCGGGCTCGATCATCGCCTTCGAGCTGAAGGGGGGCTACGACGCCGGCGTCACGCTCCTCGAATCGCTGCAGCTCATGACGCTCGCGGTCTCGCTGGGCGGAGTCGAGACGCTGATCGAGCACCCGGCGTCGATGACGCACGCCGGGCTGAGCGCGGCCGACCTGGAAGGGTGCGGGATCACGGCGGGGCTGGTGCGGCTGGCGGTCGGCTGCGAGGCGGCCGACGACCTGGCGGCCGACCTGGCGCGCGGGCTCAGCGCTCTGGCATGACGGGGAGCGGGACGCAGGCCGCGGCGGCCGGCCGCGAGGTGGCGCGCGCCCGCGCCCTGCTGCTGGCGGCGCGGCCGCGCACGCTCCCCGCGGCGCTCGCGCCGGTCCTCGTCGGCTGCGCCGTGGCCTGGGCCGCGGGGGGCCTGCGCCCCCTTCGGGCGCTGGCGGCCCTGCTCGTCGCGCTGCTGATCCAGGTCGGCACCAACTACGCGAACGACGTGCTCGATTTCGAGCGGGGCACGGACACCGCCGCCCGCGTCGGGCCGCTGCGCGTGACCCAGGCCGGGCTGCTCTCGCCGCGCGCGGTCAAGCTCGCGGCGGCGACGGCGTTCGGGCTGGCCGCGCTGGCCGGGCTCTACCTCGCCGCGGTCGCGGGCTGGGAGTTGCTGATCGTCGGGGCGGTGTCGATCCTGGCCGCGCTGGCCTATACCGGCGGCCCGTCGCCCTTGGCCTACAACGGCCTCGCCGACCCGTTCGTGATGGCCTTCTTCGGCTTCGTCGCCGTCTGCGGCACGGTCTTCGTCCAGCTCGGCCAGGTCCCGCCGCTGGCCTTCGCCGCGGCGCTGCCGATCGGCGCGCTGGCGACGGCGATCCTGGTCGTCAACAACGTGCGCGACGTCGAGACCGACGCCGCTGCCGGGCGGCGCACGCTGCCGGTCCGGTTCGGGCGCCGCTTCGGCGTCGTCGAGTACGCGGCCCTGCTGGCGCTGGCGTTCGCGAGCCTGCCGGCGATCTTCGCGGCCGGGCTGGTGGGACCGTCGGTTCTGCTGCCGCTGGTCCTGGTGCCGCTGGCCGTCCCGCTCCTGCGCTCGGTCGCGCGCGAGCGCGGCCCGGCGCTCAACGCGACGCTGGCCGGCACGGGGCGGCTGCTGCTGCTGTTCGCAGCGCTGCTCGCGGCGGGGATCGCGTGGGGCGGGCGCGCCGCCTGACGGGCACGGCGGAACGGGGCCACGCTACTTCCGTCCCGCCAGCTTCCCGCTCCACTTCTTCACCAGCCGCTGCGCGTTGGGCAGCACGAACTGGTCGCTCGCCGCGGCCGCCTGCTTCTCGACCTCCTTCATGAGCGCCAGTGCGCCGGCCAGGTCGCCCTTGTTCGCCCTCGCGACGGCCTCGTTGTAGCGCTTGATCAGCTGGGAGCGGCGATCGACGTCGGGCGAGGGCGGGGGCGCGCCGCCGGCCGCCGCCGCGGGCGCGCTCACCTCGGAAGGAGTCTCCGTCGCCGGGGCCGCGCTCGAGCGGTCCCGGAGCTCCTCGAGCCGGCGCTTCAACTCGACCCGCAGGACCGGGTCCTGCGCCGCGTCGGCCGCCTCCTGCATCGTGCGCAAGGCCTCGTCGCGCTGGCCGGCGGAGAACTGCTTCAGGCCCTGGTTGAAGAGCTCGACGGCGCGCCTCGACTGCACCGCGGCGAGCTGCCGTTCCGCCTCGGCCTGCAGTTCGGGCCGCCGCTCGGTGCGCTGCACGCGCAGCGCAAGCCCTTCCGCCTCGCCCAGCCTTCCGGCATTGAGGTAGAGCGCGGACAGCGCGAGGGCGACGTCGCTGCGGGCCGGTGACATCTGCAGCGCCCCTTCGAGCGCGCGGGTGGCCTCGGCTGCGCGCGCCGGGTCGACGGCCAGCGCCAGGCCGAGCAGCGCCTGGGCGTCCGCCAGGCGCGGATCGCTCGCCACGGCGCGTTCGAGCAGCGGAATCGCGGCGGCGGGGGCGCTGTCGGCGCCCTCTCCACTCGCCGCCTGCATCACGGTCAGCGCCGCCAGGTACTGGAGCTGCGCGTTCGAGGGATCGGCCGCGGCGGCGCGGATCAGCAGCGGGCGCGCGCCTTCCGCGTCGTCCTTAGCGAGCCGCACCAGCCCCTTGCCGGCCAGCGCGAGCGGCAGCTCGGGCTCCAGCGCCAGCGCGGCATCGAGGTGCGCGTCGGCGGCGGACCCCGTTTCGGGATCGGCCAGCAGGATCCCCAGCCGGGCCAGCGTCTCCGCGCGGGGCATGGGGCGTGGCGCGCCCGGCGGGTCCACGTCGAGATCGCCGACGGGGATCCGCCAGTAGGCGTACGACTTCTGGATCGAGCGCGCGTAGGCGGCCAGCTCGGCGTCCAGTTCGGCCGGTTCGCCGCGGAAGGCGGCGGCGAAGGCCCCCGCCGCGGTCGCACCGTCCTTGATCCGCGCGAGGTAGTTGCCCAGCTGGTTGTGGCGGGCCGGGCTGCCCGCGAGCAGGTAGTGGACCAGCAACCAGGAGGTGGCGTAGACCGCGCCCACCTTCTCCTGCTCGTCGCCCTCGGACTGGGCCGAGCCGAGCGCGATCAGCTGGTCGACCGGCATCGGCCCGTGATCGCGCAGCCACTCGACGTGGTGGGGGAGCGGGCGGCCCAGCAGGACCTGCTCATTCTCCCGCGTCATCGTCGAGTAGAACTCGGCCAGCCCCTCGTCGGCCCAGAGCGGGACACCGGGAATGTTGGTCTCGACGAAGTGGTGCATGAACTCGTGGCGGACGACCTGCAGCGGCTCGTCGACCGAGACGTCGACCGCGACCAGGTTTCCCAGCGGCCGGGCCGTGAAGAAGCCGGCAACGCCGGGGATCAGGCGGTAGGGCTGGAACGAGCGGGCGCTCTCGAACAGGTAGACCTGCGTCGGGAGGTGGGCGTCGACGCTCAGCGTGCCACGCCGGACGTCGGGGACGACGCGGCGCATCACCTCGCGCATCGTCTCCAGCTCGATCGCGATCTCGCGCGTCCGGCGCTCGCTCGCGTTGCTGTAGACGACGAAGTGCGGCGTGCGCAGCTCGCTCCAGGCGTCGCGCTCCGGCGGAAGGGCGCGGACCGGAGCCGAAAGCGCTGCCAGCGCGAACGCCAAGGCCAGCCCAAGCTTGGGCTGGCGGGCGACAGACCGGGGCTTCCGGCACTCCGGCATCTCGACCTCCCGGGCCTCGGGTAGCCCTCGGGCTACCCCGCGACGGTGCGGCACCCGATGCTACCAGCCCGCGGCCGCGGGGATGCGATTCCGGCCAAGTGCGGGCAGCGGTCGGCGCGCAGGAACGGTCCCGGGACGGTGAGGCTTCCTTCCGACAGTACACGGGAGTAGATTCGCACGCGATTCCCTGAGTTCGCATGTGCAGGGCGACCAGACGCCCGGAGTGGCCGAACGTGGACCCTCCCGACATTCGGATCATCGATACCGGTTTCGGCACGCTGGAGCTGCTGCCCGCCACGGTCGACCAACTGCGCGGGATCGCACGGTACTGGCCGATGGAACTGCTCCGCGACCTCGAGGAAGAGGGGGGCTTCGGCCTGGTGTTTCAGCACGGCGACGAAGAGGTCTTCGGCATCAAGCTCCAGCCACCCGACCTCGACGAGCAGAGCGCGCGAGGGGTCCACCACGTCAACCGGGCGCTGATCGCCGCAGCCCTGCCCTCGTACCTCGAGCGCGGGCACCGGGGAGTCATGGTCCCCTGCGCGTACTACAAGGAGAAGCCGTCCGGACTGGTGGAGTCGGGCTTCGCCTTCTTCGTGGGGCCCGATCCGACCAGTCAGCCACCGTCGCCGACGCCGGAGGACGTGCTGTTCGACTCCCAACTCGGAGCGGGCGCGACGAGGATGGTGTTCGACATGATCGCGGCGATTGCGGTGGCGAGCCGGGAGCTCCGGCGTCCCCTGCTGCCGGTCATCGGCGTGGAACCGAGGCCCCGGCTGGCAATCGGTGGGTTGGCCCTGCAGCTCGCCGTGGCGGGCCCGCAAGTCCTCGCGATCGAGAGTCCGCTGCAGGAGGATCAGCCGGTCTGGCGCTACGTGGCGCACGCCGGGTTTTCGCGGCTGCCCTACGCGCCGATGAAGCCGATGAGCTTCCCCGGCCAGCCCCCACCGGGCATGCCGCACGAGTGAGGCCTCCGCGACGGACCGCGCCGGGCAGTCACCGCTCCGGGGTGATCTGCACCTCCGCCAGGCGCCGCGCGAGGTAGCGCCGCTCGGCCTCGTTGGCCGCGGTCGACAGCGCGCGCCGGTATCCGTCCGCAGCCTCGTCGAACCGGCCAAGCCGCCGCAGCAGGTCGGCGCGCGCGGCGTGAAAGAGGTGGTGCGAGTCGAGTTCTCCGCCGGCTCCGAGCACCTCGAGCCGCTCGAGCCCGTGCGCGGGCCCCTTCGCCATCGCGATCGCAACGGCGCAGTTCAACTCGGTGATCGGCGTCGGATGGACCCGCACGAGCAGCGCGTACAGGGCAGCGATCTGCCGCCAGTCGGTCTCCCCGGCCTCGGCGGCCTGGGCGTGGAGCGCGGCGATCGCAGCCTGAAGCGCATAGACGCTGGGCCCGCCGGTGCGGAGCGCGTGCTCGGCGAGCGCGATCCCCTCGCGGATCTTCCCGCGGTCCCAGAGCCGGCGATCCTGGTCTTCCAGGAGGACCAGTTCGCCGTTCCCAGAGAGGCGAGCGGCCCGCCGCGCGTCGTGCAGCAGCATCAGGGCCAGCAGGGCGTGCCCTCCGGGTTGCGCGGGCAGCAGTTCGACCACGAGGCGCCCGAGGCGGATCGCTTCATCGCACAGCTCCACCCGCAGGAGCGAGTCCCCGGCGGTCGCCGCGTACCCTTCGGTGAACACGAGGTAGATCGTCGCCAGGACCCCGTCGACGCGCTCCCGGAGCTGTTCCGCCGGAGGCGTGCGGTACGGGATCCCCGCGTCGCGGATCTTGCGCTTTGCGCGCACGAGCCGCTGGGCCATCGTCGACTCGGGCACGAGGAAGACGCGTGCGATCTCGGCGGAGGTCAGACCGCAGAGCGTGCGCAGCGCCAGCGCGACCTGCGCCTCGAGGCCCAGCGCCGGGTGACAGCAGGTGAAGATCAGCCGCAGCCGGTCGTCCTCCACGTCGGCGCCGGCAGCCCGCTCCGGCAGCGGACCTTCCTGCTCGCCGACGAGCGCCTCGAGGTCGAGCCCGGTTTCCATGCGGGCCCGCCGCCTCAGCCGGTCGAGCGCCTTGTGGCGGGCCGTGCCTACCAGCCAGGCGCGCGGGCTCGCCGGCTCGCCGTCGACCGGCCAACGCTCCAGCGCCAGCGCGTACGCGTCCTGCAGCGCGTCCTCCGCGACGTCGAAATCGCCGATCAGCCGGATCAGCGAGGCCAGGATCCGTCCGTGCTCGGCGCGCTGGATCTCTTCGAGTGACATCGGGCCGCCCGCGCAAGATTAGGCCAGATCGCGGCGGGCGGCCCGTGAATCGGAGTTGGCTGCGCGGCGTTACCCCATCTCGGAGATCGGTCGCACCTCGACGCAGCCGATGCGGGCCGACGGGATGCGTGCGGCGAGCCCGATCGCCTCATCGAGATCCCTGGCCTCGACGATGTAGTAGCCGCCCAGTTGCTCGCGCGTCTCGGCGAACGGCCCGTCGCTCGTCACGGCCTTCCCTTCGCGGACGCGGACCGTCGTCGCGGTCAGGGTCGGTTCGAGCGGGTCGCCCGCCAGCAGGTGCCCGCTCTCGCGGATGCTCTCCGTGAAGGCCATGTACTCGCCGAAGAGCGCGTTCCGCTCCGCCTCCGGCATCGATACCCACGCGGATTCAGGGTCGTAAATAAGCAGCATGTAACGCATCGTCTGTCCTCCTTCCGGCCTGACGGCTCACCGAGTAGTCGATCGGCAATGACGCCAATCGACAAGCGGCCGGAGGATTTTTTTTGCTGGCGCGCTCCGGGGCCTTCCAGGGCGTCTCGAACCTCCCGGTCGGCGCGGTCGCGGGCTGAACGGACGGCCCGGCGCTGGTAGACTCGTTTTCCCCACCCGCCCGGCATCGGACGAGGAACGGCCATGGCCGTCATCTCCAGTTTCGGCGAGGTCGATGGCCAGCCGGTCATCGACCGTGACACCTGTACGCACTGCGGTTCCTGCGCCGAGACCTGTCCGACCGGGGTCCTGACGATGAGCGGCGATTCCGTTCTCGTCGACGTCGCCGTCACCTTCGGCTGCATCGCGTGCGGGCAGTGCATGATGGCCTGCCCGACCGGAAGCGTCTCGGTCACCGGCCGGCGCCTCTCCCCGGATCAGCTCGTCGAGCTGCCGGAACCGGCCCGGCGAGCGTCCGCCGACCAGCTCGAGGCCCTCTTCCTGGCACGGCGCAGCGTCCGGCGGTTCCGGCCCGACGACGTCCCCGCCGCAGTCGTCGACCGCGTGGTGGCGGCGGCTGCGACCGCGCCGATGGGGATCCCGCCTTGGGAGGTGGGTGTGATCGTCTTCCGCGGCCGCCCCAAGGTCCGTGAGCTGGCCCGCGATGTCGCGCACACCTACGCCGGCCTGCTCAAGTGGATGGACAACCGCGCGGTGATGGGCCTGCTTCGCGCCTTCGCGAAAAGATCCACCTACGACCAGTTCCGTTCCTTCATCCTGCCGCTCGGCCGCGACATCGTGGCCGCCCGCCGGTCCGGCCAGGACAAGGTCCTCTACGACGCCCCGGCTGCGCTGCTGTTTCACACCTCACCCTATGCCGACGGCGCCGACGCCTTCATCGCCTGCACCTACGCCATGCTCGCGGCCGAGTCGCTCGGCCTGGGCTCCACGATGATCGGCTGCGCCGCGCCGCCGCTCGCGAGGCGACGCGATCTGCTCCGGAAGTACGGCGTGCCCGATCGGAGCAAGCCGGCCATCGTCCTGATCCTCGGCTATCCCGTGGCCACGTACGTCAGGGGCATCCGGCGGCCGTTCCTGGCGGTCGAGGATTTCCAGGATCGAGCGCGGCGGCGGTGACCGGGCCTGATTCCGCCGCGTTGAGTGAGCGTCGCGACCTCCTTTGCGACCTCAAGACCCGCGCCCAGCCGCGATCGGAAGCGACTCGGACCGGATCCAGGCGCCGCCGGTCCAGTGCCCGGAGGCGTCCGCCTCGACCCTGTACCACGCGATGTCGATCCGGGTCGCGCCGGCGCGCACGACGGCGAACGTCCGGTTGTGCTCTGCCGATCCCGGGTTGAGAACAGGGAGCCCGTTCCACCGGTAGCTCTCGGGGGAGTGAGCGTGCCCGTGGAAGATCGCGACCACGCCGCGCCGGTCGATCGCCGTTTCGAACTGCTGCTTCTCCTGCGGCGTCCACCAGCGGTCATCGTCTCCGCCGAAGGCCGAACCGGGGAAGGAGTAATGCTGAAACAGCACGACCGGCCGACCTGCCGGCACGCGCGTCAGTTCCTCCGTGAGCCAGCGGAGCGACTCGGCGTCCGCGTACTGGCCGATGACCAGGAGTCGGAGCGGGCCCCAGTCGAGCGGGTAGCGCAGGCCTCCGTAGCGCCGCGCGAGCGCCTCGGTGACGACGGTGCGGCCGGAGGTCTCGTCGTGGTTGCCCGGCAGTGCATAGACGGGCCACCGCACTCGATCCGCTGCACCCGGCGCTCCGTCCCGCGGGTAGTGGAGGTCGAAACCGCCGCGCCAGAACCAGCGCCCGCGCCATTGCACCGACTTCCCTCCATCGGTCAGGTCGCCCAGGACCAGCACGCCGCGCGGCGCTGCAACGACCCCCCCCAGTCCGGAGGGGTAGGCCTGCCCGGGCAGCCCGTTGAGCGCCTCGATCACCGCCCGGTTGCCCGGCGAGAACTCGGGGACGATCCCGTTGTCGTTGAAGTGGGTATCCGCGACGACGAAGAAGGTCACCGCCGCCGCCGGGTCCGCCGGCAGCGTGGCCGTGCCCGCGGCCGCCAGCGCGATCACGGCGGCCATCCCGGCGCTGAGGAGACCGCGTCGCCAAACCCCGGTACCCGCGAGCCCTGTGGCGGAAATGCGCCCAGGGCGAGGCGCGCGACTCATCGGCATCCTCTCCCCACCGCTGGTCGGCCTATATGGCGTTCTCGGCCGGTATCAGAGAAACGCGCGTCGACACCGCGTGCAAAGCGATGCTGTGGAGCATCTCATCCACGGTGGTGCAGCAATCCGGAAGGATGCAGACCTTGTACTTCTCAGCAGACTTTGAAATGGCTGTATGCGTCACGCAGTTCTGCGTCATCATGCCGCAGACCAGCAGCTCATCCACGCTCAGCCCCGACAGCGTTTCCTCGAGGTTCGTGCCGACAAAGCTGTCCGCATGCTCTTTCACGACGACGGGGGCGTCGGGAGCCGCGGCGAGAACGCGCGCATGGATCCGCGCGCCGTCGGTTCCCATGTTGAAGAACGGGGCAATGCCCATCGCAGGATTGGCGACATGCTGGATGTGAATGACGGGAATACCTTTCGCGCGAGCCTCCTTGATGGCCTGCTCGATCTTGTCCAGCACGGCCTCCGTGTTCCAAAGCGGGAACTTCCCACCCGGAAAGTAATCGTTTTGCAGGTCGATCACGAGCAGCGCCTTCTTCATCTGTCCTTCTCCTGTTCCATCTCGCTGTGCAGAAGGACGAGAGAGCGAAATGGGTCGCGTCTCGGCACCGGAGCAGGGTAGCATCGGTCGAGATCCGCAGGTCTGTTCCGGAGCCGCGAATGAATCCGCCCGCGGGTCGATCTACCCGCCCCGCTTTGCGTCCAGTTCCCCCCAGCGCGCGTAGAGCGCGTCGACCGCGGCGCGCGCCGTCTCGAGCGCCGCCAGCCGCTCCTGCAGCGCGGCGGCCTGGGAGGCGACGGCCGGATCGGCCACCGCGGCCTCGGCGGCGGCCACCGCATCTTCCGCAAGGAGGATCCGCTCCTCGATCCCGTCCCACTCGCGCTGCTCGGGGAGCGAGAGCTTCTTCGGGCGGGGCCTCGCGCGCTCGGCCGCGGGCGCTGCGGCGGCCGCGCGCGCGGCCAGGGCCGCCCCTGGCGCCTCACTCCGCCGCCCCCGATCCGCCTCGTACTGCGCGTAGTCGGCGTAGAAGACCGCGCCTCCCGTCCCGTCCAGCGCCAGCAACGCGTTCGAGACGCGATCGAGCAGGAAGCGGTCGTGCGTCACCAGGACCAGCGCGCCGGGAAACTCCGTCAGGCTCTCCTCGAGGACCTCCAGCGTCGGGATGTCGAGGTCGTTGGTCGGCTCGTCGAGGATCAGGAGGTCGGCCGGGCGCAGCATCGTGCGCGCCAGCAGGATCCGCGCCCGCTCGCCCCCCGACAGGCGGTGCACCGGCACGTCGAGCTGATCGTTGCGGAACAGGAAGCGCGCGGCCCAGGACGCGACGTGCATCGAGCGGTCCCGGTGGACGACGGTGTCCCCCTCGGGCGCCAGCGCGCGCCGCAGCGAGAGCGACAGGTCGAGCGTCTCGCGGTCCTGCTCGAAGTAGACCGTCGCCAGGTTCTGCGCGCGCTCGATCGTGCCGCGGTCCGGCGCC
>JALOKP010000118.1 GCA_025456425.1 Acidobacteriota bacterium | reverse complement strand
CCCGCACAAGTGGCTCTGGACGCCGTTCGACGCCTCGCTGCTGCTGTTCCGCCAGCCCGAGACCTTCCGCGCCGCCTTCAGCCTGGTGCCCGAGTACCTCAAGGTCCGCGACCAGGGCGAGGTCCACAACTACCACGAGTACGGGATTCAGCTCGGCCGCCGTTTCCGCGCGCTCAAGCTGTGGATGCTGCTGCGGTACTTCGGCGCCGAGGGGATGGCGGCGCGGATCCGCGAGCATCTGCGGCTGGCGCGGCTGTTCGCCTCGTGGGTCGAGGCCGCGCCGGACTGGGAGCTGCTGGCGCCGGTGCCGATGGCGACCGTTTGCTTCCGCCACCGCCCGGCCGGGCTGCCGGAGGCCGAGCTGGACGCGCACAACGAAGCGCTGATGGCCCGCGTCAACGACGGCGGCGAGGTCTTCCTGTCGCACACCAAGCTCGACGGGAAGTACGCGATCCGGGTCTCGATCGGCAACCCGCGGCAGGAGGAGCGGCACGTCCGGCGGGCCTGGGAGCTGCTGCAGAGCGCCGCGCCCTGACGCGGACCGGGGGCTGGAACGCCGGCCCCGGGAACTCCGAAGTCGCTTGTCTAGGGCTGCCAGGGATTCACGACCTTGACGCCGCTGCCTTCGAAGTCGTCCACGTTGCGGGTGGCGACGGTCGCGCCCGTGGCCAACGCGATCGCCGCGATCTGCGCATCCAACTGCGAGATGGGCCGTCCAGCTCGGCGCCGGTCGGTCGCGATCCTGGCGTAGGGCGGGGCTGCATCGGAGCCGAACCCGAGGATCCGGCCTTCGAAGTCCTCCGCGAACATGGAGGTCACAGCGGCCTCGAGCGCACGCCGACAGCGACCGGCTGGAAGGAGCATGAGGCCGTGGACGATCTCGGCCTGGGTGATGGCCGTCGTGTACAGGCCGGCCGTGGGCTGCTCGCCGATCCAGGCCACGACCGGCGCGGCGGGCTTCGGCTTCATCAGCTCCGAGAGCACGTTTGTGTCGAGGATGATCATCGGCCCGGCCTCGGCGGGTCACGGATCGGCTCGCGAGATGGGATCTCGAACTCGACGCCGCCCTGTGCCTCGCCATATCCCCGTTCGCCCTGCCCCTCAACGAGTTGCGCCCTGTAGAGGATGCTCGAAGTGCCTGCGACTAGCCCGATTGCCCTCCGTTTCGACCGCCGTCATCGTCCGGGGATGCTCAACCGCGCTCTGGCCGTCGCCCGGGCTGCCCTCGCGATCTTCGCCCGCCGGGCCGACCTGATCCTGGAGAACCTCGCCCTCCGCCAGCAACTTGCGGTCCTCCAACGCAGGCACCCTCGCCCTCGTCGCCGCGCTTCCGATCGCGCTTTCCGGATTGTCCTGCGCCGCTGGTGGCCGCGGTCGAAAGAAGCGTTCGCCATCGTCCAGCCCGAGACCGTCATCCGCTGGCATCGCGAGGGGTTCAGGCGGTACTGGCGCTGGAAGTCGCGGCGCCGCGCTGGACGACCGAGCACAATGGCCGAGATCCGAACCCTCGTTCGCCGGCTGGCCGCCGAGAATCCGACCTGGGGCGCGCCGCGCATCCACGGCGAGATTCAGAAGCTCGGCCTTGCGGTCTCCGAGCGCACGGTCTCGCGTTACATGCCCCGGCGCCCGGTCGGTCCAGAGGCGCGTCAGCGCTGGCAGACGTTCCTCAGCAACCACCGCGAGGTCATCGCCGCGATCGACTTCCTCACGGTCCCGACCGCCACGCTCCGCATTCTCTTCGTCTTCTTCGTCGTCCACCACGCGCGGCGCGGATAGCCGGTATTGGCCGCGTTTCCCCACCGGCTCACGGTAGCACTGGCCGGGACGGGGGGGCTGACAGGAGGCTGCTCGCGCGTCAGCGGGGGGGAGCGGTCCGACGGAACCTCACGGGAGCGGCCCCTGCCGGGCTGGCCGAGGCCGGGTTCGAGGTCCGCGAATGTGGGGACCTCACTCCGGCCGTCGCGGAGATCGCGGGACGCTGGCACGAGCAACGCCAGTGCCGTTCGACCGAGCTGCTGCACGTCGAAGGCGAGGAAACGTACCGTGGGCAACAGCGATTCTTCGAGGTCGCCGCGCGCCTCGCCAGTGAGCGGCGGCTTTCACGCTTCGCGTACTTCGCGCTGAGGGCGGGTTGAAGGTGTACCAGCTCCTTCGCGAGAGCAAGAGACCAGCAAGACGACAACCCCCGGGCCTCTTGACCGGGGGTTATCCAATGGAGGGCGAGGGATGGTCTGACAGCGTGCGTTTTCGGAGCCCCAGAGACACACACGAGGTTACGCCGAACCGGCAGCAGCATCATCGATTGTCGGGCCGCCGCTGCAATGCCTTCTGTCTAGACCATCGCGACCCATGGTCCCGTTGCGCCGTACGACATATGCCTACTTGATGCTGCTCCACGCCTTCGAGCTTGATGGAGCTTCGAACGAACTCGCCGGCACCAAGCCGCGGGACTGGGATACCTTCCGAGCCCGCTGGGAGCAGATCCTCGCCGATCCAAACGGAGACGCCACGGGGGTCACGCCGTGGGTCATTTGTGCGGACGGCGTCGTCGTCGGCTCGGTCAACATGTCGCCAGACCAACGGGCCGACTCCATCGGCTACTGGATCGCGCGCGAACACTGGGGGCGCGGGATCGGCACAGTCGCCGTCGCGCTGATGCTCCGCGATTTCATGCGGCGCCCCGTCTTCGCCACTGCTGCCGGACACAACAGCCCATCGATCCGCGTGCTCGAAAACAGCGGCTGAGCGATTACATCGCGTCGGAGCACCCCAGAGACCGTCAGAACCCTCGCCCGTGAGACGGTCACGCTGGTGCTCCGTTAACGCCCGGCACCAACGCAGCTCGAAGACGCGATGGGATTCAAGCGAAGGACCATGAGGCCGCCAACGCGACAACCTCCGAGTCTCTCGACCAGGGGGTCATTCAAACAGCGGACGAGGGGTGGTGTGACGATCGGGCTCTCAGCGACGGAGAGACAAGGTGCAAGGGCACTGGGAGCCGGCCGCGCGTCGCCGCTGCTTCGACTCTCAGTAAAGTCCCGGTCAGTCGCCCCGCGGCACGAAGTACGCGCACATGATGGCGACGTCGACCATCGCATGGGCCACGATGACCCACGACAGCCCGCGCGTCTCGAGCACGGCCTTGCCCCAGTAGACCGAGCCGATCCCGATCAAGAGGGACGTAGGGAGCGCGGCGACCACGCCCACGCTCATGCCCCAGTGCAGCATGCCGAACATCACGCCCTGAATCCACAGGCCCCGCGCGATGCCCGCAGCCTGGATAAACGCGGGTTGCAGGAGGCCCCGATAGATCACCTCCTCCACGAGCGCATTGGTGATCGCCGCGAGCAGGATCGCGGGTATGAGGGCCCACAGCACACCGCTGCGCAGGGGCGCCAGTTCAACGCCCATCTGTCCGACCACCCACAGCACCGCCGCAAAGAGAGCAAATCCCAGCATCGCCTTTCGGTACGTCTCGGGCTTGCTGCGATGCGTGAAGTCCCGACCGACCGCACTCCACGACCCGGCACCCAGATGGAACCGGGGCCATGCTCCCAGCATCCACGCTGTGAGCACCAGCGCCGCGCCGGCCGATGCCGCGACGCACACGCCGTACACCAGCCTGTGCTTCACAAACGCGACAGCATCGGCCATCGACGTGAACGGGATGCGGAAGTCAATCAGATGGTGGACAGGCAGCCATGCGAAGAGCACATGTCCGACCAGGTATCCCACGACGCCGGCCCACAGCACGCTGTCTCTGCGCCAGCCCAGCATGGCCATCAGCACCACTCCGGCGACCCCGAGCCCAACGCACAACCAGTAGAGCGTCTGAAGCGGTGCCACGCTGGCCAGTGCCTCGGCGATCTGATTCGCGCGGTACTGCCCGAGGAACGCCACCCCGCCGAGCCAGGCGACCATCGCGGGCGGAATGGCCCACCACCATCCCGCCGGCACCGGCTGCAGCCGCGTCAGATCGAACATGCCCGCGTCGGGGGCTTGCGTCGAGACTGCGTCCGCTTGCGACGGACGAACGCCCTCACCGGCCTGTCCCCCGCTGGTGTTCTGCACGCTCATGGCTGCCTCTCTTCATAGAGCTGAATGAGATCAATCGCCTCGCGGGCCCACGCCGCCCGAGCACGCGAGAGGTGGATACCGGCGCGAAGCGATGCCACCGAGTACGGCAGCGAGCGCGCGCCGGCGTCGCTGGCTCGGACTGATACTTCGACTTGCTCAAGCGCCGCGACACGATGCTCCATGGACTCCGCCAGATCACGGAGATGACCGACAGCAACGCCCGGCGCAGCCTGGTCGCCCAGGAAGGTCTTGAGGATTGACTCGCTCCGCGGCCGCTCGGGCTCAGGTGGCCTCGCAAGCCAAGTCGCCAGCACCTCGCGTCCCGCCTCGGTGATCTCGTACACCTTCCGTGAACGCGGCGACTCCGCGTCGGTACGACAACGCACAAGCCTCGAGCGTCGCAGCCTCTCGAGAGCCGGATAGATCTGCCCGAAGCTCTCGCTCCAAAACTGTGAGATGGATGCCTGGATGTACGCCCTGGCGTCATAGCCGGACATCGGCCCGCCCTGGGCAAGCACGCCCAGCAGCGCGTAATCAGTCGTCCGGAACGGCGTGCGAGCGCTCATATATCTCAAGGATATATAAGAGATCGCGAGCTGTCAAGGGCGCGCCGTAATGGCGCGGATAGCCGGTATTGGCCGCGTTTCCCAACGGCTCGGGGTTGCAGTGGCCGGGACGGGGGGCCTGACAGGAGGCTGCGCGCGCGTCAGCGGGGGGGAGCGGCCCGACGGAACCTCACGGGAGCGGCCCCTGCCGGCCGAGCTCGGGCTTCAGCGGCCGGAGCCACGGGCGGCGGCCGGGCCGACAGCCCGAGGCACTCCAGGATCGCCCCGGCCGTCTCGGGCGGATGAATCGCGGCAAGGATTCTCATCGGTCCGTGGCACCGCGGGCACTCCAGGACATCCACGGCGACAGCCCGCCGCATCAGCTCCGCCAAGGGTGTGGACAGCGCGCCAGAGCGACGCGCGGCAGCCCGCGGCTGACTCCGGGGACCGGCACCGCGCCACCGGATGCAGGCGCCGGCGTTTCGTCCGAGCCCTTCACTTCCCCCGCCTCCGGCACCAGAGCTCCCGCCGAGCTTCCCTCCGGCGGATCCGGCACCACCCACGCGTGCATCCGGGCACCAGGCGCCGGGCCGCCCGCGCATCACACCAGGTGGAGCAGCGGCGGCGGCACCAGCGTGGCCAGCCGGGCCACCAACTCCTCCGGCTCGAAGCCGAACGCCTCCATCCCGTCGCGCCAGCGGTGCTTCAGTTCCCCGAGCTGCTCCCCCACGGTCCATTTACGCCGCCCCCCCGGCTGACACGCGTGCGGCCGCCTGTCAGCCCCCTCCCCGAAAGTGCTGCACCTGAGTTGTTCGAGAATCGCGGCCAATACCGACTATCCGCTGAGCCAATCCTGGATCCGCGTCTCGACGTTCGAATCGCTTCTACCCAGCCATCCTGGAGGTTCCGGCGGCACCCGGCCCCCGGAGTCATGGGCAGGCGAGCGCGGGAGCGACGATACCGGGATCGTGACGCGTCTCTGCAGTCAGTAACACGCGGATCCTGAGGCGCGTGCTGTTCGGTTTCGGCGACTCCGATGTTTCTACGTAGGAGGCCCCGTGTCCGGAGCGCCGCTTGACGCGCCGCGAGGGGTCGAAGGAGGAGGCATGAGAATCGGGGACTGGTGTCTGCTCGTCGCGCTGGTCGCGGCACTGGCCGCATTGCCGACCGTCGCCTTCGCGGGCGGGGACAACGACGAGGAGAAGCAGTACGACATCGAGGGGACGTGGTACGGCATCAACAGCTTCGGCAACTACGTCGTCTACACGGTCGTCAGAGTCGGTCCAGACGAATACACCTCCGACTTCGACTTCCTGGGCTCGCCAAACCCGTTTGGCTTCGGGAGCACGATGAAGACGGGCTACGTGATGAGAATCCGCAGGACACACAAGAATAGCTACGACCTAACGGCCGTTGCCTACTATGGGGACAACAACAACTCCATGCCGTACTACTTTGGTGTGACTTATGCGGCGGTCACGAGCGGTACCGTGGAGCAGGCCGGCCCCGACACTCTTGTCGCGAAATACCACGGGAAGATCTCCTGCAACCCGTGCTGGCCGGGTGCGGCGGTTGTGTGCCACACGACCACGGCGTGCCCTCTGCCACAGCAGTGGGAGCCGTGGGATCCTTTCAACGATCCGGATACGATCTGCGGTGGCTCCGAGTACGTCACTGTTGCACGGCGTATGCCGATCGACCGGCCCTGCACGCCTCCCTGACGACGTGCAGTGACTCGACTTGACTCCGCCCGCCGGATGCGTCACGCGTCCGGTGGGCGGCTCTTCTCATCAAGGGCGCGCCACCCGCGGCTCGTGGGCGAGCTTCATCAGCGCGCGTGAGACGGCTTTCTGCGCGGCTTCCGCGCCGGGAAGCCCGAGATCGACGGGGGGATCAGAGAAGCTGCCCGCGCTTCATCACGCGCTCAGGGTAGCACCGGGACCATCGCGAGAATCCGCATGGACCCGTGGCACCGCGCACACTCCAGCACGTCGACGGCGAAGTCCCGCCTCCGCGGGGGGCTTGGATCCTGCCGGGCAGATGATCGTCACCGGGCCGCGGGGCCGCGCCGATCGCGCCCGCCCGTTCCCCCGTCTGAAAGGCTTGTCGACCTGGTGCCGTCGCGCGGCGGCGCTACTTCTCCGGCCCGCTCGGAACCGACAGCGCGCCCGTGACGTCATCCAGCTTGTGGCAGTGCGTGCACTCGCCCTGGAAGATCGTCAGGAAGTGGTTTTTCTCGCCGCCGGAGAGGTGGATGCTGTGCATCAGCCGCGAGAAGGGCGGCGCCAACTTGGACGCGTCGTCATGGCACGCCATGCAGGAGCGCGGGATGTCCGCGAGCGCGCCCGGGACCGGCGGATGCTTCCCCTTCAGCGTCACGCCGCGGGGCGCGGCGGCCTGCGCTCGCTCCAGCAGGTCTGGTCGGACGGTTTCCCCCCAGGCCGCGAGCGCTGTGGCGAAGCGCGCGTCGACGGCGATGTCCGGCCGAGCGACGTGGCAGTCCACGCAGGCGTTCCGGAAAGGATCGGCCGCCGTGATCCCCGGGATCGCTCGGGGGGGCGGAGGCGGGAGGGCGCCCTCCTTGCCGGCGGGCGGTACGGCCGTCCCGGCGACGGCCAGGAGCAGGGAAACCGGCATGGCGCCGAGAGCCACCCAGATGAGTCTCCAATGAGCCATGTCTCACCTCCCTTCTCGTCAAAGGGCATCCGAGGCGATGGAACACATCGGGATAAGAGTGTCCTTATATCCTGCGAAGGTCAAGCTGCGAGGATCGCGCGGGCCGGCGACCGGGGTGATCCGAGGCCTTCGCGAAGCCCGAGTGGGGGGTGTCTGGCGCCAACCCATGCTGAGGCGGGCCGGTCACCGCTGATGCACTAACTTGTTACTGCTCTCATGTTTGCCTCAATTGAGGAGGTTCTCTACCATGCCTCGCACGAATGCGGCTTGAGCTGCGCGTTCGCGAGTCTCGCCATGCCCGGAGCGGGACGTCACGCGCAAGCCCGCAACACGGCCGCGCGTTCGCCGCATCGACGGTGCTTCGCGCGCGCCCAGAGCGTGAGGAGGAGCCACCGTGAGAAACCCACTCCGTCGCACATCGATGCTCGTCGCCTCTTCTCTCCTGGCTGTGCCGTTGAGCCAGGCGCTACCCCCCGCGGCCGAACCGGCCCTGGTGCGTAGTGCCCAGGACGCCGGGCTGACGTGGGGCCCCTGCCCCGAGTTCATGCCGAAGGGCTGCAGCATCGCTGTCCTTCACGGCGATCCCGGCAAGCCGAACGCTGACGTCTTCTTCAAGGTGCCGGCCGGCTCCGAGATCCCGGAGCACTGGCACTCGTCGGCGGAGCGCATCGTCCTCGTCGCGGGCGAACTCCACGTGACCTATCGCGGGCAGGAGAAGGTCGCCCTGAAGCCGGGGATGTACGCCTACGGCCCCGCGAAGGCGTCCCACAAGGCGTCGTGCGTGAGCAGCGGACCGTGCGTCCTCTTCATCGCCTTCGAGTCGCCCGTGGACGCCGTCGCCACCGCGACGGCGACGAAGTAACCGACGGTCACGGCATGCCGGAGGACCCGCGACACGCGTCCGCCGGCGAGGCGCTCGCCCTGCGCGAAATCTTCGCCGGGACGGCGGCCGCGACCGGGGAGGAGTTCTTCGACGCGCTGGTCAAGCACCTGGCGCGCGCCATGGGCACGACCTGCGCCTGGGTCACCGAGTGGAGCGAGGACCGCCGCCGGCTGCGCGCGCGCGCGTTCTGGGCCGACGGCCGCTACGTACAGGACTACGAATACGACATCCGCGGGACGCCGTGCGAGCCTGTCCTGGACACCCGGTCGCTCGTGCTGGTTCCGGACCGCGTGATCGAGTTGTACCCGAAGGACCCGGACCTGGCGCCGCTCGGCGCCGTCAGCTACATGGGGATGCCGCTCGTCGACACCGACGGGCGCGCGCTCGGCCACCTCGCGATCCTCGACGACAAGCCGATGCCGGAGAGCCGGACGGCGACGACCGTCTTCAGCATCTTCGCCGCGCGCGCGGCCGCGGAACTGGGGCGGCTGCGCCGCGATCGCGAGCTGCGCGAGCGCGAGGAGAAGCTCTCGCGCCTGGTCGAGACCGCGATGGACGCGATCCTCGAACTCGACGCCGACCTGACAGTCACGAAGATGAACGAAGCGGGCGAGCGGGCCTTCGCGTGCCCCGGCGCGGCGGCCACCGGGCAGCGGCTGGACCGGTTCTTCTCCCGCGTGTCGTACGGCCGCCTCGTCCACCTGACGGGAGAACTGGGGCGACGGCCGCAGGGCCGCCAGTCGCTCTGGATCCCGGACCGGCTCGAGGCGCTTCGCTCCGACGGCAGCACGTTTCCGGCCGAGGCGACGGTCTCCCGGTTCGAGGTGACGGGGCGGCCGTTCTTCACCCTGATCCTGCGCAACATCGACGACCGGCTGGAGGCGGAGCAGCGGATCCGCGCCCTGGCGGAGGAGACCGCCTACCTGCGGGCCGAGATCGACTCGCTGCAGGGGTTCGACGAGATCGTCGGCGAGAGCGACGCCCTGCTCCGGATGCTCGCGGACGTCGACCGGGTGGCGGGAACCGACGCCACCGTGCTGATCACCGGGGAGACGGGAACGGGAAAGGAGCTGATCGCCCGCGCCATCCACCGCCGGAGTGCGCGTCAGGGGAAGCCGCTGATCCGCGTGAACTGCGCCGCCATCGCCGCCACCCTGCAGGAAAGCGAGTTCTTCGGCCACGAGAAGGGGGCGTTCACGGGCGCCCTCCAGCGGCGCGACGGGCGGTTCAAGCTGGCCGACGGCGGGACAATCTTCCTCGACGAGGTCGGCGAGATGCCGCTCGACCTCCAGGCCAAGCTGCTGCGGGTCCTTCAGGAGGGCGAGTTCGAGCGCGTCGGGAGCGCGCGGACCGAGACGGTCGACGTGCGGGTCGTCGCGGCCACCAACCGCGACCTGCAGGGAATGGTCCGTGAGGGGACCTTCCGCCAGGACCTGCTGTACCGGCTCAACGTCTTCCCCGTCCACGTCCCAGCGCTGCGCGAACGCGGCGGGGACGTCGTGCTGCTCGCCGAGGCGTTCGCGTGCCGCTTCGCGCGGCAGCGCGGCACGGCGTTCGCGCCGCTCACGGAGACCGACAAGGCCCGGCTCAGGCGCTACGACTGGCCGGGGAACGTCCGCGAGCTGGAGAACGTCATCGAGCGCGCGCTGATCACGTCGACCGACGGGCGCACGCTCAACCTCGCCCGGGCGCTGCCGGAGGCCGGCGGCGCCGGCGGCGTCCCGCCCCCGACGGAGACGATGCCCGCGGCCCAGCCGGCACCGGTCCTGACGGTGGCCGAGTTGGAGGCGCTCGAGCGCGCCAACTTCCTGCGCGCGCTCGAGCACGCCGAATGGAAGCTCTCCGGCGCGGGGGGCGCCGCGCAGATCCTGGGCCTCCACCCGAACACCCTCGCCTCGCGGATGAAGTCGCTCGGGATCGAGCGCCCGCGCCGTCCCTGACGTCCTCACGGGATCTCGGGACGATCGCTCCCGGAATCTCGTGAGTCCCCGAATTCCGTGAGCCGCGCTCCCCGCTGCGTCACCGTGCAAGGTACTGATTCCGAGCGCCTTATGCCGCCCGATGTGGCTGGCACGGCGATTGATCTAGGGGTCGGTGCGGACGCGCATGGGGCGCGCCGACACGAGAGACGAGATCCGAAAGGAGAACACCATGCAGGCGCAGGAAACCAAGTCGATGAACGGCCTCCC